>NZ_JBNNMF010000011.1:0-151886 GCF_050272495.1 Solibacillus cecembensis | reverse complement strand
AAAGTCCGCTCGACTTGCATGTATTAGGCACGCCGCCAGCGTTCGTCCTGAGCCAGGATCAAACTCTCCATAATAGTTAGTTTGAAAGCTCATTTACTTTGCTAGCGTATCAACATAAAGTTGATATCTATAATTTGTTTAAATTCATCACTTAAACGTTTAAATCATTAACGTTTGCTTGTTCAGTTTTCAAGGTTCATGTTGTTCGTACGCTGTTTTTGCGACTTCTCTAATTTAACATTCCTGTTTTTCTTTGTCAACAACTTTTTTGAAAAAATTTTTTGAGGTTAACTTGATTAAACAACTCGTTACTTCGAGTACGTCTTAGCGACAATTAATATATTACAATACTATGCAATGTTTCGTCAATACTTTTTATAAAAAAAATTCAGAGCGTAAAAAAACGCTCTGTTAAATATACTATAAACCATATTCACTTTCAACAAATTGCTTGTCTACGTAGTAATTCCTGTGGAAAATAGCCTCATTCTTCGCAATAATCGGTTCTACATGAATTAATCCCTTTTCAATTAAATATTCAACAAACACTTCTAAGTCTGTGGAATAGTAACTTAATTCAGGATGATTATGTAGTTCTTGAATCGTCCAACTCGGCTGTTCTAACATCGTTTCTAATATATGTTGCCCGCCATCATTCGTTCTTGAGTTAATTAAAAACTCTCCAGCTAGAAATAAAAGCTCTAAACGTTTTTCTAAACTTTCGTTACTTAAAATCAATTCTTCATATAACTTATAAATTGCAGGTTCAATTCTTTTCACTTGGGACCATACCGTCACTTCTGGATATAGGCCACTATCAATAATTGATAATCGTCCTAAATGGTGTAGCAATGCCACAACGTGATTATAAGAATCTAAATGATGACCACTTTCAAATAATTCTTTTCCCTCTTGATAACGGCGAATTAATTTCGAAAATTGAATACCCGTTTTTAATTTCCGACCGAAAAATGGGAACTCCTGTAACTCTGAGCGTAATTTAAATAAAAACTCATTTCGATCGAACATAATTTTACCGTAGAAAATCCAATCAACTAAACGTTTATTAGACCCAATAAAAATCCATTTACGTAATCGTTCTTCAGTTATAATATGCATCACTGTTTTCGAATCACCATATGTATAGTGCTTAGAAAAAATCGGGTGATCTGCTTCTTTTACTATAATAAGAAGAACTGCATCAAATGTATCCGTCACATTTGGTGCATCCTCACGTTTATTAATCAAAATAACACCTAGTGTATCAGGTTGACTTGCACGTTCCTGGTATATTGGTCGCAAAATATGCTCCATATTTATCCTCCTCAATTATTGCTTTACTTACTGTCTTTTAATATTGCCATTAAAATAGAGCATTCTTAGATAGTAATTCATATTACAAGAAACTCCACATACTCTTTCAACACGAACTTTTTACATATAATGCTTCATGCATAATTTCGACATCCTAATGCACAAACCCTTTAAAATCAATTTAAAAAATGCGAATTATGAAAATGGACCCCTTTTCTTCTCTACTAAATGGATTCCAATCTATGTTATAGTATAGTTTAGATTGGGAGGCAAACTACATGAAAAAGTATAACAATAAAATTAATAAAATTCGTTCCTTTGCATTAGCACTTATTTTTATCGGCTTCGTAATAATGTATGGAGCTATTTTCTTTAGAGAAAATCAAATATTAGTTCTAATCTTTATGTCTGTTGGTTTACTTTGTATTATTGGAAGTACGGCAGTTTATGGATGGATTGGACTGTTATCAACTCGTGCAGTACAAGTTGTCTGTCCCGAATGCGGTAAGTGGACAAAAGTTTTAGGTCGTGTTGATTTATGTATGTATTGTAATGAACCACTTACACTTGATCAAAATCTGGAAGGCAAAGAATTCGATCAAAGTTATAATAGTAAAAAGAGCCAGTAATTAAGAAGCATGTACTATCTTTTTTGGACAAAATTAAACCTAGTAACTTAGACGTTACTAGGTTTTTAACTATTATAAAGCCTTTTCTGAGCTGTTTTCAACACACTCTGGGCAAGTACCATACACTTCTAAACGATGTGAATTTACTTTAAAGCCTGTCATATGTGCTGCAAATTGTTCTACCTCATTTAACCCTGGGTAATGGAAATCGACAATTTTACCACAGCTTTCACAGCTAATATGGTAATGATCTCCCGTTGCAAAATCAAATCGACTTGCAGCGTCACCGTAAGTTAACTCCTTCACTAAGCCCACTTCACGAAATACGCGTAAATTATTATATACTGTGGCAACGCTCATATTCGGAAACTTGTCAGCAAGTGCTTTGTATATATCATCAGCTGTAGGGTGAATCATACTTTGAATTAAATATTCTAAAATCGCATGACGCTGAGGAGTAATTCTTACACCAGTAGACTTTAACGTGTCCAGCGCATCCTTTAAATGCAGTTCAGACATCGTCATGCACCTCTCTTCATACATATTATTAATTTATAATTGTTATAAATAGTGTAGCTAATTCATCTACATCTTGTCAACAATTGCTTATTTAGATTTAATCGAAAGTATTTCCATCTTCCACTAACTATTTACCAAATGGCTTATTGAAAATAGATTCCCCAAAATATAGCTTTCTTCATTTTCCATTCTCAATTAGTAGCCGCGCAGCAAATTCATTTTGTTTTCTAAATTGCGTTCGCCATTTAACCATTGCTCCAAGCTCGGTTTAAAAATGTCTAAACTTCGCTCTACATAACGAGAAGAGTGACTTGAAAAGTGCGGTGATAATGTCACATTATCTAATTTCCAAAGCGGACTATCCATAGGTAGCGGTTCGATTTCGTAAACATCTAACACCGCATGAGCTATCAATTGTTCTTTCATCACTTGTACTAGCACATTTGTATCAACCAAATCACCTCTGCCAAAATTCATAAAAATGGCGGATTCTTTCATTAATTCAAAATGTTCATATCCTAATAAATGCTTCGTATATTTTGTAGCAGGAAGCATGGAAATAATAATATCCGCTTTCGGTAAATATTGTGCCACATCGCCTAGGAAGTGAGTTTCATCCATATAAGCTGCTGCTTCTGCTGAACGATTGCAGCCAATTGTGTAAACATCAAATGCTTGAAGAATTCGCCCAATTTCACTGCCAATTGCTCCAGGTCCAATAATCAGTGCCGTACTACCATTTAACTCTGACAAATTCGCTTTTTTATTCCATTGACCTTTCGACTGCTGTTCATAAATAAATGGAAGTCCGCGCTTCAATGCTAAAATATGAGCTAAAACAGACTCTGTCATCGGCTTTTTGTGGATGCCACGTACATTGGAAACTAAAATATCACGCTTTGCGATCGCTGCTGCTGGCATTTTTTCAACCCCTGCCGAAGCTACGAAAATCCACTCTAAATTTATCGCCTCATCAACCCGCTGCTCTATTAAATCTTCTCCATACGTTACTAAAATATGAGCCTCTCGTAAGTTCGCTACATCTAATTTTGAATCAAATACAAAATTCACCTGTGGAAACTGCGCGATTAACGGCGCTTTTAAATCTTCTCTTGGCTCAAATGTGAAATAAACCACCACCATAAAATAATCCCCCTTGTACAATGACGCTATGTTCATTGTTTTTTATCGATTTTTTAAATAGTTTAACACATCTTCAATATGATTTTTCACTCGAACTTTGCGCCATTCTTTTTCAACAATGCCCTGCTCATTAATTAAAAAAGTTGTACGCTCAATACCCATATACTCTTTGCCGAAATTTTTCTTCAATGTCCATACACCGTAACTTTCTGCTACTTGGTGATCAGCGTCCACTAACAAAGAAAAAGGTAGCCCTTGTTTCTCTATAAATTTTGTATGGCGGCTGGCATCATCCATACTCACTCCTAAAATTACGGCATTCAGATCGGAAAACTCTCCATGTGCATCTCGGAAATCACATGCTTCAGTCGTACAGCCTGGTGTCATATCTTTTGGATAAAAATACAGTATGACATTTTTCCCTATATAATCTTCTAAATGAATTAATTCACCTTTTTCATTTACTAATGAAAATAACGGTGCTTTTTGATTTTCTAGTAGCATCGATAATACCTCCTATTTTCTTCTATCGTACAAAACATTGCACATTGTTTCAAATTCTTTGGCGTTCACTACGAATACATATTACAATAGTAGAGAAATTATTTATCGCAACTATTTGGAGGTATTTTATAATGAAACATACTAAATCAGAACAACTTCATGAAGAAGCATTGCAACATATCGTCGGGGGCGTTAATAGTCCTTCACGCTCATATAAAGCAGTTGGTGGTGGTGCCCCTGTATTCATGACTCGTGGAAAAGGCGCTTACTTTTGGGATGTAGATGACAACCGTTATATTGATTACTTAGCTGCATACGGACCTATCGTCACAGGTCATGGTCACCCACATATTGCAAAAGCGATTGCGCATGCCGCAGAAACAGGTGTATTATTCGGAACACCAACAGAGCATGAAATTATTTTCGCTAAAATGTTAAAAGAAGCGATTCCTACATTAGATAAAGTTCGCTTCAATAACTCCGGTACCGAAGCGGTTATGACGACAGTACGTGTGGCACGTGCCTATACGGGTCGTACTAAAATTATTAAGTTTGCGGGTTGCTATCACGGTCACTTCGACCAAGTATTAGTTGCTGCCGGTTCTGGTCCCGCTACACTTGGCACGCCAGATTCTGCAGGTGTTCCCAAAAATGTCGCAACAGAAGTCATTACTGTACCCTTTAATGATGCAGAAGAATTTACGCTAACGATGGAAAAATGGGGCGAGCAAATTGCTGCTATTTTAATCGAGCCAATCGTAGGAAATTTCGGCATTGTTGAACCAAACATAGGCTTCCTTGAACATGTACATGCTTTAGCTAAAGAATATGGCGCACTTACAATTCACGATGAAGTAATTACCGCTTTCCGTTTCCACTATGGTGCAGCACATACAATGCTAGGCTTAACACCTGACTTAGTAGCCCTTGGGAAAGTTATTGGTGGTGGTTTACCAATCGGTGCATACGGTGGGCGCCTAGAAGTGATGAATACCGTTGCTCCACTTGGACCTGCTTATCAAGCCGGTACGATGGCTGGTAACCCTGCAAGTATGCAAGCTGGTATTGCCTGTTTAGAAGTTTTACAACAACCAGGTATTTATGAGGAAATGGATCGTTTAGGTGCATTGCTCGAAGAAGGTATTTTAGCAGCGGCTGAAAAGTATAATGTCACAATTACAATCAATCGCCTTAAAGGTGCTTTAGCGGTATACTTTACAAATGAAAAAGTAGAAAATTATGAGCAAGCTGAAAATACAGACGGCGAAAAATTCGGACGTTTCTTCAAGCTTTTGATTTCTCAAGGCATAAACTTAGCCCCGTCTAAATATGAAGCTTGGTTCTTAACGACCGAACATACAGAAGCAGATATTCAAGAAACGATACAAGCTGTACATTATGCATTTTCTAAATTATAATTCCTTGTGATTTATAGTATTTAATTATGATGAGCTGCTATTTCAAAAGTATTACTTAGTTGTAGCAGCTCGTTATAATTTCCGAAAAAGGAGCCACTCCCTATGAAATTAGGTGCACGTGTTTTAAAAACGGGCGTTGCAATTGTATTTGCATTATTTTTGGCAGAACTTTTAAATGTCCCATCTCCTGTATTTGCAGGGATTGCTGCAGTTTTCGCAATACAGCCATCCATTTATCGCTCTTTCCTTACAATTTTAGAGCAAATACAAGCGAACTTAATTGGTGCGATTATTGCCGTTAGCTTCGGATTAATTTTCGGGCATCATATCGTTGCAATTGGGATTGCTGCTATTATCGTTATCGGATTAATGATGAAGCTAAAATTTGAAAAGTCCATTTCTCTTGCACTTGTAACAGTTATCGCCATTATGGAGGTACCTGGAGATGAATTTGTTATGTTCGGTTTAATTCGCTTTGGTACGGTTATGCTCGGGGTATTTGCTGCGTTTATCGTCAACTTAATCTTTTTACCGCCAAAATATGAAATTAAGTTATTTAAAAATATTAATGCAGTACAAGATGATATTATTCGCTGGACACGACTTGCCGTTCGTCAAGCAAGTGAACACGTATCAACAAAAATAACAATCACAAAATTAAAATCTCGATTGAGCGAATTAAATACAATGTACGATTTTTTCAAAGAAGATCGTAGCTATGTAAAGAAACATCAGTTCGCGAAGGCCCGCAAGCTTGTTGTCTATCGTCAAATGATCCTAACATCTAAAAAAAGCTACGAACTACTCATACGACTACACAAACATGAAAATGAACTTGGTAAATTACCAGTACAATTTCAATTGATCATTCAAGAGCGTTTAGATTTTTTACTAACGTATCATGAGCAATTATTATTGAAGTATACTGGCAAACTAAGACCTGAGCATTCAAAGTGGACGCGCCATGAGGAATATTTACAAGGTGCTGAATTAATGGAGCAATTCATCCAGCAAATCGCCACTGCTCAGGAAGAAGCTACTGAGGATGAGCAATTTTCAAGTTATCATTTGCTTTACATTTTATCGCGCATATTAGACTACGAGGAAAACTTAGAGCATTTAGATACTTTAATCGTTTCTTATCGCAGCTACCATAGCAAAGAAATAAATGTTGATTTAGAATCCGATTTTTATTAAAAAAGATGGTGAAACGCTAAATTCTCAAGCGTTCCACCATCTTTTTAATTTTTCATTTTTGGATTAAGCTAACCAATAAAACTTATTCTATCGTTACATTTAATAATTTATCAGAACCAGTTGGATGTGGTAAAAAGCCTTTCACACCAGACTTCGCTCCAAGTAATGGCGTTGAGTGTGCAAGTGGTACCCACGGTGCGTCATCATGAATAATTTCTTGCGCCTTTTTGTAATGATCAATTCGTACATTTTCATCTGTTTCTGACTGCGCTTTGATTAATAAATCATGTACTTCATCATTTTTATAGTATGCGTAGTTATTACTTCCAATATTGTCTTCATCTAATAACGTGTAAATAAAGTTATCTGCATCTCCGTTATCGCCTGTCCAACCAAGCATAAACGCATCTGCTTCACCGTCTTTAGCTTTATCTAAATACGTCGCCCATTCATAAGTAACGATTTTCGATTTCATTCCAACATCTTCTAAATTCTTTTGAATAACTTCAGCAACTTTTGCACCATCTGGCATGTATGGACGTGGTACTGGCATTGCCCATAGTTCAATCTCCTTGCCATCATAACCTGCTTCTTTTAATAATGCCTTTGCCTTTTCTGGATCATATGGATAGCCAGTAATCGCATCATTATAGCCACTAATTGATGAAGGCATTGGGTTTACTGCAACTTCTGCACGTCCTTCAAAGAATGCATCAACAATTCCTTGTTTATCAATCGCATAGTTTACTGCTTGTCGAACGAGCTTATTATCAAATGGCGCTCGCGTATTTGTTAAACCTAAATAGCCAATATTCATAGACGGACGTTCAATTAGTTGTAAATCTGCATTCCCTTCAACTGTCTTACCATCTGAAGGATTCACCCCGTCCGCTAAATCAATTTCTCCAGCGATTAATGCATTTAAGCGAGCTGAGTTATCTGGAATCGAACGGAAGATGACTTTATTTAATTTCGGCAAACCATCTTGCCAATAATCTGCGAATTTTTCGATTGTAATCGATTCATTTCGTTTCCATTCTGTAAATTTAAATGGACCCGTACCAACTGGTTGATCACCAAATGCATCGCCTGCTGCTTCAAATGCAGTTGGTGATGCAATACCAAATGGACTCATTGCTAAGTTTTTCAAAAATGGAGCTTGTGTGCGAGAAAGCGTGAATACTACTGTATGATCAGCTTGCGCTACAACATCCTTAATAATATCTTCGCCTTCTGCTTTAAACATTGAGTTAAAGTAGTAAAAAGCATCTTCTTTTCCAGCTTTCCAGCGGTTTACATTTTTTATTACAGCTTCTGCATTAAAGTCTGTGCCATCATGGAATTTTACACCTTCTTGTAATTCAAATGTGTAAGTCAAACCATCGTCACTAATTTCCCAAGATTTCGCAAGACCTGGGTTAATTGTTGTATCTTGTTCCCCAAAATTAATTAATGTTTCAAATAAATTTTGAGTTACTTTGAATGACTCCCCATCTGTTACAATACCAGGGTCAAGCGATACGGAGTCTGCTCCACGACCAAATACTAAATCTTGGGGTATTGAAGGGCTTGTCTCATCTTTTGTAGCGCTATCGGTACTCCCATCCGTATTTGTTGCATTTTTATCCTCACCAGTAGAACCTTCATCATCGGTATTACACGCAGCTAAAAATACCGACATTGCTAAAAGCAACATAAGTCCTAAAAAATACAATTTACCTTTTTTCAATAGAAATACCCCCTATATTTTGTTCTATTATCATTGCGACGCCTCATTATATAAATGACACGCTACAGAATGACCTAGTGGAACTTCTTGCAGTTTTAGGACATTTGATGAGGATAACGCTTCGCATGATACACGCTCAATCTAAATCGGTTCATCGGCTATCGGTACAATAACTTTCCAATCCACGGTATCTACTCTTATTATTCTGAAAAGTCAGTCTTTATTTTAGAGTATAATATTTTGCTATTTTTTACAAGAATTATCTTCCAACTGTTATTTTCAACTCGTTTATACACACTTTCTCTAAATATAATCCCAACAAAATTTTCTATCTTTTCATTAGGAATAGACATGATAGAGATATAAACTTGAATAGAAAGAGTTGATTAGAATGAAGGGGAGCCGTAATCGCGAAAAGCGTCTGGACCGAGATAGAAATCAACTCCACCTTTTTCAAAAAGGTTTTTTAAAGGTTAGATTCATTAGTTAAATATATATCAAAACGGATAAATCAAAAAAATAACCTTTGATTGAATGTATTCAATCAAAGGTTATTTAAACTTCAATTAATTTTTCATTTTTGGATCGAGGGCATCACGTAAACCGTCCCCCATCAAGTTAAAGCCAATAACCGTTAGCATAATCGAAATCCCCGGGAATACCATTGCCCACGGTGCATTAATAAAATAAACGCGTGCATCAGCTAACATTTTTCCCCATTCTGCTTGTGGCGCAACAGCACCTAACCCTAAAAACCCTAATGCAGCAGCTTCAATAATCGCTGTAGCAATCGCTAATGTACCTTGTACAATTACTGGTGTCATAGAGTTTGGTAAAATATGATTCCACAATATTCGTGAATTTTTCATCCCGATTGCTCTTGCTGCTACAATATACTCTTCCTGTTTAATCATCAATACACGCGAACGGATTAATCGACCGAATGTAGGTACATTAATAATAGCAATTGCAATTAATGCATTTTGAAGCGATGGTCCTAAAATTGAAACTACCGCTATCGCAAGTAATATACTCGGGAATGCTAACATAATATCAAAAATGCGCGAAATAATTGTATCAATCCATCGACCATAGTAGCCTGCAATAATACCTAGAAAACTCCCCATAACAGCTGATAGTAATACTGCTGAAAAACCAACTGTTAGGGAAATACGCGCACCATATAAAACTCGCGAAAAAATATCTCGTCCTAAATCATCCGTTCCAAACCAATGCTCTGCGGATGGTGGCAGTAATCTATTTGTTAATAATTGGTCATTCATTCCGAATGGTGCAACTCGAGGACCAATTATCGCAATAATGATAAAGAACGCAACAATTGCTAATCCGAAAAGAGCGGCTTTACTTTTCCTAAAGCTACGCCAAGCCTCTTTCCATGGACCTGCAACTTTTTCTTGTGCAACGATTTGCTTGGATGCTAGTTCAGACATGTCGATCCCTCCTTCTAGTTGTACTTAATTCTTGAATCAATAACCGTATATAAAATATCAACAATTAAATTGATCATTACGAATATGAACGCAACGATTAGAATACCCGACTGAATTACGGGATAGTCACGATAGCCGATCGCCTCATAAATATAACGACCGATTCCTGGCCAACTGAAAATTGTTTCTGTTAAAATCGCTCCACCTAAAAGCATCCCTAGCTGTAAACCGATAACTGTTAATACTGGAATTAATGCATTTTTCAGTGCATGCTTATAAATAACAATGAACATTTTTTGCCCTTTTGCACGAGCTGTACGAACGTAATCAGAGCGCATTACTTCAAGCATTGAAGAACGCGTCATACGTGCAATAATGGCAGTTGGTATTGTTGCTAGTGCTATACCTGGTAAAATTAAATGCTTAATTGCTACAACAAATTGATCAAAACGCCCTTGAATAAGCGTATCAATTAAGTAAAAATTTGTAATCGCATTTATTGGGTCGCGAACTTCTTCACGTCCTGAAGTTGGAAGCCAGCCTAAGTTAATACTAAAAACCCATTGCTCCAATAAACCAAGCCAGAAGATAGGCATTGAAACACCGATTAAAGCGATAATCATTGCCACATAGTCAAACCAAGAATTTTGGAACCAAGCTGAAATAATCCCCGCGTTCATACCGATAATGACTGCTAGAATCATTGCAAAAATTGCAAGTTCGAATGTCGCAGCTAAATACGGCCAAACCTCGCTTGAAATTGCTTGCGCTGTTCTTAAAGACTCCCCTAAATCCCCTGTAAGAAGACCTTTTAAATAATCAAAATATTGCACATACCAAGGATTGTCTAGACCTAATTTTGCACGTAATGCGGCCATTGCCTGTTCTGTTGCTTGTTGCCCTAAAATTACCTGTGCCGGATCACCCGGAATTGCACGAATAATTAAGAAAACAACAAACGTCATCCCAAGTAGTACCGGAATTAAATGTAAAAGTCTTTTCCCTATGTAGTGAAGCATTGTCTTCACCTCTCCATTAATCATTTTCGAATAGCTATTCTGCTTCATTGTTTGAAAGCTCATTTACTAACTTCATCAACAAATTCGTACTCGTATGTAGAATTTGATTCTATTTTGAGTGTGCTCTATGAATAACTGTACTTATAAAGAAAGGAAGAAAGGTTTGGCAAGAAACCTTCCTTCTCCCCCCTTAATTATTGCATTGAAACGTTTTCTAAAGATTCAGAACCTGTTGGGTGTGGTGCATAGCCCGTTACAGATTTAGAAGCACCAAGTAATGGTGTTGAGTGTGCTAATGGTACCCATGGAGCGTCATCTTTAATAATTACTTGCGCTTGTTTGTAAAGATCGATACGTTTTGCTTCATCAACTTCTGATTGTGCATCGATTAATAATTTATGCACTTCTGGATTGTCGTAGAAAGAATAGTTGTTTGAACCAATTGTATCGCGGTCAAGTAATGTATATAAGAAATTATCTGGGTCACCGTTATCACCAGTCCACCCTAACATAAATGCATCCGCTTCACCGTTTTGTGCTTTTTCTAAATACGTTGCCCATTCATAAGTAACGATTTTAGATTTCATACCAACGTCTGCTAAGTTCTTTTGAATAACTTCAGCAACTTTTGCACCGTCTGGCATGTATGGACGTGGTACTGGCATTGCCCATAGTTCAATTTCTTTACCGTCATAACCAGCTGCAGCTAATAATTCTTTCGCTTTTTCTGGATTGTAATCATAATCCTTAACTTCATCGTTGTAACCTGAAATTGAAGACGGCATCGGGTTGATTGCTACATCTGCGCGACCATCGTAAAATGCGTCAACAATAGCTTGTTTATCAATTGCATGGTTTACTGCTTGACGTACTAATTTGTTATCAAATGGTGCACGAGTTACTGTTAAACCTAAGTAACCAATGTTCATTGATGGTCGTTCAATTAATTGTAAATCCGCGTTATTTTCAATTTGTAAACCGTCAGATGGGTTAATTCCATCTGCTAAATCGATCGCTCCTGATACTAAATCATTTAATCGTGCTGAGTTATCTGGAATCGAACGGAAGATTACTTTATCTAATTTCGGTAATCCTTCTTTCCAGTAGTTTTCATTTTTTTCAAGCGTAATTGAATTATTACGTTTCCATTCTACAAATTTAAATGGACCTGTACCTACTGGGTTGTCGCCAAATGTATCACCTGCTGCTTCAAATGCAGTTGGTGAAGCGATACCAAAAAGAGCCATTGCAATATTTTTTAAGAATGGTGCTTGTGGACGTGCTAATGTAAATACGACTGTTTTTTCGTCTGGAGCTTCCACTTTAGCAATAATGTTTTTGCCCTCAGCTTTGAACATTGAGTTGTAGTAATAGAACTCATCTTCTGCACCAGCGCTCCAACGTTCAAAGTTTTTCACTACAGCTTCAGCGTTAAAGTCCGTATCATCATGGAACTTAATACCTTCTTCTAACGTAAATGTGTAAGTTAAACCGTCTTCAGAAACTGTCCATTCTTTTGCTAAACCAGGTTGAACAGTTGTGTCACCTTCACTGAAATTTAATAGTGTTTCGAAAATGTTTTGTGTTACTTTAATCGATTCGCCGTCAGTAACTGCTGCTGCATCAAGTGATACAGAATCTGCTCCACGACCGAATACTAATACTTGCTCTTTTTCTTTAGATTCTCCGTCACCAGATTTTGTTTCTGTTGAACTTGAATCGCTGCCACAAGCTGCTAAAACTGAAATTACTAGTACTAGCAAAAATCCTAGTGACCAAAATTTGTTCTTCATATCCTTACTTCCCCTCTTCTTATGTAGTTATATCAAACGTTACTGGTCATTATATAAATGACAAGCAACTGAGTGACCTGGTTTAATTTCTCTTAAGTTTGGTGCTTTTTGTTTACATTCTTCCGTCGCGAATGGACAGCGTGTGTGGAATGTACATCCAGAAGGTGGATTTGATGGACTCGGAATATCTCCAGTCAATAACATTTGATCTCCCTGGAATTCTGGATCCGGAATAGGTACAGCCGAAAGTAATGCTTGTGTATATGGGTGTAACGGTTTATCGTACAAGGATTCACTCGTTGCCAGTTCTACCATACGACCTAAATACATAACCCCTACTCGGTCACTTATATGACGCACTACCCCTAAATCATGGGCAATGAAAATATACGTTAACTTTAAATCTTCCTGTAACTGTTTCATCAAATTTAATACTTGCGCTTGAATGGATACATCTAATGCAGACACAGGTTCATCCGCAATAATTAATTTGGGATTTGTCATTAATGCGCGCGCAATACCTACACGTTGACGCTGACCACCACTAAATTGGTGAGGGTAACGTTTTGCGTGATATTCACTTAATCCAACAATTTTTAAGTATTCCATTACTTTTTTCTTTCGTTCAGCACCATCACCCATACCGTGTACAATTAATGGCTCTTCTAAAATTTTTTCGATTGTATGACGTGGATTAAGAGAAGCATACGGATCTTGAAAGACCATTTGAATTTCACGTCGTATTTTACGCATATCCTCATTAGATAAATCCGTTAAGTCTGTGCCATCAAATTCGATTTTTCCTTCAGTTGGTTCAGTTAAGCGCATTATCGTCCGCCCAGTTGTTGACTTCCCACAACCCGATTCACCAACGATACCTAGTGTTTCACCTTCATACACTTCAAACGAAACATCGTCAACAGCCTTTACATGCCCTGTTACACGTGCAAACATACCTGTTCGAATGGGAAAGTATTTCTTTAAATTATTAACTTTTAATAATACTTTACTCATTGTTTGATGCCCTCCTCTACTAAGAAGCAACGAGATTTATGTGTACTAGATAGTTCAAATAATGCTGGTGTTTCAGCCGTACAACGTTCTGTGACATACTGACAACGCGCAGCAAATCGACACCCTGTTTTAATAGAGCCCGGTTTCGGAACATTACCCGGAATCGAAAATAAACTATCTTTTTTATAGCGCATATCTGGAACCGATTGTATCAAGCCTTGTGTATATGGGTGTTGTGGATTTTTGAAAATCTCCTTTACTGGCGCTTCTTCAACCGCTTGCCCTGCATACATAACAACTACACGTTCACATGTTTCTGCGACTACACCTAAATCATGCGTAATTAATAAAATCGCCGTATTCAAACGCTCATTTAAATCCTTCATTAGTTTTAAAATTTGCGCTTGAATCGTTACATCCAATGCTGTTGTAGGCTCATCCGCAATAAGTACTTTCGGATCACATACTAACGCCATAGCAATCATGACACGTTGACGCATCCCACCTGACAGTTGGTGTGGATATTCATTAATAAGCTCTTCCGAACGAGGTAAACCTACTAACTTCATAATTTCGATTGCTCTTGCTATAGCTTGCTTTTTGGACCAAGATTTATTATGTATACGAATCGCTTCCACTAATTGATTGCCTATAGTAAATAATGGATTCAACGATGTCATTGGCTCTTGGAAGATCATTGCAACATCTTTACCACGAACAGCGCGCATTTGTTTATCCGTTAATTTTGTTAAGTCTTTGCCCTCTAGCAATATTTCTCCGTTCGTAATTTTACCTGGTGGGCTTGGTACTAACCCCATGATTGACAGTGATGTTACACTTTTTCCACATCCAGATTCCCCTACGATGCCAAGAATTTCACCTTCATGAACATCAAAATGTATATTATCTACAGCTTGAACTGCGCCGTCATCTGTGAAGAAAGTTGTTTCTAAACCTTTCACATCAAGAAGTACTTTACGTGTCATCTTGTTCCCCCTATTTTCTGAATAACGAATTTCGAATAGACCTTATGATAAACCAAAGTCTAACAATATACAATATTCTAAAAAATATTATTTATTAAATTTTCTGAATAGTAATAAAAATGTGATTTAATATTCTTTAAACATCAAAATGTTACAACTTTATAAAATTCCGAATTTTCCGAATATTATTCTAACATATATTTTAAGTGAAAATCATTTATTTTTGCATAGAAAAAGCACATCATTTCAATTTCAAAAATGATGTGCTTTTAGCTATATAAATTCACTTTTTACTTCAATACTTTAAACTATTTCTAAATAACCGCATTATGCAAATTGAATCTAATCTAATTTTTGTACTTGGAATAAATTATAGTACGCACCATGTTGATTCATTAGTTGCTCATGATTGCCTGACTCTGCCACTTCCCCATGTTCAATGACGAAAATCCTATCTGCATGTGTAATTGTCGACAAGCGGTGTGCAATGACAATCGTTGTACGATCACTTGCAAGTCGGTCAAGCGAGTCTTGAATTAATGCTTCGCTTTCTAAATCAAGTGCAGAAGTCGCTTCATCCAATACTAAGATTGGCGGGTCTTTTAAAAATACTCGTGCAATCGCGACACGCTGTTTTTGACCACCAGACAGCTTGACACCGCGCTCGCCCACTTTCGTATCGTATCCTTCTGGCAAATTCATAATAAAGTCATGTGCATTGGCCGCCTTGGCAGCAGCAATAATTTGTTCTTCCGATGCAGTTGGATTCCCCATTAAAATATTTTGCTTTACAGAATCACTAAATAAAATATTATCCTGTAACACAATTCCGATTTGTGCGCGTAAAGATGGTGTCGTCACATCGCGTACGTCCAAGTCATCGATTTTTACCGCACCTTCTACAACGTCATAGAAGCGTGGAATTAAGCTTACAATGGTCGATTTACCGCCGCCACTCATGCCAACGAATGCCACTGTTTGTCCTGGCTCAATCGTGAAATCTACCTTGTTCAATATTGTATTTCCACTTTCTTCATATTTAAATGTCACATTTTCAAATTGTAACTTTCCTTGCGCTTTTGGCAATTCAATTGCATTGTCTTTATTTTGAACATCGTATTTTTCATCCATTAATTCAAACATCCGGTCCATCGAAGCAATTGACTGTGTTAACACTGTAGATGAGCTAACTAATCGACGTAGTGGACCGTAAAGTCTGTCAATATACGCATAAAACGCCACCATCACACCTATTGTTAAGTCTTGGTATAAATACAAATAACCTGCAAAGCCAATAATTATTAACGGTGCCATATCGGTAATCGTATTAACTACCGCAAAGGATTTCGCATTCCAGCGTGAATGATCTAATGCTTTATTTAAAAACTCTCCATTTGTTTCATCAAAAATTTTCTGCTCATGCTTTTCCAAAGTAAAACTTTTAATAATACTCATTCCTGCAACACGTTCATGCAAATAACTTTGTACACCTGCTAATGCTTGCGAGCGTGCTCCTGTTAAACTACGTAGCTTACCGAAGAAATATTTCACACTAATCATGTAAAACGGCAATGCAATAAGTGAGACAAGTGTCAGCTTCACATCCATTTTAAACATAATTGCTACGACAATAATGATTGTGACAAGGTCAAGCCATAAATTCATTAACCCCGTCATGACAAAGTTTTTCGTTTGCTCAACATCGTTTATAACACGTGAGATCACTTCTCCCGCGCGCGTGTTGGCATAATATTTTAAACTAAGCTTCTGTAAATGGCCATAAAGCTCTTTACGAATATCAAATAAAATATTATTACTTAAATTTTGAGCAAAATATTGGCGATAATACTCAATTGGCGGACGAATAACGAAAAATAGCACTAAGCCTATTCCAATCCATGTAAAAAGTTGCGATGTTTTTTCATCTTTTGATAAATTATCATTTAATAAAATATCGTCTAATACGATTTGTAATAACCAAGGTAAAAATAATGGGATTGTAAATTTAATAATCCCAATAATTATTGTTAAAAAGAGTAGAAATTTATATGGCTTTACGAAGCGCAAATACCGCTTAATACTGTCCACTGCAAAAAACACATCCCTTCAGAAATTTTGCGACAATCCCTATCATACCATACCCTTCTTTTTGAAATAAATTTTATGCTTTAAGGTATTATTTGCATTTCTCCAAATAAAAAACACAAGCAAACTTCATTCCCAATGGTTTGCTCGTGTTTTAGCTATTCTTTATTTGCTTGAATTTCACTAAGTAGTTCGTAGCGGTTTGTCCATACTTGAATAAAGTCCGGTGCGAATGGGCCACGTCGTTGTTCAATCCAACTTATTAACGTTTTTACATTTCTCTTTAAAATTTTATCGATTACTTCTGGATAATTCATTTCCTTTTTATGCTGCTCATATTCATCTTCATCTAACAATGCATGGCTCATGTCTGGAAATACTTTGACATCAAGATCATAATCAATATACTTTAAACAATTATTATCAAATACAAATGGGGAACTAATATTACAATAGTAATAAACCCCATCTTCACGAAGCATACAAATAATATTAAACCAGTGCTCTGCATGGAAATAGCAAATAGATGGTTCACGTGTCAGCCATGTACGTCCATCCGATTCGGTAACAAGCGTTTTTTCATTTGCCCCAATAATAATATTTTTGGTCGCCTTTAAAACCATCGTTTCTTGCCAGACACGGTGGATATTACCGTTATGTTTATAGCTATGTATTTGTATCGTTTCTCCTTCTATTGGTAATGCCATTTGAAGCCCCACCTTTTCGTCTAAGATAAAAATTCTAGCAGTCTTTAAGTCATTATAACAATGGTTTGACAAAACTTGTAGTTAGATTATCATCATTTTCATAATTGTGAAGAAAAAGGTTCTTTTTGCATTATCTAAAAAGGAAAAAAGTGCATTCAATTGAATGCACTTTCACCAGAATAATCGTCTTTTCACACTGTAATAGGTTTAATTAACACAAAGCAAATTAAAAATTGTTGTTATTTTGCTTCGTAAATTGTTTATTACGTTGCTCAGTTTTTTGCTTTTGAGTTTGTTGTTGTAATTGATTTAAATCTTGTTCCTGCCCAAATTCCTCTCCATTATTTTGTTGTTTGTTCGTTTGTTGCCCTTTTTGCAATGGATTATTTTGATTTTTCTTCATCAATATCACCTCCATGCTTACTATTGTGGTCTGAGGTGAATTAAAATATGCCTGCATGTTATTGGTAATATCGATGTATAACTAGGAATAAATCCTTCTACTTCTACTTTAACTTCTCCCAAATTTTTAACATTGGAACAGGCATGGGTAAATCAGTAATTTGCTCCTTTGTAAAAAAGGTTGCATTTGCAGGTAATTGCCCCGTAATATCTTTTGCATCCACTAAGTAACTGTCCACATGCCATTTCAAATGAGAGAATACATGCTTAAAATTAACTAACGGAATTAAAACCGTATCTAAATTTAATTCGTATTGCTCTGCTGCTTTTGTTAAGCTAATCGAACTGGCATCACGTTCAATCATAATGAATTGCCACATGTTTGCGAGCAATCCACTTTCATCGCGCTTCTCCATCAAAAAGCGTCCTTCATGATCACGTACAACAAACACATCGTAGTGTAAATCCTTTGTTTTCACTTTTTTCGTCTTCACAGGTAAGCTTGTCGGGTCCCCTTCATGAAATACGGTACAATAATCTCTCACAGGGCAAAGTAAGCATTTTGGTGAAGTAGGTGTACAAATTAACGCACCGAGCTCCATCAATCCTTGATTAAAAGCAGATGTATTTTCAGCATCAATTAATTCCATAACTGCTTCTTCAAATATTTTTTTCGTTTTAGGTAACGTAATATCCGCGTCAATATTCAAAACACGGCTTAGTACGCGCATAACATTGCCATCCACCGCATGTTCTGGCTTTCCGTAAGCAATACTTAATATCGCACCAGCTGTATATGGTCCTACGCCTTTTAACTTCGAAATATCGACGCGATTATTCGGAACTTGCCCGCCGTATACTTCTACTACTTCACGAACTCCTGCTTGTAAATTACGAGCACGCGAATAATAACCGAGCCCCTCCCACATTTTTAATAGCTCGTCTTCAGGTGCATATGCTAAACTTTCAGCCGTTGGATACTTGCTCATAAAACGGTCATAATAAGGAATAACTGTATCAACCCTTGTTTGTTGGAGCATTACTTCAGAAACCCATATATTATAAGGTTCGGTTGTATGTCTCCAAGGTAAATCACGATGTTCCTTCTTAAACCAAGTTACTAAAGATTGTCGAAATTGTTTCGTATATTGATAATTCACTATTTCCTCCAAAGAATTCGATTTTATTTTATTAAAAAAGGGTATATTATAATTATAAGGTTTTGTAAAATATTTCCGTTCTTTAACGGTTCCACTAACGAGGAGATGACTAAATTGGATTCAGGCACACATTTCGTTATGGGAATTGCTTTAGGCGGCTTGGCACTTGCCGACCCCGTCGTAGCAAGTCACCCTGTTACATTTACTGCAGTGATCATAGGTACAATTATCGGCTCACAAGCTCCTGATGTGGATACGGTATTAAAACTCCGAAATAATGCGACCTATATTCGACATCATCGTGGAATTACACATTCGATTCCGGCTGTTTTACTATGGCCTATTTTAATTACCGCTATTTTAGCATTAATTATGCCTGAAGCTAATGTATTGCACTTATGGATATGGACACAGCTCGCGGTTTTCCTTCATGTTTTTGTTGATATTTTCAATGCTTATGGCACACAGGCGCTCCGTCCATTTTCAAGGAAATGGGTCGCATTAGGCGTAATTAATACCTTTGATCCATTCATTTTCGCTATTCATTGCGTCGGTATTTTATTATGGGTGTTCGGTGCAAATCCTGTCATCACTTTTGCCATCATGTATGTCATTATTATTGGTTATTACATTTTACGTTTCGCTGTACAAAAGGCGATAAAACAAGCCGTTCACCATGCAATTCAAGATGAAGAGTTTGTTATCGTTGCACCAACTATGCGCTTTTTCCATTGGCGAATTGCAGCTAAATCGAAAACACATTATTATGTTGGACGTGCCTACCGGAGAACCGTCAATATTTATGATAAATTTGAAATCCATCCGATTCCTAAAACAGAACTTATAGACTCTGCTTTGAAAGATTCCAATATGGCAGCGTTTTTATCTTTTTCTCCACTGCATCGATGGGAAATTTCAGAACTCGAAAATGGATTAACCGAGTTGCGTCTCATTGATTTACGCTATCGAAGCAATGATCGCTATCCATTCGTTGCAGTTGCACATCTAGATGAACAACTGGCTATTGTGAATTCCTACACTGGGTGGATTTTTACTGAAGATAAGCTACAAAAAAAATTACAAATTGGCGCGGGTAATGAATAGCTAAAGATAATTTACCGATTCAATCGCGTGCATAACTATAAACAAACCTCCTTGAATTTTATTTTTCAAGGAGGTTTGTTCTCAATTCAATGTATCTTCACTATTATCTAATAAATGTGCGTATTTCGGATTACGACCAGCAAACAAATGCAGCTTATCACCGTAACTTGTAATTAATTGACGCACTAGATTTTCCGTATATTCCGTGCCGCGATAATTATTGCCAGCTTTGGCCGAAGTTGCTTCAAAATCGCTCCACAATAACTCAATCCAAACTCTTGCACGTCCTGTTGGCATTTCAGGGTTTTTCGTTACTAACTCCTGTGTTAGTTTTTCAATAGTGTTCTCCATCTTATTTCCCTACTTTCATTGGTTGTAAAATAGATACCGGTAACGCTTCTTCAAAACGGTCGCTACCTAAACGATGGCCCCACGCAAAACGACCTTTTAAATAATCCACTTGGAAAAAGTCCCCTGGAGAACCCGTTATACGGTACATCTCACCTGGAATAATCGTATCTAAATCGACTAAATAAGCCTCAGCCATTAGCGCTTTACGCTCGTATACTGCAAATTCATTTACAATTCCTAATTGCTCTGCTTTACGAGATCTTTCACGTAAATTCGCAATTTCTTGGCGTAATTCTTGCTCAGTCATTGAGTTATAATTTATTTCATTCATGTTGATCTTGCTCCTTTTGTTCGATAAATTGATTGATTACTTCTACTGGAAACCCCTTTTGATAAAGGGCCTGCTTTACTTTATTACGCAGTTCATATCCGGTAAATTTAGAAGAAAATTTGCGCCATATTTTATCGCCTTGATCTTCCATTAATATTTCCCATTCATCTTCTGCACGTTCGAACTTCATCTGTTCCAATATTTCTTTTACTACTGTATAGGAATAGCCTTTTCGTAGCAATATATCTTGTATCTTTTGCTTTATTTGAACTGGTGTTTTATTGCTATTTGTGCGCACAGCTTTTTCAGCTAATTCCATTGCTAACTTCATTTGTTCATCATGCTCAAATGTCGCAAGCACTTCTTGCTGTAAGCTTTTATCAATGCCCTTTTTCATTAAATCTTGGCGGATTGCTGCTGGTCCTTTTTTTGCCGTCCGTTTGCGCGTTTCCAGTAATGCCTTTGAATAGCTTGCATCATCTAAAAAGCCAAGCCTAGTTAATTTATGTAGTGCTTCTTGAACGACTGCTTCACCATGTCCAGCTACTAACAGTTTTGTGCGCACCTCATGTTCACTGCGCATTTGATAACTTAAAAAATTTAATCCTTTATTAAATGCCTTAGCGATTTCATCCTCATATTGTATTTCATCTATTTCTGACTGCTCAAGTATTTTGCCTTTTTGCAAGTCAAATTTGATAAGCGTGTTCTCATCAACAGCAAAGGAATACTGTTCGTTTAAATAAATATTATAGCGTTCTGGATTATGTTTTTGGCGACCAATTTTTGTAATCGTTTGCACCTGAACACCTCATTTCAGCTTTTTTTACTATCTCAATGGATGCATTCCATTTTAGTATATCTCTTTTTACTTTGTTTTTCTTGAACGGTATACTATAAATAAATGATTTTCCTTGGAGGGCTCAATGTGAAAATTGCAATTGCTGGTGGCACGGGAATGGTCGGTAAAAAATTTAGCAGTCTCCTTTTAAATAGCGGACATGAAGTCATCGTGTTAACGCGAGGGGAAAATAGATTCCAAAATGGCATTCAATTTGTGAATTGGCTTACAAATTCAGCAAACCCTGAAGCGGCACTTGAAGGAATTGATGCATTTGTCAATTTAGCCGGTGTTTCATTGAATGATGGTCGCTGGACAGTACAGCAAAAAGAAAAGATTTATCAAAGCCGCATGGAATCTACTGATGAAGTGCTGAGAATATTTAATGCACTGCAAAATAAGCCCCGCGTATATATAAATGCTAGTGCTGTTGGAATTTATCCTGTTTCCACAACAGCTTTTTATACAGAAAACTCTACACAAAAAGCGAATGACTTTTTAGGTACGGTCGTGCAGCATTGGGAGGACCGCGCATTAAAAGCAGAAGCGCTTGGCATTCGAACTTGCCTAGCAAGATTTGGTGTTATTTTAGCTAAAAATGAAGGTGCCTTACCACTTATGACTCTTCCCTATCGACTTGGTGTCGGCGGAACAATCGGTTCAGGTCACCAATGGGTTAGCTGGATTCATATTGAAGATGTAGCAAATGCCTTACTATTTGTCATTGAACATGAAACGCTTACTGGTCCTCTTAATTTCACTTCTCCAAATGTTAAGCGAATGAAGCATTTCGGGAAATCTTTAGGTGCTGCGTTACATCGTCCGCACTGGCTACCTGTCCCGAGCATTGCATTAAAACTTGTACTTGGCGAAAAAAGTATACTTGTCTTAGAAGGTCAACATGTAGTACCAGAAAAATTATTACAAGCAAATTTTTTATTTAAATTCATTTCCGTTGAAGATACCATTACGGATCTTGTTAGCAATTAGTTGGCTTCGTATTTTCCATTTTTAACTTTAAGCTATACATTCGTATATATTTTTTTCATATGCGCAACCTACTTGGAAAAGGAGGTGGCTTTTTTATGCTTAAACATAAACAACATGTCGTCGGTGTACTTTTCATTGTATTCGCAACGTTTATTTCATTTATGACCGTTGCCCGTGCCGAGGAATTCCATTGGGGCTTTAAGCCGAGTCGTGATGGCGCAACCGTTGAAATCGGCCAACCATTAGAAGGAATGTTAGAAAAATACGGTGCCATATATAAAGGAAACAAGGAGCGTAAAGTTATCTATTTAACCTTTGATAATGGCTACGAAAACGGTTATACCGAAAGCATTTTAAATACACTGCGTGAAGAAAAAGCGCCTGCCACGTTTTTCTTAACTGGTCATTATTTAACGAGCGCAAGTGATTTAGTGAAAACAATGGTTGCTGATGGGCATATTATTGGGAACCATTCGTATGGGCATCCGAATATGGCTCGACTTTCTGCAAGTGAAATGCAAAAAGAATGGCAGCAGTTTGATGCAAAACTAAAAGAGCTAACTGGCATTGAACGCACGATTTATACGCGTCCACCAGAAGGTACTTTTAATGAACAAGTTCTAAAAGTCGGCAATGACTTAGGTTATCGCCATATGTTTTGGTCCATCGCTTTCAAAGACTGGCTAAAAGATGAACGCCGCGGCGCAGATTATGCGTACAATGCATTGATGAATCAATTACATCCTGGAGCGGTTATTTTAATGCATACCGTTGCGCAAGATAATGCTGAAGCTCTTCCTAAATTCATTAAAGATGCCAAAGCAAAAGGCTATACTTTTAGCTCACTTGATGATTTAGTGATGGAATACGAAGGGGTCGCTAATTGGTAAAATAAACGCATGTCATACGCATCCTTGCTTCACTAAAATCCCGCTTCTTTCATTTCCTCCATTTGTCCGTTATAATGATGAGATAATATTGCATCGACAACTCGCACTAATTTTAGTGCGAGTTGATGTGTTTAATTATGCAATTATCTGCAATTAAAGGACGTGTAAAAATGAGTGAAGTAAAAATGGAAGTCGGGCAAAAATTCCCGCTTACGATAAAGAGACTCGGAATTAATGGTGAAGGTGTAGGCTTTTATAAGCGCAATGTTGTATTCGTAAAAAATGCGATACCTGGCGAAGAAGTAACAGTAAAGCTAACAAAATTGCAAAAGAATTTCGCGGAGGCTGAAATTTTAACTATTCGTAAAGAAAGTGAATTTCGTCAAGAAGCACCTTGCCCTGTTTATACAGAGTGTGGCGGCTGTCAGTTACAACATATGACATATGATCACCAACTCCTTCATAAGCGTGATTTGGTCGTACAAGCATTAGAAAAGTATGCGAAGGAAATTGCAGCAAAAACAGAAATCCGTCCAACAATTGGGATGGAAAACCCTTGGAATTACCGTAATAAATCACAGTTCCAAGTACGCAAAGAAGGCAAACGCGTTTACGCTGGTTTATTCGCTGAAAATACAAATGAATTACTAAATATTAATGACTGCTTAGTACAGCATCCGATGACATCAAAAATTACAGTCGGTGTACGTAAAGTATTACAAAAGTTAAACATTACAATTTACGATGGTAAAAGCTTAAATGGACTAGTACGAACAATTGTCGTTCGTACAGGAGTAAAATCTGGCGAAACACAAGTTTGTCTTGTAACGACTCGCAATGAGTTACCACATAAAGCCGAATTAATCGAACGTATTAAAAAAATTGATCCGTCGATTGTGTCAATTACGCAAAACGTCAACCGTGATAAATCTTCGTTAATTTTTGGCGAAGAAACATTCGTATTAGAAGGTGAGATGGCGATTCGTGAAAAATTAGGTGAATTTGCATTTGATTTATCAACACGCGCATTCTTCCAATTAAACCCAGAGCAAACAGTGCATTTATACAACGAAATTAAAAAAGCTGCAGCGCTTACGGGTAAAGAAAATGTTGTAGACGCTTATTGCGGTGTCGGAACAATCGGTATGTGGCTAGCAGACGGCGCACGTGAAGTTCGCGGCATGGATAATGTTGATGAGGCCATTGCGGATGCTAAATATAACGCACGTTCAAATGCCAACCTACAGCATGTTCGCTTTTTCCCAGGATCTGCTGATAAATGGTTATTCCGCTGGTCAAAAGAAGGCTATCGACCAGATGTTATTTCTGTCGATCCACCACGTACAGGCTTAGAACCAGGCTTTATTAAAACAGTATTAAATATTAAACCGAAAACATTCGTTTATACATCATGTAACCCGTCTACTCTGGCGCGTGATTTACAAGAACTTTCAAAAATTTATGACGTAGAATATATCCAACCAATCGATATGTTCCCACAAACTGCTCAAGTAGAAGCCGTTTGTCGACTTGTTTTACGTAAATAATCATTATGTTCCAAAAGCTCATTCACTCAATAAAGAATGAATGAGCTTTTCTACTTGCATTATATAATCGTTTATCAGAATATTAAATAAAGTGAAAATAACGGAGGCTGATTATAAATGGGACGTGTCGTACATTTTGAGTTTCATGTAGATAATATGGACCGTGCTAAAACGTTTTACGGTATTGTTTTTGACTGGAAGTTCGAGGACTGGAGTGAATACGCAGGTATGCCTTATTTCGGTGTTACAACTGGAGATAATGAAGAACTAGGCATTAATGGTGCACTTATGCAGCGTCAAGGTCCATCGTCAATGCCTGGACAAACTGTAAATTCTGCGGTCTGTACAATGGGCGTTGAAAATTATGATGCAACAGCTGCAAAAATATTAGAAAACGGTGGTCAAATCGCGATGCCAAAGTACGCATTACCTGGTATGGCTTGGCAAGGTTATTTCATCGATACAGAAAATAATATTTTTGGTCTTCACCAACCCGATCCAAACGCAAAATAACTTTTATACAAACGCGATGAAAATTCCATCCCTTTTCGTCGCTTTTTTCATTTAATAAAGCTTTCCGAAAAACCTCCCTCCTAATTTAACTCTTTTTCATGTAATATAGAGCAAGTAGGAGGTGTATGAATTGAAAAAGTTTCTTTTTATCGTGGTGATTTTTGCCCTTACTTATACTGGATTACAGTGGATTTCCGGTTTACTTTTAACATCTAACAGCGACTCAGACATTAGTGCAAATAATAGTTCCATGCTTCAATCCGCAGTTACATTCGGTGGCGTAAACTATTTAAATGTATTTATGTACATAGTATTATCCGCTATTATTACGGCCATTATTTACTTCACAGTAAAAAGCAGACGTTCAAAAAGTTAATTTTGAGCCCTGCTTTTTATGCGATTGCAGCTCTGTTTTACATAACATAGCACTTTTTTAAAATCACAAAAGTCCTAGCTAACTTTATCTCTAAAAGTTAACTAGGACTTTAATTATTACTTAATCTTATTTCATTTTGCATAAACTAACATCTCGGTAAATTGACCGAAAAACGTTTCAACACCCTCCCTTATACGAGTTTAGATTTGTTTACTTTTTTCAACCAACTCCCTTTCGTTAAGTTACTTATTACATTATCACAGCACTTCAATTTTGTAAATATTCTGAATATATTATTTTTCAAATTGATTACTAATCCCTATTATTTCCCCTATTACTGGATAACCTTTAAACGGTAGGAATAACAAAACCTTTTCGTATACAGTTGGATTGATATGGATATTACTATAAAAGAAGTAGTATAATTAAATTAAGCAAACATTAAAGGAGGGAATTCCATTTTTTCCACAGAAAAAAATGGCGCTTATGAATCCAATTACAAACAAAGAACAACAAGTAACCTATTTAAAAGAACGTTTAGAAATCTTCCTTGAGGTTTTAGATGCAATCGATCCTGAAACAACTGAACTAGACGACATCGACCGCTTGATTAAAATGATGGACGATTTAGAAGATAAAATGGACCAATTCCAATCTCGTGAATCAAACAAATAATAGTTAGGGCAATACTTTTTACAGTATTGCCTTTTTTGTGCACTATTCTTTTTAATAAAAACTGCCTATTTCTCAGTATAAAGGCTTAATTTCACAAGATTCATATCATTCTATGTAAGCGCTCTTTTTTTTCTTATCTAAAAGAGCTATAATAAACTATGAATTATAAAATATTAATTATATTTTTCTGGGGGGAAAAATAAGATGTCATATCTAGATACATTAGAACAAAGTCTTTACAACTTAATTACTGAAACTTCTACAAACTTACCAAAGGATGTTCGCCGCGCAATTAAAAAGGCAAAGCAAGCTGAAAACGCTGGTACACGTGCTGCGATGAGTTTGGATACAATTACTAACAACATCGCTATGGCTGAAGATAACGTTTCACCAATTTGCCAAGATACAGGTTTACCAACATTCAAAATTTATACTCCAGTTGGCGTAAATCAACTTGAAATTAAAGCAGCCATTAAAAAAGCGATTGTTGCAACAACTGCTGATGCAAAATTACGTCCTAACTCAGTGGATTCATTAACGGGAGCTAACTCTGGTGATAACCTAGGTGAGGGCCTTCCAGTAATGAAATTCGAACAATGGGAAAATGACTATATTACAATCAAGCTTATCCTTAAAGGTGGCGGCTGTGAAAATAAAAACATCCAATACTCTTTACCTGCTGAATTAGAAGGTTTAGGTCGTGCTGGACGTGACTTAGACGGTATCCGTAAATGTATCCTTCACTCAGTATGGCAAGCACAAGGACAAGGCTGTTCAGCTGGCTTCATCGGTGTTGGTATTGGTGGCGACCGCTCTTCTGGATACGATCTTGCAAAAGAACAATTATTCCGTTCTACAGAAGATGTAAATGAAAATCTAGAACTTGCAAAATTAGAAGAATACATCGTAGAAAAATCAAATACTTTAGGCGTTGGTACAATGGGCTTCGGCGGTGAAACAACTTTATTAGGTTGTAAAATCGGCGTCATGCACCGTATTCCAGCTTCATTCTACGTTTCTGTTGCATACAACTGTTGGGCATACCGTCGCATGGCGATCGATATTAACCCTTCAACAGGTGAAATCATGAACTGGCACTACCAAGACGGTGAAAAGATTACATTTAAAGAAGAAAATGTAGCTTCTCAAGTTGAAGAAACAACTACTGAAATCGTAAAATTAACTGCTCCAATCACAGAAGAGCAAATTCGTTCACTAAAAGTGGGTGACGTTGTATCAATCGACGGTCGCATGTACACAGGTCGCGATGCAATCCACCACCACTTAATGGGTGAAGGCGTGGAAGCTCCTGTTGACTTAAACGGTCAAATCATTTACCACTGTGGTCCTGTAATGGCGAAAGACGAAGCTGGCAACTGGGTAGTAAAAGCGGCTGGTCCAACAACTTCAATGCGTGAAGAGCCATACCAAGGTGATATTATGAAACGTTATGGTATTCGCGCTGTTATCGGTAAAGGCGGCATGGGTCCAAAAACATTAAAAGCTTTAGGCGAACATGGTGGCGTTTACTTAAATGCAATCGGTGGCGCGGCTCAGTACTACGCAGACTGCATTAAATCAGTTGACGGTGTAGACTTAATGGAATTCGGTATTCCAGAAGCAATGTGGCACTTAGGTGTTGAAGGCTTCACAGCAGTTGTAACGATGGACTCTCATGGGAACTCATTACACGCTGATGTTGAACAATCTTCTTTAGAAAAATTAGCATCACACGCTGAACGCGTATTCTAATTCCTACAAAAAAGCGACTCTCCCATTCATTTGGGATGAGTCGCTTTTTCATTTTTTCTTCTAGAAAAGCAAGTATTTTCTACTGAACTAACGGTGCATTTTCTGCAGATTCATTATAAATCTTTGTATCTAGCTCATTCGTTGCACGGCTTGAAACGATACCAGAAACCATTGAACCACTTACATTTAATGCAGTACGTCCCATGTCGATTAATGGTTCCACTGAGATAAGTACACCTGCCAGAGCAATTGGTAAATCCATAGCGGATAATACGATAATTGCTGCAAATGTCGCTCCCCCACCTACACCGGCTACACCAAATGAACTAATCGCCACAATTAAAATTAATGATACTAAAAATGACGGTGTTAATGGATTAATACCAACAGTCGGCGCAATCATAACTGCTAGCATCGCTGGGTATACACCCGCACAGCCATTTTGACCAATGGATAATCCAAATGATCCCGCAAAGTTGGCAATTCCATCTGGAATACCAAGGCGCTTCGTTTGTGTTTGAATATTTAATGGAAGCGCACCAGCACTTGAGCGTGAAGTAAACGCAAACAATAACACTTCTGCTGTTTTTTTCACATACGTTAAAGGATTTAATCCTGTTAAAGAAACGATTAATAAATGCAATAAGAACATCGCGATTAATGCGACATAAGAAGCGATTACAAATTTTCCTAAATCCATAATAGCTCCAAAATCACTCGTTGCTACTGTTCGTGCCATTAGCGCAAGTACCCCATATGGCGTTAAGCGTAATACGATACGAACGACACCCATAATCAATCCGTAAAGTGCATCCACACCTTTTTTCACATTCGCAGCTGTTTCTTCTTCTTTACGACGCAATGTTAAATAACTAAAGCCTAAGAATGCTGCAAAGATAACAACCCCAATTGTTGAAGTTGCACGAGCACCTGTTAAATCTGAAAATGGATTTGCCGGGAACATCGTTAAAATTTGATCTGGCATCGATGCTACTTCTGCAGAACGCTCAGTCATCATTTCTCCACGAGCAATTTCAGCATCACCTTGTATAATTTGCGTAGCATCTAAATCAAACGCAACAGTTGTCACAATCCCTATACCAGCTGCAACCGCTGTCGTACCTATTAATACAGTTAAAATAATAGCAGCAGCTTTACCAAAGTTCTTTCCAACCGTCACTTTCGTAAATGCCGCTAAAATTGAAATGAAAACTAAAGGCATAGCTATCATTTGTAATAATTTCACGTAACCATTGCCTACGATATTATACCAAGGCATCGTTGCATTAAGTGCTTCCGATCCAGTCCCGTACCCAAACTGTAAACCTAATCCTAGTAAAATCCCCAACCCTAAGCCTATAAAAACACGAGTAGAGAATTTCACATGCTTTGAATTTAAGTAATATAAAAACGCAACAATGAGTAATAGTAGCGCAACATTAAACAACACTAAAAAATTCAATAATAACCCCTCCTATATAAATTAATTATAAAAACAATAATAACCTATAATTCATATTAGTCAAGTAGGAATAAAAAAGTTCCATATTTTAATATTATTTTCTTAGTATTTACAAAATGGCACCTTTAAATTATAATCATTATAAATAAATAATTAATAAAATATAAATGAAACTCATTATCACCTGTATTAACAATGAAAATCATTATCAAGGAGGTCCATATGGAATATTCTAATCGAGAAAGTTTATCATTAAATGAGAAAATAATTGAACATAAAGAATTAATTGCCGCTCTTTTTTCTGGTGTTATTATTCTACTAGCTTGGCGCATGGAAACAAACGAACAAATAACAGCAGCGATCATTGCGTATCTTACTGCATTTTTTATAGGTGGTTATGCAAAGGCGAAGGAAGGTATTTTAGATACGATTGCAAATAAATCACTAAACGTTGAAATCTTAATGATTTTAGCTGCCATTGGTTCGGCTATTATTGGCTATTGGACGGAAGGTGCCATCTTAATATTTATTTTTGCTGTAAGTGGCGCACTGGAAACATATGCAATGAATAAAAGCCATCGTGAAATTTCTGCCTTAATGGAATTGCAACCTGAAGAAGCTTGGTTAGTACGTGGTGGGTTCGAACCAATTAAAGTTGCTGTAAGTGAATTAAAAGTAAATGACCATATTTTAGTAAAGCCAGGAGAGCGGATTCCTGCCGATGGTAACATATTCAACGGTGTATCCACTGTTGATGAAGCGGCCATTACTGGAGAGTCTATGCCTATTACAAAAAATATCGATGATGAGGTTTTTGCAGGTACTGTAAATTTAAACGGTGTTTTAACAATCCGTGTGACAAAACCTAGTACCGATACATTATTCCAAAAGATTATTACACTCGTGCAATCTGCGCAAAGTGAAAAATCCCCTTCTCAGCAATTTATTGAACGCTTTGAAGGTCCTTATGTGAAAGGTGTTTTAATCGTCGTTGCATTAATGATGATCGTTCCCTACTATTTACTTGGTTGGGATTGGACAACAACGTTCTATCGCGCCATGGTATTACTTGTCGTAGCATCGCCATGTGCACTAGTTGCAGCCGTTATGCCAGCAACATTATCTGCTATATCAAATGGTGCAAAAAGCGGTATTTTAGTAAAAGGTGGCGTGCATTTTGAACATTTAAGCGTTCTTCGCGTCCTTGCCGTTGATAAAACCGGTACATTAACACAAGGTACCCCTGTTGTAACTGATTTTATCGTCCGTGAAAATTTAAACAAAGAAGATACATTGGGAATTATTGCGGCCATTGAAGCACAATCAAATCACCCCCTTGCACAAGCAATTATACGCTACGCAAAGGCACAAAATGTATCCGCGATTCAAAATATTTTAATCGAAGACATTCCTGGGTACGGAATTAAAGCAACAGTTGATGATCAACATTATTCAATTGGTAAACCAGACTTTGTTGGAAGTGAGCTAGCACGTAACTTTGCCGATGGTGCATTAAACCAATTAGGTACTGAGGGCAAAACAGTCGTATTTTTAAAAGACGCAGAAGGAATTGCTGCGCTGATTGCTATGCAGGATGTTGTACGTGAAGAAGCTAAGAAAGCCGTTGCCGAGTTAAAAGAACTTGGTATTGAAGTCATAATGCTTACAGGAGACAATGAAACGACAGCCAAAGCAATCGCAAAAGAGGCAGGCGTTACAAACTATGTAGCGGAATGCTTACCAGAAACAAAGGTCACGCATATTAAAGAATACAGGTCATCGCATAAACACGTAGGAATGGTTGGAGACGGCATTAATGATGCACCTGCTCTAGCAACGGCTTCAGTCGGCATTGCAATGGGTGGTGGTACTGATGTTGCCTTAGAAACAGCGGATGTGGTCCTAATTAAAAATGACCTTTCGAAAATTGCCTATGCGGTAAAACTATCACGTAAAATGCAACGAATCATTAAACAAAATATCATTTTCTCACTTTCTGTCATTGCACTATTGATCATTTCAAACTTTTTACAAGTCATGAATTTACCACTTGGTGTCATCGGACATGAAGGCAGTACCATTTTAGTTATATTAAATGGGTTACGTTTATTGAGTAAAAATGTTTAGTTCCATATAAAAAACACGTAATTTTTTTACGTGTTTTTTTATTTAAACAATTGTTGATTTATTTTCTATTTGCAACTTTTTTGCGATTTGTCGCTTTTGAACGGTGGCATTTAAAAGTCCTCCAAATATTAAAATCATTCCGGTAAAGTACAGCCACAGCATGAGTATAATGACCCCACCAATACTGCCATAAGTAGCGCTATAATTGCCAAAATTACTAATGTAAAATGAGAAGCCATACGTTAATATAAGCCAGCCAGCTGTTGCGAAAATAGCCCCTGGAAATACACTTATAATCGGCAATCTCGGATCAGTATTCGGGACAATCCAGTACATCGCTATTAAGATAATACTAATTAATGCTGGCGGCATAATCCAACGTACGAAAATCCAAACCTCTTCAAATGTACCTGTCACGCCAAAATAGCCAAATACGATATCACCAATTTGCCGCCCAAATACCGGGAGTACAAGCGCTAATAAAATGACAGCTACTAATGAGATGGTAAATAGTAAAGACCATAAACGATTTTTAAAGCTCACTTTTCCCTCTACATCATACGCGCGGTTCAATGCTTTCATCAACGCGTCAACTCCTTTTGAAGCTGACCAAATTGTACCTAAAATACCGATAGATAATAATCCGCTATTTTGGTTATTTAACACATCTACTAATGTTCCTTCTATAAAGCCATATACTTCATTGGGCATAATATTATCCAAAAAATCAAACACTTGACCTTGCTCTAAATTCAAATAAGGTAATAATGTCACCATAAATATGAGCATCGGAAAGAATGACAGTAAAAAGAAAAAGGCTAATTGAGCACCCATTCCACTCATATCACTTCGCTGTATTCGATATAATAAATCTTGTATAAAACCTTTTGTCGTTAACATATCAATTGATGCGGGATCTGGTGATATATAGGATTTTACAAACATCCATTTATCTTGGAATTTTTCCTTTTCATTCATGCAGCCACCACCTTTAAGAAGATATTAGCCTTGCTGCTCGTCCTTTTTAGAAAACACTTGAATAGTTTCTGAAACTAAACTTTGAATCGTATTTGGTAATGTCTTTAGCTCATTAGGGTCTTGTCCTTGCAATAAGGTTTGTACATTATCATTCACCGATCCATATACCGACTGTGCTTGTTGAATTTTCGAACCTACTATCTCCATTAATTCTTCACGGTTTTCAGCATAATAGGCTACGGTACTTTTTACCTTTTTAGATGTTTCTAACGTGTGCTGACGTGTCTCCTTATCCAACATACTAATTGCGGCACCGACTACAGCACCTATTACAACTAACGGTAGTAATTTACTTTTCCCCATAATTTCTTCCTCCTAATATCCACTATTCAATTTTATTCCTAAATCAATTATGCCTCGGCATAATTGCGTCCAGATTTTTTTCAAGCGCGCTTGAAAAACTCCCCTAAAAAAATCTGTGACATCCGCCGGATCTTAACTTGATTCAGTTAGGGTTTGAACCGACACTGATTAGAATTTCCTATTCGGCATTCATCCTCCACTTATAGAAGTATGGGATGAATGCTGAATCAAGTTAAACTTACATATATTTTAACCAAATTCCCAACTTTTTGAAAGCAAAGCACTCATGATTATGTTGACAATTGGGAAACAAAATGAAATGATAATTCTGTATACATTGAAAGGTAGGGCACATGATTATGGAATTATCAAATCCAACACAAGAAAATGTGATTTTTATGATCGAACAAATTAAAGAAAAACTCCGTATGGTAAACGTTGATGCGATGCAAGCGGATCAATTTAACGCTGAAAAATATGAGGATTTATTATATTTATACAATATGGTTATGAAGCGCGAATCATTTAGCCTAAGCGAAATGAATGCCATCGTCTTAGAACTTGGTGAGCTTCGTAAATAAAGTATTTGAAAAAGAAGCCTATCACATACGTGATAAGCTTCTTTTCATGTTTCCTCGACAATATTCCCCAGGAAATGAATGCAATTACGCCTTGGCGTAATTGCGTCCAGATTTTTTTCGAGCCCGCTCGAAAATCTCCCTTAAAAAATCTGTGACATCCGCCGGGGGCATCGGGCCAACACGACGTTGGTCACTCAGGCGTTGCCGCACGATGCGGCGTTCTTAGCTTGAGTTCCACTATTTCAGCTATGGCTTTAATTCCCACTAATTAATATTGTATATCTAGAGTTTATATTCAACTCTTTTTAGTATGGAACCTGCTGAAACAAGTCGACTTATTTAATTAGTTCTACAGCGATTTTCGCGCCAACACGTGCGTTATTTTTTACTAATGCAATGTTTGCTTCTAATGATTTACCTTGTGTTAATTCTTTTACTTTGCCTAATAGGAATGGTGTAACATCTTTCCCTGCAATACCTTGTTGTACTGCTTCTGCTAATGCGTTTTCTACAATTCCATTAATAAAGCTTGCTTCGATCGAGTCTTCTGCTGGAATTGGGTTCGCTACTAATGCACCACCGCGTAAGCCTAAATCCCATTTTGCACGTAAAATTGCAGCTGTTTCTGCTGGAGAATCTGAACGGAAGTTAACATCAAATTCACTTTCACTTGTGTAGAATGCTGGTAATTTATCCGTACCGTAACCGATTACAGGTACACCTTTTGTTTCTAAATATTCTAATGTTAAACCGATATCTAAAATCGATTTTGCGCCTGCACAGACAACTGCTACATTTGTCATTGCTAATTCTTCTAAGTCAGCTGAAATATCCATCGTTGTTTCTGCGCCACGGTGAACACCACCAATACCGCCTGTTACGAATAATTCGATTCCTGCTAATTCAGCACAAATCATTGTTGCTGCCACTGTTGTAGCACCAATTTTTTTCGTAGCTAATAAATAACCGATATCACGACGAGATGCTTTTGCAACGCCTTGTGCATTACCGAACATTTCTAGTTCTTCATCCGATAAACCAATTTTAATTTTTCCATCGATAATAGCGATTGTTGCTGGAACTGCGCCGCCATCACGAATAATTTGTTCTACTTCACGAGCTGTTTTCACGTTTTGTGGGTATGGCATACCGTGTGAAATGATTGTTGATTCTAATGCAATAATTGGTAACCCTTTTTCTTTTGCTTCTAAAACCTCTTGTGAATATGATAAATATTGTTTCATAATAATTCCCTCCATTGATGTAATGCTTCATTTGTTAAATCTGGTCTTACTGTTTTTTCAGATTGCAACGTTTTTGATGCGCTGACTAATCCTAGCTGAATCGCTGTTTCAAAGTCTGTATCGTTTAGGGCCCCATGTAAAAATGCACTAACAAATGCATCTCCCGCGCCCGTAACATCAATAATATTTGTAGTTTTTACAGCTTCAAAATGTTGTATTTTTTCTTGATTTCCAGCTAATACACCGTATTCTCCAAGTGTTAAAATAACTGATTGTGCACCTTTTTGTACTAATTGTCGAACTGCAGCTTCATAATCTGCCATATTTTTAAGTTTTACTTGTAAATATGTCTCAGCCTCATCACGATTACAAATAAAATAGCTTACACCGTTTAAATTATCAGGCATGTGAATCATCTTAGGTGATGATACTGGCACGATGACAAACGGAATATTACGCTGTTTGGCTAAATCCTTTGTATATTGAACTGTTTCCGCTGGGCAATTTAAGTCAATGATGATACAACTTGCTTGTTGCAATGTTGCCTCATGTTTTTCTAGTACAGTTGGTAGGAGCTTTGTATAAATCGACATATTAGCCATGGCGATTACTAGCTCTCCCGTATTATCCAACACTGCTGTATAAGAGCCTGTTTTTTCATGTTGCAGCTTTTCTATAAGCTCAAAACTAATAAACGGAGCACTCGTACTTTCTAAAAGCTGGCCATCATGATCCTCACCAAGTGTTGTTAATAATGAAACCTGATTACCTAGTCGGCCTAAATTTTCTGCAATATTACGTGCAACGCCACCAATACTTTCACTAATTGTAGCTGGATTTGATGTCCCTAAATGAACATCTTTTTCAATCGAAAATTTCCGATCTACATTTGCCCCACCGATTGCAATAATTTGATTTTTTGCAGGCAGCACATACGCCCGTCCAATAATTTCACCCTGTTTAATTAACGAGGAAATCATATTTGCTATTGCCGGTCGAGACATCCCTAATTGTTGTGCCATCTCTTGTTGTGATAAATATGGATTTTCTTTAATTAGTTGGAAGACTAATTTTTCCTTATCATTCATAGTCTCACCTCCCCAACTCGAACATTTGTTTATATTATAAAACATTTGTTTAAAGGTTGTCAATTTTTTATTGGAGACCTCTAAAAACGTCTTAATTATCAACTTGCACTATATTGTTTCCCCTAATTACTAGCATTATAACCACAAAAAAAGTGCTATTTTGAATTAATCAAAATAGCACTTCCTTAACTTTACTCTATAATTGCTTGTCCTTCTTCATTAACACGAGGTTGAACAAGCACCTCTACTCGACGGTTTTTTGCACGACCATCTTCTGTATCATTTGTAGCGATTGGTTTAAATTCACCATGGCCTTTTACACTGAAATAATTTGCATCCAGCTCTTCATTGCCACTTACTAATATTTTCATAAAGTTTACTGCACGCATTACTGATAATTCCCAGTTCGATGCAAATTCATTTGTTTGAATTGGTACATTATCTGTGTGCCCTGTTACAACGACGTTACGTGGTGGATCAAACATAATAATTTGTGATAAGTCAGTCGCAAGTGCCATATATTCGCTTTTTACTTCTGCTTTACCCATATCAAAAAGAATACTATCACGGATTGTTATTAGTAATCCTTCATCCGTCATTTTTGTTTCAAATAACTTCTCAAGCTCATTCACGGCAATAAATTCATCCATGCGCTCCTGAACTTCTTGTAAAGCTTTTTGATCTTCCAAATATTTCGTTGCACCCGATTGAACATCCGGTGACACGCTATCTGGTGCTTGAATAACTGCCGGGTAATCTAAAACACTAGTACCACTAGTGAACACGTCATTAAAAACAGCAGACATTTGTTCTAATTTCTTTTCATCGACTGTACTTGAAGCAAATAATACAATAAATAGGGCTAGAAGTAATGTCAAAATATCGGCATACGGTACTAGCCATGATTCGTCAACATGTTCTTCATGTTTTTTCTGTTTTTTATGCCTCTTTGCCAAGGCCACCCGCCCCGCTTTCCGTAATTTGCTTACGCTCTTCCATTGGTAAATATGAAGCTAGTTTTTGTTCAATTACACGAGGTGCTTCACCTTCTAAAACAGATAAAATCCCTTCAACCATCATGTATTTTTGCTTTACTTCCACTGCAGATTTACGCTTTAGCTTATTTGCAAATGGATGCCATAATACATAACCAGTAAAAATACCTAATAATGTTGCTACGAAGGCTGCTGAAATCGCAACACCTAACTTATCAATGTCAGTCATATCTTTTAACGCAGCAATAAGTCCTACTACTGCACCAAGTACCCCTAATGTAGGAGCATATGTACCGGCCTGCGTGAAAATGAGAGCACCACTAGTATGACGATCTTCCATTGCCTCTACTTCTTCTGTTAACACATCACGAATATAGTCCGCGTTTTGACCATCAATCGCTAATGTTAAACCATTTTTTAAGAAGGGATCTTCTACTTCTGATGCTTTACTCTCTAAAGCTAATAGACCTTCACGGCGAGCTAAATCCGCCCATTGGGAGAACATTTTAATCAATTCAATATCGCTCGCCAATTTTGTTTCTTTAAATAAAATCTTAAAAAGCTTTGGTACTCGCTTTAATTCCTTCATTGGGAATGCAATTGTTACTGCAGCAATTGTACCAAAAATGATAATTAAGATTGCAGCTGGGTTTAACAATGCGTCAGGTGTAACACCCTTCAGGAACATCCCTAGTAGCAGTGCAAAAAATGCGATAATTACTCCAACAAGTGATGAAATATCCATATGTAGTTCCTCCAATTACTTTGTCTATTTATTACTTCGGTCTATTTAACTTTTTATTAACTTCCTATACACTAGTATATAGGCAATTATTGTTTTTTTCGATGCAATTATACATTTTTCATCGTATTTTGCCATTTTTGATTACAATGTATCAAGGTTACCAAAATTTATAGGGAATAAATCGGAGGAATGATTCAAATGGACTTAGATTTTAAGAAAAATTTAACAAATTATGCTAGATTAGCAGTAAAAATAGGAGTTAATATTCAACCAAATCAATATTTATATATTGCAGCTTCTATTGATTCTGCAGCTTTTGTACAAATTGTTACAAAATTGGCCTATGAAATTGGTGCGAAACAAGTTTTTGTCGATTATACGGATGATCAAGTTGCTCGTCTTCGTTACGAATTAGCTCCTGAGGATTCATTTGACTTCTTCCCTCCATGGAAAATACAAGAGCGTGAATGGTTAGCTGAGCAAGGGGCAGCATTTATGCATATCGTTTCACAGAGCCCTGATTTACTAGCTGGTGTCGATTCAAAACGTATTGCCACATTCCAAAAGGCGTCAGGTACCGCTTTAAGTAAATATCGCCAATATGTACAATCTGATAAAATTAGCTGGACTGTTATTGCAGCCCCTTCCAAACAATGGGCGGCAAAAGTTTTCCCTGAATTAGCTGAAGATCAACAAGTTGATGCACTTTGGGATGCTATTTTTAAAGCAACACGTGCCGACTTAGAAAATCCAATCGATGCTTGGGCAAAACACAATGATACACTTCATGAAAAAGTAGATTATTTAAATGATAAAAACTATGCAAAATTACATTACACTGCTCCGGGGACAGATTTAACAATTGCCCTTCCAAAAGGACATTTATGGTGTGGTGCAGGCAGTGTCAATGAAAAAGGCGAGGAATTCATGGCCAATATTCCGACAGAGGAAGTATTTACAACGCCTCATAAAGATGGTGTCAACGGCTATGTTTCAAGTACAAAACCATTGAGTTATGGTGGCAATATTATCGATAACTTTAAACTGACATTTGAAAATGGACGTATAGTGAATGTAGAGGCAGAACAAGGTGAAGAAGTATTAAAAAACCTTGTCGCAACAGATGAAGGTTCTCATTATTTAGGGGAAGTAGCACTCGTTCCATTCCAATCACCTATTTCTCATTCAAATATTTTATTTTACAATACATTATTTGATGAAAATGCGTCGAATCACTTAGCCATTGGAAGTGCTTATGCCTTTTGTTTAGAAGGCGGTAAAACAATGTCACGTGAGGAATTATTAGAAAACGGGCTGAATCAAAGTATTACACATGTAGACTTTATGATCGGCTCTGCCCAAATGAACATTGATGGGATTACTGAAGATGGCAAACTAGAACCGGTATTCCGAAATGGCAACTGGGCCTTCTAAATTGTTCTGAAAATTTCAAGATGTTGTCAAACTTTCATTCTATTCTATAAAAATTACACAAATTCCCCTACAATGTTCTAATTGATTAGGTTATAATTGGGTGTAATCATTCTTAAATTATTGAATAGAGAGGAGTTTTCTACAATGTTTGATCACCATCATCCATTTTTATCTGATTACTATACAATAGTACTTGGATTCTCAGTTGTAATTCTTGTCTGTGTAGTATTATTCATCCAATATTTACGCATGGGATTACACTCACATGATTCTGTATTAGTAGATACAAAGGCAGGCGCTTTTGCTCCAAATGAAAAATCAAAAGATGGTCACCATCATTAATTTTTCGCAACCGCTTCTTCTAGCGGTTGTTTTTTTATGCTCATTTTCCACACAAGTTTCTCCTATTTTTAAAGTGTTTACTTTAGTTAACGCATTTATTATTTGAATTATCTAAATAAAAATATAAAATAATAACTGTAACGAAAGGGGTTTACAACATATGTCTTCATTAGGTGATATTTTAAATTTCAATGAAAAATTTGTCACAGAAAAACAATACGAACCGTTTATTACTACAAAATATCCAGATAAAAAAATTGTCGTTTTATCATGTATGGATACTCGTTTAGTTGAATTATTACCAAAAGCTATGAATTTACGGAATGGTGATGTAAAAATCGTCAAAAGTGCGGGTGCAATCGTCAATCATCCATTCGGTGGAATTATGCGTAGTTTACTTGTCGCAGTTTATGAATTACAAGCTGATGAAGTTTATATAATTGGACATTATGACTGCGGGATGAGTTCAGTTGACCCGAATGCAATGCTAGAGCATATGCGTGAACGTGGAATTAAACAAGAAATTATTGATCTTATTAATTACTCTGGTGTAGATTTAGAACAGTGGTTACGAGGCTTTGGTGATGTTACGACAAGCGTATTAAAAAGTGTCGATATAGTAAGAAGGCACCCATTAATGCCAGCTGGGGTTCCAATTCACGGATTAGTTATTGATCCAGGTACAGGTAAGCTCGATTTAGTTTCAGATGGCAATGCCTTTTCTATAAAATAACCACTTAATCAAAATAACCCCACCATTTTTGCATTTCTGTTAAAATGATGGGGTTTTATCTTTCGTACATCAAAAATACTTTTCCTTACGCAGTCACATCTCGTTTATTAAATACAATAAATGTAATGACTAAGAAAATAATGGCATAAACAAAATTAACTGTAAGACCTAATGTTAATGTTGTACCTGGTATCATCGGTGTATAGCCAGTTCCATACTGATTTAAGTTCACATGCGTAATCCATACATACTTAATAAATTCATAACGGCTTAGTAATAAAACAACCATATTGCTCATGAATGAAATAAATAATGTCAATCCAATAGCGAGTGAGCTTGATCTAAAAATAGTACCAATTAAAAAGGCAAAGAAAATAGACATGAAGAAGCTACCAAATGATAATAAGAACGTCTCAAAATAGCTTGACCATACATCCATTTGTACTACTTGTCCTTCAATGACTTCTAACGGCGTTGACATCGCTGTTCCCCATAATGAAGCACCGAGTATGGCAGACAATATAATTGCCGATAAATAAAGTGTTAATCCGAAAATAATGGTTGTCACTAATTTTGATAATAAAATTTTCCACCTTGCAACGGGTCTTGTTAACAGCATTTTAATTGTACCTGTCGAATACTCACTTGAAACAATTCCTGCTGCCACAGTAACGATAAAAATCGTAATAACCATTGATGCAACTTCTAACATATTTCCCATAAATTTATCCATTGTTGTTCCGTTTGGTGCGATATTATGTTCAAGACGATATTTCTCCATCATAATCCTTTCATAATAATAGCTACCTGTCGACTCGTCCAAATCGTCTTCTTCAATTATCTTCTCAAAGTCTTGAATCACTTGTTGTGAAGTTAGCTGCCAATTTTCACTGGATGATTCATCATAATATTTCATAACTCCTGCTGGAACAATGACTAAAAGTAACATCAATATAAGCATGACCCATGTGCTTTTTTTCGACCATAATTTAATCCATTCATTAACGACTAATTTCATCGATTGCACCTCCACCTGTCATTTCAAGGAATTGGTCCTCTAATGTTTTATTATTCGGTTGAACTGCATAAATCTCAACTTCACTAGCAAGTTTTTTCAATAATGCAGGGATTTGTTGCTTAGGGATTTCTACATTATAACCCTTGTCATAAGCTGATATTGTATAGCCGTCAAGCAATTGCATTAATTTTTCTTTTGGCTCTGCCTCGATATAATAAATGCTTGATTCGGATGCATTAATTTCTTTAATATCGATTAATTCCCCGTTTTGAATAATGGCCACACGATCACACATCAACTCTATTTCAGATAATAGGTGACTAGAAACAACAATTGAAACACCTTCTGTTTGGGCGATATGGCGTAAATGCATTCGAAATTCACGAATACCTGCTGGGTCCAAACCATTTGTCGGTTCATCTAAAATTAAAAATTTTGGTCGATGCAGAAGTGCCTGTGCTAGTCCTAAACGTTGACGCATCCCTAACGAATATGTGCCTACTTTTTCATGAATTCTTTTTTCTAGCCCTACTTGACGAATGACTTCATCGATACGCCCTTTTGTCACACCTTCATGCATGCGCGCAAAATGTTGTAAGTTTTTATAGCCGCTCATAAATTTATACATTTCTGGATTTTCGACAATTACCCCAACCTGAGTTATTGCAGCCTCATAATTTTTAGCCAATGACTTGCCATCAATAATAACTTCCCCTGCAGTTGGATGCATGAGTCCCGTCATCATACGAATTGTCGTCGTTTTCCCCGCGCCATTTGGTCCCAAAAAGCCTGTAATTTGCCCTGGGAAGAAATCAATACTCAAGTCTTTAATAATGCGCTTATTGTTAATCGTTTTTGATAAATTTTTCACTTGCACGATTGGTTTCACTATATAAAGCCACCCCTTCTAATAAATAGTAATTTTCAGGAAAATAAAACAACCCTTCTTAATCTACGTTCCAGATTAAGAAAGGTTGCATTTTTTTACTTTTTTTTGAAATCTTGTTGGAGCAATGCATACATATAATGGTCTTCCCATTTTCCATTAATAAATAGTAATTCCCTTAGCAGCCCTTCCTGTTCAAAGCCAGCTTTCTCTAATACACGAACAGATGCTACGTTTTGTGGAGAAACATATGCCTCCACGCGATGTAAATTAATCGTTTGAAAAGCAAATCTTAACACAATATTCAATGCCTCTGTCGCAATGCCCCTGCCTATAAAAGCTTTATCCATCGAATAGCCGATAAAACCACTTGAATAAGGTAGCCGTTTAATCGCATACAGCGAAATATGACCGATGAGCTGCTGTGATTGTAAATCATATATGCCGAATGAAAATTCTCTATTCGCTTGCAAAAGTTGGATACTTTCTAAAATTTTATTATACTGTGTGACCTCTGTATAATATTCGTCTCGATGTAGTGGCTCATAGATTGACCAAAAAAATTTATTATCTGAAAGCAATTTAGCAAGTGCCTTTGCATCGGATTCAATAAAGGTACGCAATAAACACTGCTGTCCAACAAGTCGAACCATTGGATCACCTTTCTTTTGAAATAAATTGAGTAAACTTTTCATCACAATTCACCTACATATTTACCAATATAAAGAGCGTTATTACTTTTTAACTTATTTCCTATTTTTATTTTTCTTTTGTTCCTTTGCATTTACTGGTAATTCAATCGTTGCCGCAGCTTCTTCCTCCGCTGCTCGTGTTTCAAATACATTTGTCATTTGCAAACCGCGGCGCGTAGCCTCTTTTTCAATATGCGCAATGATTTCTTTTAATACTTGAACACGCGCATGTAATTTATCATTTCCAGAAATTAAATGCCATGGTGCGTTTTCTGTATCCGTTTTTGCAAACATCTCATCTGCTGCTTCCCCATATAAATCGAATTTATCGCGGTTCCGCCAATCTTCATCCGTTAACTTCCATGATTTATACGGGTCTTCTGCACGGTCATTAAAGCGCTTTAACTGCTCTTCTGAATCAATGTGAATCCAGAATTTCATCACGATATAATCACCATCTGTTAATTGTGCTTCAAAACTATTTATTTCTTCATAAGCGCTTTTCCATTCATGCTCTGTCGCAAAATTTTCAATACGTTCCACGAGTACGCGGCCATACCAAGAGCGATCAAAAATTGCGATTTGACCGTGTTGTGGCAATTTACGCCAAAATCGGTGCATATAATGGTAACGATGTTCATGTGGCTGTGGCGCTGAAATTGGGTGTACAACTAAACCACGCGGATCAATACGCTCTGTTAAACGTTTAATCGCGCCCCCCTTACCAGCCGCGTCCATCCCTTCAAATGCTAAAATTAATCCAATTTTATTATTAAATAAAAATTGTTGGGCATTTAACATTTCATATTGTAGAACTTTTAACTTTTTCTTGTACATTTTTTTATCTAATTCTAATGACAAATCTAAATTCTTTAACTGCTTCATCCATTTCATCCTCCCCTAGTTCAACTACTATTAGTTTACTTGAAATAATCTGAATTTGGTATTTTTTGTTCGTTTGTGCTTTTTTGCACATATTTTTTTGATGAAAAGGGGATGCTTATGCTTTTTTTATATAAATGAAAATCGGAAAAAATTGCTATACATTGATTATCGGTCTTTTTTCACCTTCTAATTCCTTAAATTTTTTATAATTATTCTTCTTACCAATTTATGCTTTTAGCTTTTCAATTATTAGCATTTTCAATGTGCAATTCCCGATTAGAAATTTCTATAAAATAATAAATTGCAAAAAAATCGTAACAGCTAAAATTGCCGTTACGATTTTTATTAATCTTCTAACATTGTTAAAATAATTGGTTTATCTTTTGTTACAATAATTGAATGCTCAATTTGGGCAACTAATGATTTATCTGGTGTTACGAATGTCCAGCCGTCACCTGACTCTACAATATGCTCAGCTTTTGCCGAGATGAATGGCTCTACTGCAAGTACCATTCCCTCTTTCATAATTGTCGTATCCCATGCGTCGTAATAATTTAAAATATGATCCGGTGCTTCATGTAAAGATTTACCTAAGCCGTGACCTGTTAAATTCATAATAACAGTTAAACCGTGATCACGTGCTTCACGCTCTACCGCTTTACCAATTTGGTTTAATTTTGAACCAGCTTTTACTTTTGTAAACGCACGTTCAAGCGCTGATTTTGCTACTGCACATAACTTTTCTTTATCCTCATAGCCTTCACCAACTACGAAAGAAATCCCCGTATCTGCAAAATAGCCGTCTAAAGATCCTGAAACATCAATATTCACGATGTCACCTTCTTGGATTTGCTTTGAACCTGGAATACCATGTGCTACCTCATGATTGACACTAATACAAGTGTATCCTGGGAAATCATATTCTCCTTTTGGTCCTGAAATGGCTCCTGCTTCCGCAAACATGCGACCCGCAATCTCATCCAATTCCTTCGTAGTAACACCTGGAACTGTCGCAAGCTTCATTGCCTCACGAATTTCCGCGCAAATGCGACCAATCTTTTTAAACGCTTGGATTTCTTCTTTAGTTGTAACAATCATGTTAAACTTCCTTCCTCATATCAATATCTACCCTACACTATATCACACATCAATTACGCCATGGCATAATTAAGTCCAGATTTTTTTTCGAGCTTGCTCAAAAAAAACTGTGCCATCCGCTGGGGGATTTAACTTGATTTAGCCGGTGTTGGCCCCGGCTGAATCAAGTTAAAAAAGTTGTAAGTATTCAAATCCCACAACTTGCGGAGTCGCTATATTTCATTACTAAAAAAGCTGAACTAAAGAATTCCTTCTGCTATTGGAAGCTTTCTATTATGGATTCTAATAAAAGGAGTGTCCCATATTCGAGACACTCCTCTATTCTTAATTATTTAATTTATCAATTGCGTCTCAGCTGACATGATGTTGTCTCGCTGTCGTTATCCCATCAGCCAGACGTTGAACTTCCACTTTTAGAAGTAGAGGACATGTTCTGAAGCGAGTTAAATGTTTTTAATAATCTTGGTGCAGATGTGAATAATAATACTGCTATACCAGCTGTTATAATCGTCGCCGGTAGCATGTACGAAGCATTATAAAGGATTGAATATTTCCAGACATTTTCATCACCAGCATATTCCTTAAAGAATACAACACCTGCTAATAAGTGGGCACTGAATCGTAACAATCCACCGATGAAAATTCCAATGACAATATAAGTCGTCATTTTCGCTTTGTTTAATGCTTTTGTTGCTTCAAGTAATGGTTTACGTACAACAGCAGCTACTCCAACCGCTGTAAAGGCAATGCCGTAATCAAGAAGCGCCTGCACCCAGTGTAAAATATAGGCACCGAATACCATTTGTAAAACCCCAATTATTAATCCTGTTGCTAATCCCGCTGCTAAGCCCCAACGAATTGCCATTAATACGATAGGTAGCATAACAAAGCTGATGGATCCACCTTGTGCCCATAACTTAAATGCATATTGGTCTAGTACTAGCCCGATGGCAGCAAAGATTGCAATTTCCACCATCATTAATAATTTCTTTTTGTCCATAACAAATCTCCTCCATTTTCCGATGTAAAATGAGAAGGAATAGAAAAAAAACGATATCAGGACAGAGCCTGACTATCGTTTATTAGTCGGTTTCTATCCACATCCCTACGCAAGCATTAACTTACAGGTTCAAAGAGTCAGTACATTTCGTGCACAATCTCAGCCAACAAATTTGGCACCCCTTGTGGTTACATCTTTTTAATTGTTCTAACTATTCAATTATATCCAATTGTAGTAATATTATCAATATCCTAATTTATTGTCCCATATATAAAAGCAAAGGAGTTGACCATTTTGGATAATTCAAAAGGCTTGAGTGCAATTGGCTATTTAAGCATCTTCTTTGCACCATTCATTGTCCCACTACTTATATTTATAGTGAGTAAGGATACTGCTGTTCGCTTTCATGCCAAACGTGCATTTATTTCACATTTAGTCCCGTTCGTTTTAGGTATTTTATTTTTAGCATTCTTCGTTTCATCATCACTTTTCGTATCAAATGCTTTTTCTTTTAATGATAGCAGCATTTTAGTCCCGATTATTATCTTTATTTTATACTTACTTCTTTCTTTTACCATCTCCATTTGGAATTTAGTACAAGCCATTAAAGTAATGCGTTAATGTTTTGAAAAAGGGTATACTAATTTTACAAGCATTGATAGAAGTTAAAGGAGTGTTCTAGTATGAAGCTAAAGAATGTAATAAAAACTGCAATCAAATATGCGCCAATCGTTTATCCAATCGTCAAAAAATTAATTGATAATCGATTAAAATCAAAGCATGCCAAAATGTTAAAATAATTGCTGGATACAATTTATATATGCATTAAAAACCATTTTGCACGCAATCAAAATGTTTTTTTTATGTTTTTATTTTATAATAATTTCCGTACGGCTATGGCCTTCTTTTAGCTTTTGTACTTGTAATATGGCTGGCATTGCTGCTTTTAATTCTGCAACATGTGAAATGACACCAATTAAACGCCCAGTTTGTTGCAAATCGATTAAAATATCAATCGCTTTTCTCAGCGATTCCTCATCTAATGTACCGAAGCCTTCATCAATAAACATCGTATCAATATGGACACTGCCTTGCACACTTTGAATGACATCAGCCATTCCTAACGCAAGAGCAAGTGAAGCATTGAACTTTTCCCCACCTGAAAGTGTTTTCACATCGCGCGTTTGCCCTGTATTACTATCAAACACATCAATGCTTAACCCACTTTGTGCATTTCCTTCTTTACGTCCTGTAGACTTCAGGAAATATTGACCGTTCGATAAAATACGTAAGCGCTCGTTTGCCGCATGTGTCACTTTTTCTAAATAGCCAATTTGTGCAAAGCGTTCAAATGAAATTTTTGCTTCATTTTGACCACGTATGACATCATAAATTTGCTCAACTTGAATTAACTTCCCTTTAAATTGCTCAATTTCTGTTGCTACTTTTTGCAATCGAATTTTCGTTGATCGGCATTGCTCTACATAAGATTCAGCCTGTTTAAAATCGGCATATAGCTTCTCAAACTGGTCATTCAACTCATTCATTTGCTGCTCCCATGCCGTTAAATTGACCGATTCTTTTCCTGCTAATTGAGCAGAGTCCTCCGCAATTTGTACGGCAATTGTATGCATCTTTTGTCGGAACTGTTCAATTTCTTGACGCATTTGTTGCTGGACTTCAAGTACTAAAATCGATTTTTTATAGCTTGCCTCATCTATAAAATTAGCATTTTCAAGCGCTAATAAATAATCTGATTTCGCTTTTGATTCCTCTTGCAACTGGTCCATTTCTCGCTGTTTGGCATGTTCAAAATTAACCGCACACGTTTTTTCATTTAATTGTGCTTGCTGCAAATGTTGCGTAGCTCGGTCGATTTCCCCTTTTAACGATTCATACTTCAATTGCTCTTCCTGCAATGCCGCGTCCACTTGTTGCACCGTTGTAAATTGTGGAAGCATCGACTTTTCACTTTGCTCTAACTTGCCTTGCTCCTGCGCTAATTGCGTATTTACATTCGTTACATAAGTACGTCCTTTTTCTATGCGTGTTTGCAGTGCATCTAACTTTGTCATTAACTCTTCATTCATTTGCTTTTCTGTTACTAATTGTGCCTGCTGCTGTTTCATCTTTTGCAATGCTTGTGCTAACTCGCTAGTCGTTTGCTCATATTGCAATAGCGCATCAGTCGTAACTTGTTGCTCATCAAGATGTGTTTGCTTTAATTGTAAATTCCCTAACTCCATATCAAGCTTTGATTTTACTTCATAATATTGTTGCATCGCAATGTCAGCATTTTTTCGCAATTCATCTGCAACATGCTCTTCCACCGTGGCTGTTTGTTGATTATGCACAACTGGATGATCAACACTACCACAAACCGGGCAAGCCTCTCCAGCAATTAATGCAGACGCAATAAATGCAGCTTGGTTATGGCGAATTTGCTGCTCTACTTGCTTTACTCGCTGCTGTGCAGTATTAGCCACTTGTTGTTTTTGTGAAACGTCATCTTGCAAAGTTTGTACGCTATTCGTTAATTGAATTACTTCCTTTATATTGTGTATTTTCTGTACGTACTGAACATGCTCCTCAAATGTTTTCTGATAAGGAACAATATCGTCTTCTAACTGTTTAATGAGCACTTGTTGATGCGTTTTTCTTTCTAGTAAAATTTGCTGTTCAGCCGTTAATTCATTAAATAGCTTTTCTACTTTTCGCTTGTCCCCTTCCAGATTGCTGACAGCCAATTTAATTTCATCTATCGAACGATAAATCGGTAAAAGCTGCTCCAATTGTGAAATTGTTTTTGCGTACGTTGCAAGTAGGGGCTGCTGCTGTTGTTGCGCTTCATAGCTTTTGGAGGCATGTAATAATAGCTCCCCTGCATTCGTTTGGTCAGTTGTTGCGCGCATCAATAATTCCTTTGCCGTGGTCAATTGCGTTTTTGCTCGCTCATAATCACGTTCTAAAGGCATAATTTGACTCGCTTTTACTGCCAACTCAATTTGCTTAGCCTGCTCTTCAAAATGCGCTTCTTGCTGCTTCAATTGTGCTAGTTGTATTTGGCGTTGCTTAAATTTTTCAATGCGGTCATTTAAAATTTTCTGCTCGCCATATAGTTCATTTTGTTGTTTTAAATCATTTTTCAATGCCTCATAACGACTATTTAATTCAGCTGATAATGATACATAATGTTGCTCTTCCACTGCTAATGCACTTTCAACTTGATACATATTGATGGCATCACCGTTAATCATTGCAAAAAGCTCGGATTCACGCTCTGGCAGTCTATTTTTTATTTCGTAAATAGTCTGGTCCTGTTGCATTTTTGCCTGGTCGTACATGTTTTCTGCAAGCTTCTTTTTATCTTTTAGCAGCTCGACCATTTTTGTAAATCGCTCTGTTTTAAAAATTTTGCGAAAAATCTCTTCCTTGTGCTTCGATTCAGAAGTTAATAGCTTTTGAAACTCCCCTTGTGGCAACATGACAATTTGATTAAACTGTGATTGCGTTAATCCGATGAGTTCCTCTATCTTTGATTGAACAAGCTTCACTTGGAATTTCTCAACAGCTGGTACTTCTTTTCCATCGGTAATGTCATAGAACACCCTTTTTGCACTTGCTCCGTCATGTCCAAATTTACGCCAAATTCGATAAATTCGACTTCTCACTTCAAAAATAAGTTCAACTTCTGTATCCATCGTCTGTTCTGCAAAATCACTTCTTAAAAATAATGATTTCTCGCGATCCTCACCGCTCCCTGCATCGTAAAGGGCAAACGTAATCGCATCAAATATCGTCGTTTTCCCTGCACCCGTAGAACCAGAAACGACAAAGATGCCATGCTCATGAAGCTTTGTAAAATCAATGACTTCCTTTTCTTTATATGGTCCAAATGCACTCATAGACAGCTTTAGCGGCTTCATTTATTGAACCTCCTGTGATTCTCGTTCACCATCGAGTATTTGCTGCAACACTTCTGTATAAATTTCCTTCGCCTCATCACTTAACGGCTTCCCAGTCATTTCGTTATAAAATAATTCAAACAGCTCTGAGTCGTCCATTTCAACACGGCTCATTGTTGATGTTTGCTGTTCCATTTGGCGATAAACAGCTGTTCTTTCTATATGAAGGGCGTTCGGATACACAGTACGAACAAGCTCAGTTGCCCCTTTTACATAGCTTTCGTCTAATAATTTTACGAAAACATAATCCTCACTACGGGGATGCTGCAAAATAGCTTCTAACATACCTGTCACGATTTTCATTTCACGAATCGCTGTTAATGGGCGGCGTTGCAAAATTACTTCGCCATTTTCCTGTAAGTCGACAATCGTAAAGCCTTTTTTATGATTCACTTCTGATTCGGAATATTTAAGCGGGGAGCCGGCATATTGAATCGTTTCATTCGCAACGAAATGTGCCTGATGTAAGTGACCTAAAGCGGTATAACAAAACGGCTCAAATAATGCCGAGTTAATACACTCCGTCCCACCGATTGTTAGCTTACGTTCTGAATCGCTCGTGTTTGCTTCTGGTAAACCATCCTTCGTAATAAAAGCGTGGGCAACGATAATATTGCGCTTCGTAGGATCTAGTGTAAGTTTGATTTGCTCAATAATTTTAGCCATTGCTGCTTCATGCGTTGTAATCGTTTCATCCTCAAAAATAGCCCTTACTGTAGACGGCTCTGCAAAAGGTACTAAATAAAAATGAACATCCCCATAAGCATCCTGTAAGACGACTGGCTCTATTACTTTATCTAAATTGCCACTAATATGTAGTCCACTTGCCTTCATCAACTCGCTACCAAAGTTCAAACGTGTCGCGCTATCATGATTTCCAGCAATCGCGATAATCGGTGTTTTTTCTTCAATTAAAATTTGTTGCAATGTCGTATTTAACAATTGAATAGCATCCGTTGGGGGAACAGAACGGTCATATAAATCCCCTGCAATAATGATGACATCCGGTTTTTCTGTTCGAATTTCTTCAATAAATTGCTGCAAAATATGCTGTTGATCTGCAACCATTGATACACCTTGCACAAGCTTTCCTAAATGCCAATCTGCTGTGTGAAAAATTTTCATGAAATTACCCCCTCACTTCGTTATCCATAGTGTACACGACGTTATTGGCAACACACAACTCGCACAATAATAATGGAAGTTTTTTCGTAAAAAAATACACCAAACGAAATATTCATTCGTTTGGTGTGTTTCTTATTTTTCAGTCATAGTTCCAGCTGCAATTTCCTCTATATAGTGACATGCTGCTTCATGTTCACCTTTCATTGCGGATGTCGTGCGCAGTAGTGGTTCTTCCGTACGACATTTATCCGTTGCAAATGGACAACGCGTATGGAATCGACATCCTGCTGGCGGATCAATCGGTGATGGTACATCCCCTTTAAGGACAATACGATTTTTAACCGCATCTGGATCCGGCACTGGAATCGCTGATAATAATGCCTTTGTATATGGGTGCTGCGGATTTTCAAATAAGCTTGTTTTATCCGCTATTTCCACGATTTTCCCTAAATACATAACAATGATACGGTCTGAAATATGACGTACAACCCCTAAGTCATGTGAAATGAAAAGGTATGTTAGCCCATATTCATCTTGCAATTCTTCTAATAAGTTTAATACTTGTGCCTGAATCGATACATCCAGTGCGGATACCGCTTCATCACAAATAATGAGCTTTGGATCAACTGATAAAGCGCGTGCAATTCCAATACGCTGACGTTGACCACCTGAGAATTCATGCGGATAACGATCTGCTTGATACGGACGTAAGCCTACTGTTTCTAGTAACTCCTCAATGCGTGCACGGCGCTCATTTGCTGGCAATACATTTTGAATATGCATCGCTTCATTTAATAAACTTGCTACCGTTTGACGCGGGTTAATCGAAGCGTATGGATCTTGGAAAATAATTTGTAAATCTTTACGGAATTTACGCATTTCACGTGTAGAAATTTTCGTTAAATCTGTTCCTTGGAATGTAACAGACCCCTCTGTTGGTTCTTCTAAACGTAAAATCGCACGTCCGGTTGTAGACTTCCCACAACCAGATTCTCCTACAATACTGACCGTTTCACCTTCGTAAACTGTAAACGAGATGCCATCTAGCGCTTTTACGTGATTCACTGTACGGCCTAAAAAGCCACCTTTAATCGGGAAGTACTGCTTTAATCCCTCAACCTTTAATAGTTCTTTTTTCGCCATATAGCGTCACCTCCGAATCTCCATCCCACTCATCAGAGAACATCCAGCATCGGATTTGCTCTGCATTTGAATCATTTGTATTTAATAGTTGCGGCATTTTGTTATGACAAAGTTCTGTGGCAACCGGGCAACGCGGTGCAAAACGGCAACCAACAGGCATTTCATGCGGACTCGGCACCATCCCTTTAATCGGAATTAATTTCTCTTGCTCAATATCATGACGTGGCAATGAATTTAATAAGCCTAATGTATACGGATGCTTCGGATTTTTAAATAACGAACGCACATCTGAATACTCTACCACTTGGCCAGCATACATAACTGCTACATAATCACATGTTTCTGCAACGACTCCCAAATCATGGGTAATCATAATAACCGACATGCCTAAACGATTTTGTAAATCTTTAATTAACTCTAAAATTTGCGCTTGAATCGTTACGTCTAGTGCTGTCGTTGGTTCATCTGCAATTAAAATTTCTGGGTCACACGCAAGCGCCATTGCAATCATGACACGCTGTCTCATCCCCCCTGAAAGTTCATGTGGATATTGCTTCACACGCTTTTCAGGAGAAGGAATTCCTACAAGTTTCAGCATTTCAATTGATTGTTGGATCGCTTCTTTTTTGCCGACCTTTTTATGGATTTGAATCGTTTCTCCAATTTGCTGACCGACTGTATAAACAGGATTTAATGATGTCATCGGCTCTTGGAAAATCATCGAAATTTGATTTCCACGAATTTCTCGCATCGCTTTTTCGGGTAGTTTTAATAAATCTTTGCCCTTAAAAAGAACTTCCCCACCATTTACTCTACCGTTTGAAGCGAGTAAACGTAAAATTGTCAGTGACGTAATACTTTTTCCTGAACCAGACTCTCCTACAATTCCAATTGTTTTCCCTTTAGGAACCGTAAAGCTTACACCATCAACAGCACGTATGTCTCCTGCATCTGTTTTAAATGTTGTTTGTAAATTGTTGACGACTAAAATATTTTCCATTTCATTCATTTGCCACACCTCTTTTCTTCTACTAATTTAAGTCAATTCGTTTATTTAAGAACTTGTATGAAATATCTACGAGTAAGTTAACAACTACGAATAGCAGCGAAATGACGAGTACCGTTCCTTGAACAACCGGGAAATCTCGCTGTCGAATGGCATCAATCGTCAAACGTCCCATTCCGTTAATTGCAAAAATTGTTTCTGTTAAAACGGCACCACCTAGGAAGCCACCAAACTCTAACCCAATAATCGTAACAACTGGTATTAACGCATTTTTTAACGCATGGCGATAAATAACAACTCGCTCTGATACACCTTTAGCACGTGCAGTACGTATGTAATCTTGACCAATAACTTCAAGCATGGAAGAACGAGTCATACGCGCGATAATCGCTGCTCCCCCTGTACCGAGTGTAATAACTGGTAGCACCATTTGACGCCATGTATCTCCCCAACCCGATGGACGCATTTTTAAAAACTCTGGGAACGGGATGTCAAATGGCAAGTTACCAAGTGCAAACCACTGAATTAATAGTAGACCAAGCCAGAAGTTTGGCATTGATAAACCGAATAAGGCAATAATCATAATCGAAACATCTGTTAGCGTATAATGGCGTACAGCAGAGATAATCCCCGCAATCAACCCTATAAATACTGCTAAAATTGTCGAGTAAATAGCTACCTCGAGCGTTACCCAAAAGCGCGTTTGAATCTCTTCCATTACAGGACGACCACTACGAATAGAATTCCCTAAATCTCCTTGTAAGGCACTGCTTAAATACCGTCCATATTGTACATAGGCTGGATCATTTAAACCTAGCTTTTCACGTAAATTTTCAACAGTTTGTGCAGATGCACCTTCCCCGGCCATTACTTGCGCAGGGTCACCAGGAATAAGGAACATCAATGAAAATACTAAAATAGAAACTCCTAATAATACAGGGATCGTTTGTAGTAAACGACGGATAATATATTTAGTCATTCATCATTCCTCCTATTGCTTCATTTTTGGATCAAGTGCATCGCGTAATCCATCTCCGAATATATTAAATGCTAGTACAACAATGACAATCATCATCCCTGGGAACATAACCATATGGCTCGCATTATGCATGTAAGCGCGACCATCACTTAGCATTGCGCCCCACTCTGGCTCTGGTGGCTGTGCACCTAAACCTAGGAAAGCTAAACCAGATGCTGTTAAAATCGCTGTCGCAATACGCATCGTTGCTTGCACGATAATTGGAGACATAATATTCGGTAAAATGTGCTTAAAAATAATTCGTCCATCTGAAGCACCTAATGCCCTTACCGCATCAATGTACTCAAGTTTCTTCACTTGTAAGGTAGATCCCCGTACAATACGGGCAAATGCTGGAACTGAGAAAATACCTACTGCAATAATTACATTCGTTAAGCTACCGCCTAAAACCGAAACGATTGCTAAAGCTAGTAAAATACCAGGGAACGCTAATAATACGTCCATCACACGCATGATAAGCGTATCAATGATTCCACCGTAGTATCCTGAAACAATTCCTAATACAATTCCAACAACACCACCAATTAAAACAGATAAAAATCCAACTTTTAATGTCAGTTTCGTTCCAAACACGATACGTGTAAAGATATCTCGTCCAAAGTTATCCGTTCCAAACCAATGGTCTTTTGAAGGTGGTTGTAACTTGTTAAGAATATCCTGTGCATTAGGATCCGTTTTCGATAAGAAAGGACCGATTATTCCTACTAAAATAATGAACAGTATTACCAGACCGCCAATAACAGCTGCCTTATTTTTCAATAATCTCTTCATAAATGTTTTAAAAGCTTCCGAACGAGGACTACTTTTTTTCCCGATGACAGGACTTTTTTCTGTCTGTGTACTCAATATCAATCACCCTTTCTAATGTAACGTAAACTCAAAATTCTAATAATTTGTTATAGATTACAGTATATATAGTTAAAACATTATTTATCAACATAATATTTTTCTAATAAAATTCAGAAAATTTTATCATTTTTGTATTTTTAGACTTTTCATTATATTGAAATAACACATCCTCTCATATGAAATTCCAGCGAATATATATAAATCCTACGTTTCTGTGAACTTTCAGAATATAAAATTATTATATGATTATTCTATATAAAACTTATATTTTCTCTCTTAAATTTATTTTATCTATTTTATTATTGATGCCACTTAGGCGCTATGCTATTCTTTAAAAAGAGTTTACATTTTTGTAATATTCTAAAAAAAATTACATTAGGGGGATTTCCAACATGGCATTTTCAAAAAAATCTCTATGGATGATGCTACTTACATTCACATTAGTGCTAGTATTAGCAGCATGTGGAGGAGATGACAAAGACTCATCTACTAAAGATGCTGGTTCTGGTGACAAAACAGATTCTAGTAAAAAAGAAGACACTCCAGCAACTGCTGGTGGCGACTTAATTATCGCAGAATTATCAGATGCCAGCTCATTAGATCCACATGGTTCAAATGACGTATCTTCTTCAAACGTTCAATCAAATCTTTATGAGACTTTAGTTGTCCGTGATGCAAACGGTGACTTAGTTCCTGGTTTAGCAGAATCTTGGACGCAAGTTGATGATTTAACTTGGGAGTTCAAATTAAAACAAGGCGTAACGTTCCATGATGGTGAAGCGTTTAATGCTGAAGCTGTAAAAACTTCTTTCGACCGTATTTTGGATCCTAAAGTTGCCTCTCCTCGTGCATTCTTATTCGAGATGGTAACTGAAATTAAAGTAATTGATGATAGCACAGTACAATTCGTTACTGAATACCCATTCTCTCCATTACTTGCACACTTAACGCATAATGGTGGTGGCGTAATCAGTCCGAAATCAATCGCTGCTGACTATGCAGCAATGGAAGCAGATTCTGCTGTACTTGCTGGTTCAGTAATTTCAACAAATCCAGTAGGTACTGGTCCATTCAAATTTGTTTCATGGACTCCAGGTACTGAAATTAAATTAGAAAAATTTGCAGAATACGCTGGTACTCCAGCAAATCTTGATACTGTAACATTCAAAGTTGTTCCAGAAGGAGCTACTCGTGTTGCTGAATTACAATCTGGTTATGCAGATATTATTGGTACTGTAGAGCCAAGCCAAGTTGCAAACGTTAACTCTTTTGACGCAGCTGCTGTATTAGAAACAGCATCTTCATCTTTAACTTATATTGGTTTCAACACAAAAAAGAAACCATTCGATGATGCTAAAGTACGCCAAGCAATTTCTAAAACAATTGACCGTACAAAATTAATCGATGGGATTTATGAAGGTTATGGTGTTCCTGCAATCAGTCCACTATCACCTGGTATTTTCGGATATACAGAAGATGTAACTTCAATGGAATATAACGTTGAAGAAGCAAAAGCTTTACTTGCTGAAGCAGGTTATGCAGATGGCTTCACTACAACAATTTGGACGAATGATAATCCAGTTCGTCAACAAGTAGCAATCGTTTTACAAGAAGAATTAAAGAAATTAAACATCACAGCAAATATCGAAGTGTTAGAGTTTGGTGCGTACTTAGAGAAAACAGCTGCTGGTGAGCACGATATGTTCATCTTAGGTTGGTCTAACTCTACAGGTGATGCGGACTACGGTCTATATGCATTATTCCACTCTTCTCAACATGGTGACCCAGGTAACCGTTCATTCTACTCTAACGCAGAAGTAGATGCACTACTTGATAAAGGTCGTCGCGAAGCAGATCCAGCTGCTCGTGAAGCAATTTACAAAGATGCATTACAAAAAATCTCAGACGATTCTCCAATGGCATTCGTATTACACCCAGCTTACTTAACAGGTGTATCTGATAAAGTTACTGGCTTCAATGTAGGTGCAGACGGTATTTATCGTTTAGGCGATGTTAAAGTTAACAAATAATTAAAAGCAAAAAGACACATTCACTCCGATGTTATTCGGTAAGAATGTGTCTTTTTTATATCATTACAGGGTGGGGTTTATTATTATGCATATGAGGTGCTGTCACATACGGCTTGTACGCAGGCTCTTTCACCTCTACCTCATCATTTCTTAATAACAATATTTCCTCGAATGTTAAAGGATTTGGTGTTGGCATTGCACCCTCTCGCATCTCAAATGCATCATTACCACTATACTGCCCTAACATTTGATTGGCCATTAAGCGGTAGCCCTGTTGGATTGGATGTATGTCCTTGAGATTTGGTAAATACGACTGCGCATGTTCATTAAACGCATCATATACATCAACAAATTGCGCATTAGCTTGTTCTGCTTGTTGTTGTAAAATACGATTTAACAACTTTAACGATGTTATAGCCCCTTCCACTTGTTCTTCATGAACACTTACATATGGAAAGTAGTAGCCCATCACATAAACTTTCGCATTCGGTGCTTTTTCTCGTAATAGCTCCAGTAATTCTTTCATTTGAATACGCACTTCATTCAATGCAAAATTAGCGGATAACTGTGAAAAAGCGAGCGTCCCTGCATCGGCATTATACGTTAGGAGCGGTAATAAATTATTCGCCCCCGCTGAAATGGTAATGAGCGTGGCATCTTTTAATAGCGCATCTGCTTTTTCAGATTGCACACTTTCTAGCACGTTGCCAACTCGGTAGCCTGGGAAAGAAAGCTCTTTTGTAAAATGAGCTAACTTCCCATTTCGCTGGAGTTGCAGTGCAATAATGTCCGTATAACCTGCATCAATTTGTGAATATGGTGTTTGTCCTGCCGCTAAAGAATCACCAATGGCAATATATACTTCCTGTTCCTGAGCCTTGGTAGGAAAAGGCATAATGAATAAAAATACCGCTGTTAATAAGCAAAAACGACGCATGGACACACCTCCCGTATCACAAAATCAGAATGCCCAATTCCCTTTGCGGAAAATCGGTTCAACCGTTCCATCAGCTAAAACACCATCAATATCCATATTAGCGCTACCAATCATAAAGTCCTCATGCGTCAGTGATTGGTTAATGCCCAACGCTTCTAATTGGCCTGCTTCAAGTGCTTTTCCACCTTCATAGCAAGTTGGATACGCTTCACCAATCGCAAGGTGGTTCGATGCATTTTCATCAAACAATGTGTTGTAGTATAAAATATTCGAAGCTGAAATCGGTGACTCATGCGGCACTAACGCAACTTCCCCTAAATACGCTGAACCTTCATCCGTTGCAATCAGTTGTTGTAATAACGCATGTCCTACTTTTGCTTCGGCTTGAATAATTTTGCCGTTTTCAAATGTTAATGTGAAGTCATCAATAATATTGCCTTTATAAACAAGTGGCTTCGTATTCGAGACAACGCCATTGACACCAAATTTCGCTGGCAATGTATACACTTCTTCTGTCGGCATATTCGCGATAAACGTTGTGCCATCTGGAGATTTACTACTTCCGCTCACCCATAAATGCTTATCTGGAAGCGCAATTTTCAAGTCTGTACCTGGTGCTTTATAATGTAAAAACTGATATTTTTTCTTATTTAATTGGGCTGCACGGTTTTCTAAGCTTTCAATATGATGCTGCCATTTTGCAACAGCATCGCCTTCACCAATACGAACTGTTTTAAAGATGGCATCCCATAGTGCAGGTACTTGTTCTTCTGCTGGTAATTGCGGGAATACTTTTGCAGCCCATTTTGGTGACGGAACCGCAATAATTGACCAAGCAATATGATCATTCATGACAGCTTTTCGGTAATTAACAAGCGCTGTACCTGATGCTTTTTGCTGTGCACCGATTTTCTCGACATCAATACCAGCTAATGCATCTGGATTTTCCGCATCAATCCATAGAAGTGCTCCTTTACGCTCGATTAATTCCTCACGCTGCGTAACAACCCATTTCGGGAAATTCGCTGTTTCTTCTATTGATACATTTTCAAAATACGAACGCTCAAAGCTTGCATCCGTTAAGTTCACATGTACGCGACCCGCGCCCGCTTCATATGCCTTTTTCACAACAATTCTAGTAAAGTCTAACGTTTCAGTTGAAGTATTAATTAATACGTATTGCCCTTTTTGTACATTGATGCCGATACGTACAGCTAAATCTGCAAATTGCTCTAATTTTTCTGCAAATGTCATCGCTTATTTCCCCTTTTTCGTTTTACTGAATGTCATTCCCTTATTGCTTGATTTTGATTTGTAAGGCTTTTGCGTACTTTGGCTTTTAGGAGCCTCTTTTATTGCCGTCACGGTTTTTGAATTACCTTCAATAAATTCGCCCTTATGCCATACTTTTTGTACAGCTTTTTGTGATAAATCACGAACCCATTTTTTATACGTTTTCTCATCACGGTAAGATAATAATGTTAAAACTTCTCCATCTGCCCCTGCACGACCTGTACGTCCTGAACGATGCGTATATTGTTCAATCGTACGAGGTACATCAACATGGATAACATGTGTTAAGCCAGAAATATCTAAACCACGTGCTGCAATATCCGTTGCAATTAAAATGCGTGCCTCGCCTTTTCGGAAAGCATCTAATGCATTTTTACGTTCATCCTTTTTCATTTCTGAATGCAAAGCGACAATCGGTGCATCTCGGTACATTAATTTATTTTGCTTCATTAAAACTTGATCAATATTATTAACGAATGCTAGGCCACGAACACCTTCAATATTCGATAAACGGCGCAACATATCAGTTTTATCACGTTCTTCGATTTTTACAAAAGAATGCACAACTTTCCCAAACTTCACCATGTCTTCTGGTTTGATTTCAATTTCGATTGGTTCAAGCATGAAGCGCTCGGCAACCATTTTTATTTCCTCGGTAATTGTAGCTGAAACGACAACTACTTGGCGCCCGAAAGCAGCTCCTTCGATAAATGACTTCACAACTACTCGGTATTCACGACTTAATAATTGGTCACATTCATCTAATACAATTGTTTCAATTTCTTTTAATTTCAGCTTTCCTTGGCGCGCTAATTCATTTAGACGACCTGGTGTACCGACAACAATCGTTGGTTTTTTCTTCAGTTTTTCAATTTGACGTGCTGAGTTCGCTCCACCGATTAATTGTTGAACTGTAATATCTGTTCCCGCTGTCCACTCACGAATTACTTCGACAATTTGCATAGAAAGTTCTTGCGATGGTGCCACGATTAATGCTTGCGTTTGCTTTTTAGAGCCATCTACTTTATTTAAAATTGGCAATGTAAATGCAAGTGTTTTTCCTGATCCTGTTGGCGATTCTGCTACAACATCTTTTCCTTCAAGCATAGCAGGAATCATTTCTTCTTGGATTTTCATTGTTGTTTCAAACGACCATTTATTTTGTAATGTTTCATTTAATAAGTTAATTGCTGACATTTTTTTTACCACCTTAAGTTCATTGCGTTTAGTGTAACATATTCTATTGACTTTTAATGTGAATTTCGTATCACTTGCTTCATCTAATTTTTGAAAAACTGAAATTCCTGTGAATGAAACGAATCCATGCGAAATTTCCCACATCAAAAAGATGCTAGTACTACACGCTACTAACACCTCAGACAATTATGAACTTAGTTTAGCGATTGCCTTTTTCGTATTTCCGTTTACTTCTAATAAAGTTGCTTGAACCGTTTCAAAATCTGCGTTTGTTTTCAGCATGACAATCGCTGGTTTTACTGCAAAGTTCGTCGTGTTTAAAACTTGTTCTGCCTGTTCATAGTAGCAATTTGTGCCCATCATGACGATTCTTTTTGCGCGCTCCACTAACTTATTATTGCTTGCGTGAACATCGACCATTAAATTTTCATACACTTTCCCTAATTTCACCATAGTTGCTGTACTAATCATATTTAAAATCATTTTATGAGAGGTTGCTGCTTTTAAACGTGTTGAGCCCGTTAAAATTTCCGGACCGACATCTACTTCAATTGCTTGATCTGTATAACCGCTAATTTTTGAGCCTTTATTGCTCGTTAAACTGACAGTAAATGCCCCATTCAATCGCGCATACTTTACAGCACTAATTGTATAAGGTGTTGTACCACTTGCCGTAATCCCAATGACGGTATCCCATTTCGTAATCGCCTTTTCAGCTATATCTCGCTTTCCTGCCTCGGCATCATCTTCTGCATTTTCAACTGCTTGAAAAAATGCGGCATTTCCACCTGCCATAATTGTTTGGACTAAATTAGGATTTGTCATAAAAGTTGGGGGGCATTCAGATGCATCCATCATCGCTAAACGCCCACTTGAACCCGCACCTACATAAAAAAGGCGTCCACCATTTAAAAGGTTATCAACAATTTTCTCAATGACCTTTTCTAAAGATGGTAGCTCTTTAGCAACAGCTTGAATGACATGCTCATCTTGGCGGTTCATAATATTTAAAATTTCCACTACCGTTAATTCATCTAAATTCATCGTTTCAGAATTGCGTTTTTCAGTTGTTAATTGCTGGTCGTTCATATCATCCCTCCTTAATAGAATTCCATGAATTTTTAATATTTCCCTTTATCACTTCACCAATAAAAATTTGATTGGCATGCATGGCTAAAATATAGGCACCTACCTCACCAGGAACTTCTGGCTTCAAAAATTTCAACGTTGGAAATTGTTGTTTTAATTGTTTACAAAATGCTTCATAAAAAGGAACATTACTGAATAGTCCCCCATGTAAAACGAGTGGCTTTTCCATATCCATTTGGGACTGCGCTAAACGAATTAAACGAATTAATTCATTTAGGGTTAATTGAACAATTTCGCTTGCCAGTTCATCCCCTTTATCAAATGCCATCAGCACTTTGCTACAAATGGATGCAATAATTGAAACTGGCGCTTTTTGACTATAAATTTTCGATATGATGTCTGGCGGATGCTGTACATGAAAGTGCGCTAATATTTCTCGTTGGAACGGTCGCATTGGAAGCTTTGCATCATGGGATTCTAGAATAGAGCGCACAGCCAATTTTCCAAGATGAAAACCGCTTCCTTCATCACCTAATAAATAGCCCCAGCCGCCCACTCGAAAAGATTGCCCACCATTCCAGCCATAAACGATAGAACCTGTGCCCGCAATTAATAATGTACCTGAATCTCCCCATATCCCTGCTGCTAAAGCGGCATGCGCATCACTTTGAATCATTATTTTGTCAAACAACGCACTTCCCTCAAAGGATTGGTGGATTTTATCCTTTTCAGCTGAACGATCTGCACCAGCTAAACATATAAAAATTTTATGAATATCATGTAACGGAATTTTCGCCTTTGATAAAATCATTTCGATCATATTATTGAGCATATCATGTAACTGCGTTAGTGGAATCGCACTTATATTGCCAGAGGTACTTACTTTATAGCCAATGATATTCCCCTCTGCATCGCCAATAACACAGCGCGTTTTCGTTCCACCTCCGTCAATACCAATAAAATACTGTTTCGCTATGTCCATCACCTTATTTCCTACTGTTTTCTACTTCTAGCGCGATTAAATTATGAACAATCCTCCGAAATCTTTGAATATTACATTGTCTTCCAAAATGTACTCTGTTCGTTAGTAATATAATAGCAATTTCTTGTTCATCTGAAATCCACATTGACGTCCCAGTAAAACCCGTATGTCCAAAGCCATCCTGCAAATATTGCCCGGAAAATATCGGGGTGCTATACAATTGCCATCCTAAGCCTCGCTGTTCATCAAGACCACTCGTATACGTTTTTTTACTAATTCGTTTTGTTCCTTCTGTAATAATAGAAGGGTGCCCTTTCATAAAAGCCTGTGCGTAACATGCTAAATCTTCAGCCGTTGAAAATAGCCCCGCATGACCACTCACACCACCAAAATAATTGGCATTTTCATCATGAACGTCGCCCCACTGGTAATCTTGTAAATGATCGCGATATTCAGTGGCTGCTATTTTTGCTTGCAAATCGGGTGGAGGGTCAAATAATGTATGCTTCATTTTTAATGGTAGAAAGATATTTTTCTCTGCAAAAATGTGGAGTGATTCTTCAGTAATCTGTTCTACAAGCTTGCCAAGTAAAATATAATTCACATCACTGTAAATCACTTCTGAGCCAATTGCCTTACGATTTTGTATTTGTGCAATTACTTCTAATGGACTTTTTTGCACATTGGATTGTAAATAAAACCTCACTTCTGGTTGAAAGCCACTCGTATGCGTCAGTAAATGTTTAATTGTCACCTCTTCATGTTGTCCTTGTAACTCCGAAAAATAATGTGCGACGGAATCATCCAAATCGAGTAATCCTTGTTCTAAAAGTATTAAAATTGCTGGTGTTGTTACAACAACCTTCGTTAAAGAAGCAATATCAAATAACGTATTTTCCTTCATTACAATATCCTTTTTTACATGCGCCTTGCCAAAAGCCTTTTTAAATAAAATCTCCTTCTCATTGGCAATACAAAGAACCGCACCTGGCAATACATTTTGTTCTATAGACTGTTCTATAAATTTTTGAACCGCTCGGAACTCCATATGAATCCTCCTATTTGATCGCACCTTCTGTCATTCCCTTTGTAATGGAACGTTGGAAAATCGTATAGAAAATAATGACTGGAATAACTGCAATACATAAACCTGCAAATAATACACCCCACGCACTTTCGTATTGGGCTTTCGTTTTCAATAAGTTCATCGCAACTCCTAGCGTAGTATTACTTTCTGTTTGCAATAATATAAGAGCCATAAAAAACTCATTCCAATAAGAGATTGCATTTAAAATTGTGACCGTCATAATGCCCGATTTGATTAACGGTGTAATAATTTTAAACAAAATACCATATTGACTCATTCCATCTACGGTTGCTGCCTCTTCAAGCTCTTTTGGTATATTGCCAATAAAGCCGATTAATATGAAAATCGTAAAAGGGACATGTGAAATGGCGTATATAAGAGATAACGCCCATAAATTATCTAGTAAATTAAGCTTCATTAATAAGAAAAATAGCGGAATCCATCCTAAAACAGCTGGTATCATCATCGAAGCTAAATAAACATTGATAAGCACCTCGCCCATTTTTGAGCGAATTCTTTCTAATGCGTAAGCCGTTGGGATTGATAGTGCTAACGTTAAGATAGAACCTAAAGCGGTAACGAAAAAGCTATTCAAAAAGGCACGACCAATATTAAAGTCATTCCATGCACGTGCAAAGTTTGAGAAGTTAAAATTTTGTGGGAGTGCCCATGGAGAAGTGAAAATTTCAGCGTTCGTTTTAAAAGCGCCCATAAACATCCAAACGAGTGGGAAAATTACGATTATAGCCCATAGTATAAGCGGAATTCGCACCATAATTTGTGAAAAAGCTTTCATCATAACCCCCCTTTAATATTCAACTTTTTCCTTTTTCAAAATTAATTGCGAAATTAAAACAGTTATTAGTGACACGACTAAAATTAATACGCCAATCGCCGCACCATAACCAAATTGAAAGTCTTCAAATGCGCGTTGGTATAAGTATGAGCCCATTACTTCTGACGCGCTCCCTGGACCACCGCCCGTCATTACTTGAACTAACACGAATGAGCCATTTAATGACGTAATAATAATATATAAAATCGATGTTTTTATTTGAGGCCAAATTAACGGAACCGTGATTCGCCAAAATTGTTGCCATTCTGAAGCACCATCTATATCTGCTGCTTCATATAAACTTTTAGGTACATTCGAAATACCTCCCATAAGCAATAGCATGAATAGACCAATCCCCGCCCAAATTGCAGGAATCGCAATACTTGGTAGAACCCATGTCATATCCCCTAGCCATGGACGTGCCCATTCTGATAACCCAACTTTTGTTAAAAGACTATTGACAAGTCCGATACTTGGATCATAAATAAATTGCCAAAGGATACCTATTACTACAACAGACATAATGTTTGGAAAGAAAAATACGATGCGATAAAACGGTGCCTCTTTAATACGAAGCTGCGTTAGCGCTACCGCAAAAAATAAGGAAAGTATCATAATACCGATTACTTTTACAAATACGAAGAAGAAGTCATTAAATATCGCCTGTTTAATAATCGAATCATTCCAAAGCTTTATATAATTATCTAAGCCGATAAATGTTTTTACTGAGCTCGTACCTGACCATTCAAAAAAGGAATAATATAAACCGCCGAGCATTGGATATATAGTAAAAACGAGAAATAATAAAAACGTTGGAAGTAAACAAAAGGCTAAAAATAAATAACGTTGTTTTGCAGTTTGCGCCATTCTATTCCTCCCCCTCCCATTTAAATGATTATAGAAAGGAAGGGTTGCCTAGAAAATTTTCTTCCTAGTCAACCCCATCCTTTTGCTTACTTATTTCCGTAATTCTTGTGATTTTTTCGTCATGATGTCGATAAATTGCTCTGCCGTTTTCTTACCTAATAAAACTTCAATCAGTTGTAGTTTTATTTCATTTGTAATTTCAACAGCAATTTTTTGTTCCTCTGCATTTGGTGTATGGTGTTTATAAAGTTTGACCGCGCTTGGATTATTAATCATGTCATTAATACCTGTTAAGAACTCTGGCACATTCGTATTTGCTGACAGATCTACATTTTTCAAGTTCATAATAGCACCTGTTGATGCTGCAAAGTCTTGTGCGTATTTCTCAGTGAAAATGAACGCAAGAAACGCTTTTGCTGCTTCTGGATTTTTTGCTTTTTCAGCAACGGCAATTGTACGAATATCTGGTACTAACGCCAAAGGCTCCCCTGGATTATTCATCGGTGTTGGCGTGAATCCGAATTCAAGGTCACTTGGTGTGTCATTTTTCATTTCATTAGGTAACCAGAAGCCTACTGGAATGTATGCATTTTTATGCAGTAGGAAATTCATTTGTGATTGCGTATGGTTATATGCCGCAAATCCAGGATCCACGACTTTAGCATCGGCCATTTTTTGAACTTTTGTCATTACTTCTAATGCTTCTGGTCTTTGCCATGCTTCTACTACACCATTTCTTAAATCATTTAAAAATTCTTCCCCACCAGCTGCTGCAAAGGCAGGATTTAATACACCACGTTCAAAGTATTGTGGGTGTTGACCCGTCGTAATAAATGGTGAAATATTTGTTTCTTCTTTAATTTTCTCCATTGAACTTAACCAAGTGTCAAAGTCCGTTGGTGGAGCCCAATTATTATCTTTAAACCATTTTGCATCATACCAAATGCCCCATGTATCAAATACAAGTGGTAACGAGTAAATTTTCCCACCATCAATTTCTTCAGCTGGTGAAATGAAACTGTCCAATAATGGTGTGTCATCTTCCATTTTTAAATCTTTTACAAAACTACTAATATCCATTAATTGACCTTCTGCAATCATTTGCGTTTCATTTGCGCCAGCCCCATCGATATAAACAACATCTGGTGGATCATTTGAAATCCAACGCGTATTCATTTCTGTATTAATATTTGGACCCGCATGTTCAACAATTTCTAAATTCGGGTTCTCTTTTTTGAAATCGCCAATTACTTGTTTCCACCATTCATCTCCGTAGCCACCTACGAAATATTGAATTTCTAATTTTCCTGATAACCCGTCCTCTGTTGCTGGTTCTGTCGTTGGACTATCTGTTTTCGTACTTTCATCTGTTGTTGCTACGTCCTCTGTCGTATCATCACCTGAACAAGCTGCTAACAACATTAATAATCCCACTAATGTGAATAATAGCCAAAATTGCTTTATACCTTTTTTGTGGTTCATTAGTAAAACACCCCTTATTGATATTTATGTAAACTAAATAATTAGTTTCCACCACATAATCAATTACGCCTCGGCGTAATTGCGTCCAGATTTTTTCGAGCCCGCTCGAAAATATTCCTTTAAAAATCTGTGACATCCGCCGGGGGCATTAACTTGTTTCAGCCGGGGAACGGATCCCAAATTAATTAAGGAAATACTTGCAGTTCTCTTCCCACTTATAGAAGTGGAGGACTTCTGCTGAAACAGGTTAATGAAAATAGGTTGCGATTGTTTTCCTCGTACTGTCTAGCACTTCAATTAATCTTTGAATTATTATGTTCAATATATATAGTATGCCTAGCAAGCAAAGTTTAGTATTCTCTCTACCAAATTTCATTAAACTATAGTAACAAGAAAATCTCCCTCTACTTTTTCCCGTTAATTCTGCTATACTTCAAATTAGATTTTCTAACAATGGTGGTGACAATTATGCAATATGCATTATTAGGTGATTTACATTCACATTATAAACGTACAAAATCGGTGCTCGAACATATAAAAGAAGTAGCTCCTCAGGCGAAAATAATCGGGTTAGGTGACTTATTTGAATGCACAATTGGCAAAAAGAAAGCACAAGTAATCCGTAATGTACAAATAGAGGATGCTGCGATTATCGAAAAAAAATTCCTTAGTTTATTAACGTTTCCTTCGATTATTGGGAATCAGGAAGAGCGCATCGCCCTTGTCACAGGAGATGCGCGTTTTTTACAATATGAAGAAGTGCGTAATATCGAACATGCCACATTAATGCATGGACATCAATTCGAATGGGATGAAGACTTCAACCCAACATTTCCAACAATCCATACACCGCTATTGTTTTTCGGTCATAGCCACAGTGCAGCGATTTATGTCAATGGGCAAAGACAAACAGTGCCTTATAATACGCCACTGGTAGTCGATGATAAATGCTATCAAATTAATGTTGGTGCTGTTGTTGAAAACAAAGAATGGTGCCTTTATGATAGCGAGGCAATGACTGTTACTTTTATGCAAGCGTAAAAAAGCGAGCAATACGTAGTCCCATTGACTATGTATTGCCCGCTAATAATGATTATATATATTGTGCTTTGTTCTTTATTAAAGTTTGTTGCAGTAGCTGCAGTTGATCAATGACAATTCGTGAAGTAATCGTCAAATCTTCTAAATAGGTTTCTGCCAGTTCATTTTTGTTTTGAACATGTGCTTGAACTGCTTTTTTCGCGATTTCATATACTTCTAAAAATGGCGCTTCTAATTCTCTGTATGCTTTTTCATCCCCTAGAAGTTCGCGTCCTATTCCGTAATACCATTGTCCTAAATTGGATTCGCTCGGTGATCCCAAATTTAAGTTATCCATTTCTTCAAAACCTAATAATAAATTGTAGATTTTCCAGCGCCATAATAGGTGATCTGTAATCGCAACTTCGATAATATCCTCTTGGCTAATGATTAAGTTTTTCGAAATCGTTTGCGAACGATAGTCATCAATCATTTTACTTAAACGGTAAATAGCCGTCCCTGTCTCAAAAGCGATATCTTTACTGCGAATCGTACTTTCTGACATGCTACGATTGCGTTCTGAAATTTCACTTGCTGATTGAGCTTGATGCCTCGTTGTTGCAGCAATTTCTTCAAATCTAGCACCCTGTGTTTGTAATGTTTGGTTGAGCTCCGAAAGTGTTCCTGTAATTTGAATGACATCGGTAACACCTATATGTAACTCTTCTGTAGATTTTTTCGTCAGCTCATCAATATTCCCTGTAATATTCAGTAATTCTTGAATATCTGTATGAATCGATTGTACAGAACGTTTCGTATCATCTGCTAATTTACGAACTTCCTCGGCTACTACTGCGAAACCTTTCCCTGACTCTCCTGCACGAGCAGCTTCAATCGACGCATTTAACGCAAGAAGATTCGTTTGATCGGCAATCCCCTGGATAAGGCCCATTACTTTTGATACACTATGCACACGATCTACTAAATTAGCGACGTTTTGGCGAACAGACTTCTGGCCCTCATCTGTATTTTGTAGAATAGTCGATACTTTTTGTAAAGACACTAAATCATCATTTAATTCAGTTAATGAAACTTGTGTATGTGTCGAAATGTCTCCAACTGATGCGGCGATTTCCTCAATACCCGCATCTAGCTCTAACATTAAACCCGTTACTAACTTCACATCATCATGTTGAACTTCTTGGAATTGAATTAGCTCTTTAATTTGGTCTAGCTGTGTATTATAATGAATGATTTCGCCTAAACCATTTACAACCGAGCCACCTTGAATTTCGATATATGTCTCCACAATAATTTGTATATCAAGTGTCACCAAACTATCGTAAGCTAATAATGTATCTAATAGTTTTTTGCTATCTTTACCGCATTGTTTTGAGATTAACGGGATAATCAGCTGGTTAATTAATGTGTACGCTGAAATCATCCAGTTTGGAAGCACACCGATTCTTGCATGGGTATACGCAATTCGACGACGCTTAAATACATATTCAATCGTCAGTTCATCTGAAAATAAGCTTGTAAAATGTCGATCAAAAGATACTTTTAAACGTTCAACACTTGAGTTGTCCAGAATAATTTTTTTAAATTCTGGAATCGCTAATAAACGCGTATAAAAGCTATCCAAAATTTCATGGCGGTTTTCAACATAAATTTTATGTAGTAATGATACGGAATCTCGGCGCACTTTTGATAGTGCAAGGAAATCTAATTTTTCTTTAAAACGTTCATTTGTTTGAATATCTGATTCGGATTGTTCATTAAAGTATTCGTAATTATCATTTTTCTTCTTACCGAACATGATTTTCTCTCCCTCTAGTCTTCTATAAATAGCGCCATCTACTTATATAGAAGTGAAATATATAATATGAAGCATTTAATTTCAACTTACTGTTAATATAAACAATTATTAGAAAGTAATAAACATAATTTTCATTCTACTATATTCTCTTCATAAATAGATGGGCATACTCATAAAATTCACTAAATTTACATTTCCGGTAACTCATGATCTAATCCAAATTTTTGACGGAAGCCACATTTTTTACATAGTTCTTCCATTGCTTCTCGACGTGAAAAGCCTTCTACTAAATTTTGTGCACGTTCACTTTCAATAATGTCACCAAATTTTTGCTCATGAACATTTCCTAAATTAATAACCCCTTCACCATCCAAACAGCATGGGACTACTGAGCCATCTACTAAAATCGCGGCATGGGTACGCAATGCATGGCAAAATCCCTTTCCTTCATCTGCCTTTTCAAGCAAACTCGGCCAACGGAATTCATGATCCTGATTTAAATAAATATTTTTAGCAATTTTGACGCCTTTCCCCATCTCCACACGCTCTTGAATTTCGTAATCAAGACTATACTCCGTTTCTAGAATTTCAAGCGTTTCGCGATTTCTACGATTTGCTTCCTCTGAAAGGTGACTGCGCTGTAAATTCCACAGGCGATATGAAATAATGACGTTGTGTTCACGAACTTCACGAACGAATTGTAAAATATCATCCAAATATTTCTCCCGGTTTTCAGAGCCTTCATGTCCATCAAAGCTATGCAGTGAAAAATTAATTTGTCGCAGTGCGGGCTTTCCTAGTAATTTTTCACGATTTTTTTTAATTAATGTACCGTTCGTCGTAATATTCACTTTGAACCCTTTTTCATGCGCAATGTCCAATAATTGACCAATGCGTGGATGTAATAATGGTTCTCCTTTTACATGTAAATAAATATATTTCGTATAACCACTAATTTCATCCAATATATTAGCAAATTGGTCGACTTTTATTAAACCTTTTGCGCGCTCAGTTGGCGGACAAAAACTACATGCCAAGTTACAAACACTTGTGATTTCTATATAAACTTTTTTAAATGTTTTCAACGCTCGTTCACCAATCCTTTTTCTACTCAGTGCTCTTTATTGTATCAAATTTTTGATAAAAAAAGGACAGAAGCGACTTACTGTTCACGCTCTAATCTCGCTACTTCTTCACGGACAATAGGTGCAACCTCTTTTCCAAATAACTCGATTGCACGCATTACATCCTCATGTGGCATCGAACCAACTGGCATATGAATCATAAAACGATTAATGCCAACATGCTTTCTCAGGAAAATAATTTTTTCAGCTACTGTTTCCGGGTCTCCAACATAAAGTGCCCCTTCCAACTCAGCCATCGAATCGAATGTATGGCGGGTATACGGTCCCCAACCGCGCTCTTTTGCTAATTGATTCATAACGAGTGCAGTAGATGGATAAAATTTCTCTCTCGCCTGTTCATTTGTTGGCGCAATAAAGCCATGTGAATGAGAAGCGATTGTCAGCTTGCTTACATCATGTCCTGCCTTTGTTGCCGCGCGTTTATAGTATTCTACTAACGGTGCGAATTGCAGTGGACTTCCTCCGATAATTGCGAGTACAAGCGGCAACCCTAATAACCCTGCACGAACAACGGATTGAGGCGTCCCTCCACTTGCAATCGTCACAGGTAATGGATTTTGCACAGAGCGCGGGAACACTTGTAAATTTTCGATTGATGCTCGGTGCTTCCCTTGCCAGTTGACCACTTCATTTTGACAAAGTTGTAATAGCAACTCTAATTTTTCATCGAATAACTCATTATAATCGTCTAAATCATAGCCAAATAACGGGAAAGATTCGATAAATGAACCACGCCCAGCCATAATTTCTGCACGCCCATTTGAAATCGCATCTAACGTTGAAAAGTTTTGAAATACTCGTACAGGATCAGCAGATGATAAAACCGTTACAGCACTCGTTAAACGAATATTTTTCGTTTGAGATGCTGCCGCTGCTAAAATCATTTCTGGCGCAGATGCTGCAAAATCTTCACGATGATGTTCACCAACACCAAAAACATCAAGTCCTACTTGGTCTGCCAAAATGATTTCCTCGACGACTTCCCGAATACGAACATCATGCGGGATTGTCCCACCATTCACTGCATTTTTCGTTGTTTCGACAAATGTTGTAATTCCTAATTCCATCCTACATCACTCCTTTTATATACTTATCTTAAATGATATTTATCTCGAATTGAAAGCATTAGCTTATTTGATGCAAAAAAACCATCATTCCAACAAAAGTTGAAACAATGGAATATTTTTTTATGCTGTTTAATCGTTTTTACCGCGATATCGAATAGAGAGTCCTTTAATGAACTTGCGCGCAAAATTATCGCCACATTCTTTATAATTGCGATGACCAGGCTTACGCATAATCGCACCTAACTCTCCTTTTGAAACAGCGATGCCACCATCATCGAGAACATCAAGCATCTGTTCTGTTGTTAGCTGACACGCAACTTTTAGTTTTTTCAATACCATATTATTTATATGGTCGGGCTTTTCTTGAACAGGTGGCGCTTGCCCTTCTTTTACTGGCATTGGCCCCCGTTTCAGCGTAATAAGTCCATTGAAAAATGCTTCTAATGTTTTGTGATTCACCTTTATTTGCTCATAATCAGCCGGAATTTCCTCATCTTTTTCAAGTGATTTTATTAACATTTTAGGCATTTCTTCTGGTGTAACTTTTATTCCACCAAGTTTAAAAACTTCAACCATATCTCTATTTTTCAAATCCAATGCGTAACGCACGCGAATTAAAATATCATTATTATCCATTACAAACCTCCACAGTTCTACTAGCACATATTATAACAGAGGTTATGCTGTGAATGTTAGCTTGCACTATTGGATTTTTTACAGTGGGTCGGTTTCTTTACTTTCGTCAATTGCTTGCTGAACACCTTCATCACTTGTTGCATTGCCAAGTGGTCCTGCATTTTCACTACTTGTTTTCAAATTCTCTCGTAACCGTCTACCATACTCAGCATCTGCTTGCTCGGCATAACGAATCATTGTTTCTTGAATTGCTGGGGCACATTTTGCTAAATCGGTCGTTAAATTCAAAATTAAATCATCCTGCTCCCACTTTTCAAACTCTCGATACGTTTCTCCTGCTTGTTTCGTGTCATTCGTTCGGCCAAGTGGTGCACGTACGAGATTCCCTTCAACAAATGGTGTATATTCCTTGCCAGCTTGCTTTGCTTCTTTCAGTCCACCTAACAAAGATGGTTCATAATTAATATGTGGATTTCCGTTTTTTTGTATGTTGTATTGCATTTGTCCTCCACGTTGATTTGTCGCAACATGTTTTTTCGGTGCATTGATAGGTAATTGTAAATAATTCGTCCCTACGCGGTGTCGTTGCGTATCCGAATAACTAAATGTACGACCTTGTAACATTTTGTCATCGGAAAAGTCGAGCCCATCTACAAGAACCCCCGTCCCAAATGCCACTTGTTCTACTTCTGCAAAATAGTCTTCGGGATTTTTGTTTAAAGTCATTTTGCCAACTGCTTGCCAAGGAAATTGCTCTTTCGGCCAAAGTTTCGTATCATCAAGCGGATCAAAATCGAGCTCCGGATGCGGACCATCTTCCATTATCTGAACAAATAACTCCCACTCTGGATACTCCCCTTGTTCAATCGCATCAAATAAATCTTGCGTGGCATGATTAAAGTTTTTACCTTGAATTTCCTGTGCTTGTTGCTGCGTTAAATTGCGGATGCCCTGTTTTGGTTCCCAATGATATTTGACAAGTACCGCTTCTCCTTTAGCATTGACCCATTTATACGTATTCACTCCTGAACCTTGCATCATACGATAATTGGCAGGAATTCCCCATGGTGAATAAACGAGCGTCACCATATGGAAACTTTCTGGCGAGGCTGCACAAAAATCAAAAAAGCGTTCTGCATCTTGTCGGTTCGTAATTGGGTCTGGCTTAAACGCATGAATCATATCTGGAAACTTCATCGCATCTCGAATGAAAAAGATTTTTAAATTATTTCCGACTAAATCCCAGTTGCCATCTTCCGTATAAAACTTCACCGCAAAACCGCGCGGATCACGTAACGTTTCTGGTGAATGCCCACCATGTATCACACTTGAAAATCGTACAAAAACAGGCGTTTTCTTGCCTTTTTCTTGAAATAACTTAGCTCTCGTAAAGTTAGCAATTGGCTCGCCTTCAACTGCCCCATAAGCCTCAAAAAAACCATGGGCCCCCGCACCACGCGCATGAACAACACGCTCTGGGATACGCTCTCTGTCAAAGTGACTAATCTTTTCAATAAAATCGTAATTTTCTAGTGTAGCAGGACCTCTATCACCAACAGATCTAAGTTGCTGATTGTTTGTTATCGGATGTCCTTGCCCATTCGTTAAAATTTCCTCTTCCATGCTCACTCACTCCCTTTTTAGTTAGCATGGGCAATTTGGGAGGGGGCTATACAGTATGGCTTCATTTGTATTTTTAACCTATAACTATGAACTATGGATATTCGTATTCTCTTGTGCCCCTTGATGATTTTCTTTTATAAAAAATACACCAACTAAGCCTAAAACAGAAAAAATAACGGGTGCGATGAAACCATAGTAATAGCCATTTTCAACATTACCTGAAGTAGCTTGAAAATAATCTAATATATAGCCAAAAATAATCGGCAATAATACCGCACTTAAAAAGCCACCCGTATTGGCAAATCCTGAAACAATACCAGAATCTTTTAGCGGGAATGATTGACGTACAGCTGCAAAAGTTAGTGCACTCGCCCCGTAGCCAATACCAATAATGAAGAAAAGAGTAATGAGCAAGTAAAGCGAAGGCTGCCCTTTACATAACAGAAATGTAAACCACCCAATTAATACCGCAATTTGTACAACAATATACGGTCGCTTTATCATTTCTAATCGGCTAGAAATCCAGCTTGATAGGGGCGCTCCAATTAACGCGCCAATCAAACCGATCATAATGAGCTGACTGGCTTCCGAACGTGTCATGTCATACATATTCATCCCGTATGGTACTGCCCACGAACTAATAAACCCAACATAACCACCGACTACACCAAAATGACAAAAAAATAGAGCCCATGCTTGCCGACTCGAAAAAATTCTTCGGAGTATAACAGCCATTTTTTCGCGTTGAATATCTTCAACTATAATTACCGGTTCCTCTATAAAAATTTGCTTTGTTTTTTTGACAAGTACAAAATAGAGCAGCACGCCACATAAACATAATAATAAGCCCGCAGAGAAAAATGCCGTCCTCCAACCAAGCAACTGTATCCATGCAGAGAAAGGTACGGTTGCTAGTAAGAAACCAAGACTACCTGTCATACCTGCAAAACCAATTAATCGAACAAACTCCCTTTTATGAAACCAACTTGCCAAAATGAGCACCATATTCACCCAAATGGTAGCATCCCCAACAGCTGTAAGTATTCTAGCTAAAAACAAAACGATTTCATGTGTCCCTAAACTATAAATAATTGTTCCTAAACCTGTAAGTGTGGCTCCCACAATGAGAAATAAGTTTGGACCATAACGATCGGCCAAAATCCCCATCGGAATTTGCAAACTCGTATACACTAAAAATTGGATACTCGTCAATAGCCCAATCGTTGATGCTGTCACATGAAAATCTCGCATCAGCTGTTCTGTAATTAGTCCTGGAGCAGTTCGTTGGCTCGCCATTAACAAATAAGAAAATAAAACCGTGACAAATACAATCCATCTGTATTTGCTATTTCGTTTGTCCAATGTGCCCCACTCCCTATTAGCTTTTACAATATGTATATGAAGTTGCCCAGTAAATGTATACGAAAGGGGATGCCCAATTAATTTTTGGACACCCCCTTTTCAATATTGATGAACTTAACCGCCGACCATAAATGCAAATCTTTATACTTTTAGCGCTCCACGAAAGCCCCTCGCAGCATAGTAGGAATCTGCTCCATTATGGTATACAAAAACTTTGTCATAGCGACGGTCACAGAAGATTGCGCCACCTAGTTTTCTAATATCGGATGGTGTTTCTACCCAGCTTGATGTTTTCATATCAAAATTCCCGAGATTTTGTAACTCTCGGTATTGTTCTTCTGTTAACATCTTAATACCCATGTCCCTTGCCATATCGATAGCACTCGTTTGGGGTTTATGTTGTTTTCTTGATTCTAGCGCTTCTCGGTCATAACAAACACTTCTACGACCTTTAGGGCTTTCCTTTGAACAATCACAAAAAATATATTGACTTGTTTGTTCATCAAAAGAAACCACATCGGGTTCGCCTTCAGTTCTTTCCATCTCGAAAAGAGACCATAGTTTATCAGGATTCGCTTCTAGCTTTTCTTGAATGTTTGTCCATTCAAGCTCTGGATGACGATTCATATTTTTTTTAAAACGGTCTTTCAATAGGGTAAGTAATTCTTCCTGTTGCACCGGTGATAATGTCATCATATTGTTTTCCATACTAAACCTCCAAAAATATATATATAAATATTTTTTACTCCCTTGTCTGATCTTGCGTATTCAGTAATCCTATAACATACGTTTTCATCATATTCGCATAATGTTTCTTTCTAAGTGCAATTGAACTAGGTTCTGCTTATAAATACATTATCTTTTAACATCGATTTCATTCCGACTTTAACATTTTTAGCAAAGATAATCTAGAAAGTTTTATTATGTGTACGCAACAATTTAGTCTTATAAAGCTTAAATCAAAAATATAGTTGGAATAGGTGCACGAGGAATTAAACTACCGCCACCATCCAAATAACTGCGATTTAATTTCATACCATGTTAATTTAGTTACAATATTTGCATATATTGCGTATATATATGTAAATATGAGTAGTACTTTTTTTATTTGGAACTTACAGTTGCATATACCCGTTTTATACTAGTTCATAAAGGAGTCGACACATGGGGGCTATTAATGGGGAAGATTTTATTAACCGATTAAATCAGTTAAATAATGAAATTTGGTTTGACGGTAGCAAAGTTGAAGGTTTGCTGTCTGAACATCAAACTTTTAAAGGACTTATTCAGACAAAAGCTTCTCTTTATGATTTGCAACATGACCCAAACATAAAAGATGAAATGACTTTTATATCACCGTTATCAGGTGAACCAATTGGGCTTTCCTATTTACAACCAAAAACGAAAGAAGATTTATTGAAAAGACGAAAGATGATGGAACATTGGGCAAGGTATACTGGTGGTATTTTAGGAAGAAGCCCCGACTATTTAAACACTGTTTTAATGAGCTTTGCCTCTTCAGTATCCTTATTAAAGGATAAAGAGAACTGTTTCCCAGATAATCTGCAAGCATTTTTTGAATTGGCCAGAGAAAATGATTTATCGCTTACACATACATTTATAGCACCACAAGTGAATCGCTCTCAAATTTATATTGAAGATACGGAAGAGCCAATCGCAGCAAAGGTTATTGCTAAAAATGAAGAAGGAATCGTGATAAAAGGTGCACGTCTTCTAGCTACACAAGGTGGTTTAACCGATGAGTTATTTGTATTTAGTGTTGGTAGCTTTCTTTTTAATGAAGATGAAGCTTTTGCATTTGCCATCCCCTCGAATACGAAAGGGTTAAAATTCATTTGTAGGGATACATTTATTGGAGGAGATTCTTCCTTTAATCATCCGTTAAGCTCAAGGTACGAAGAGATAGATTCAATTGTCGTCTTTGACAATGTATTAGTTCCGTGGGAGCGAGTATTTTATTATAAAAACGATGAAGTAGCTGAAAAATTTCCAATTCAAAGCTCTTTTCACCATTTTGCTAAACATCAAGTATTGACTAGACAAATAGTAAAAACAGAATTTATTCTAGGTATTGCTGAGCTTCTTATAGAAACGATAAACGTTAGTGAGTATCAACATATACAAGAAAAGATGTCGGAAATCATCATTGGTTTAGAAACAATGAAGGCGCTGTTAGAAAAATCGGAGAATGACGCAGCTCTAGATGAATGGGGTTATATGCGTCCTGATATTTTATCACTGAAGGTTGCCGGTAACATTTTCCCGAAAATTTATCCACGTTTCATTGAAATTATCCAGTTAATTGGCGCCAGCGGTATGATAACATTGCCAACGGAAAAGGCATTTCAATCTGCTATTAGAGCAGATTTAGATCAATATCTTCAAGGAGCAAATAAAACAGCAGAGGAACGAATGAAAATATTCCGATTAGCCTGGGATTTAACGATGAGTTCATTCGGAACGAGACAAATGCAATATGAGAGGTATTTTTTTGGTGATCCAATTCGCTTATCCAGTGATTTATATAAAACTTACCCCAAAAAGGAATATGTCGAGGTAATTAATAATTTCTTAAATCTTAAAAAGAATGATTAATTGAAATCTAATATTTACACAATCTTGAGATGTACTCGAATAAAAAATAGTCTTTCCCTATAGCCCATGTGTAATTTTTTATTGCCATGGGCTACTCTTTTAGGTAAAGTACCTGGTATTCTTAAATTATTCGAGTAATCGTTCCTCTAGTTGTTCAAAATTAATGAATGACCTAAAGTCGCTAACCTATACTTTAAAGAAGAAAGCATAGCCCCAATTTCAAAAAAAAGTTCAAAAATAATTAGCACCAAATTCAGAAGAAGCTCATACTGAATTTGGTGCTATAAAAGTTTAAATTATTCCAATGTTAATTTAACAACTACTTCTTCGTGTGGTAAGTGTTGATGGAAAACAAATTTATAATATTTAGATGTAATAGCAATTCTCTGCTACTTCAATTTATGTTCATATATACTCTATCTTTAATGAAATTTTTAATTTCTGGATTCAGATTCATTATATGTACATCTATAAATTCTTGATAGTTTCAAAATCTTGAATCAATGAAAAAATTTTTTGTTGTTTTTTAATTCTGTAATACTTTTTGCTTCTCGAACTAAAGCTTCCATTGTTCTTAATTCATCATCGCTAATTCCAACTAGCTCTTCAAACATTTCAACTGATTCTCGAGATATGAAAGAAATCTCTTGCATTGCCGCTGAAATTTGCTGAGAGCCTGAAGATAATTCTTCTGTACTTGCAGATGAATTCGCATTATTTTCAGCAATTACTTTTGTAATTTCTACAATCTGTTCAAACATCGTCCCAATTTCTAAAATTGTTGTGTTCGTTTGTGCAAATTCTTCCGTACCTAGCTTCATTGAAATGACAACTTTATCTGTCTCTTCTTGAATGTTCCTTACAATATTCGATACTTCAGAAGATGATTGACGTGATTGTTCAGCTAATTTACGAACTTCACCAGCAACTACAGCAAACCCTTTACCGTGTTCACCTGCACGAGCCGCTTCAATCGCTGCGTTCAATGCTAATAAATTGATTTGCTCTGAAATCCCCGTAATTACTTTAACAATCTTGCCAATTTCGTGTGATCTTTCACCAAGAATATTAATCGCACCAGATGTTGTATTGATTGTTTGATTAAACTTCTCCATTTTAACCATCGAATCTTTTAACTTATCGTTACCATCTTGCGTCAATTCTAACGTCGTATTCGATTGTTCTGAAATTTGGTTTGACCTTATAGATAGCTCTTCAATGGCCACTGTCATATCCTCAATTGAAGTAGAACTTTCTTCAGTAGCGATTAATTGTTTTTTTAATCCTTTACCTACTTCATCTATTGCAGCCCTTACAATATCAGCCTTTTCAGCTGCGTATTCTCCTTGTTCAGTCAGCTTTTCGCCTTTTTCATTCATGATTTTGGCAAACAACTGAATTTGCTCTTTTACTTCACTTGAAGAATGTCCGGTCATTTCACTTGTAACCTCATTATTTATATGAGATTGGCGTTTAAGCGTAAAATATTGGTACGAAAAATACAGAGAGGTACACAATAAAATGATAATAATTCCTATCATTATAATTTCCATGATTAATCTCCTAATCTTCTAATTTATTTTATAATGAATTCTTATAAATCCTTTACAACTATATAAATTCCATCAGCTATAGTCGCTGGAATTTTGCTTAGTTTTTCATTGTCCTCATATTTATGAACAATATAATTCCCTTCAACATCTACATATTTCGTTAGGCCATGATACTTCTCCAGCACGCGAATTGATTTTGGATTTGTCGCTTCAGCTAGTACAAGTTTTAACCCTTCTTCTCTTGCCTTGTTTAATAAAACATCACCTAAGCTTTGTACAATTTCATGACGGCTATGTTCTGCAATGATGCCTAGTAAAAAGATATGTAATGCTTCCCCATCTTCCAAGTCTTTTCCGTTACGTTTTTTATAATCATCTAAGAAACGTTGATCGATATCCGCTAACACACGCATGACAACGTTCATATCAGCAAACGTGCCTTCAAAAATATCCTCTTCAATAATTTCAAAAGCATTTGTATCCCCAACTAGTGCACCTAGAACATTTTGTTCGTTATCTAACGCTACAGCACAGTAACCTTGGTGAGCATATGTCTCGATATATTCCTTCGTAAACTGATACCAATCTTCATAAGGTAATTGTAATGCGTATCCGATTATTGGCTCTTGTATCCACGTCCCACCAACTTCTACCCCAACAAAAGTCTTAGCTAAACATGCTGCGGCCTTTTCAATTAATTCTGGTTGATCTTTTGTAAGGATTTCAATTGTATATAAATCTGCTGTTGTTTGCATCGTGATATTATTCCTCTCTAATTTAAAGCTGTTTATTTTGAAATTAGCGTGAAGTTGTTTCAGAAACATGATTGACTAGTCTTCCAGGGAAATTAACTGTCTCTAGTGCATTTCGAATTTGTACTGCTGAAATTTTAGATTTAGAACTTACAATGGCAATATCATTAAATCCAAGAGACGCGTAAAACATGAATGTATCTCCTAGTCCTGCCGCAACTTTTGAAGGAAGCGGTGATTGGTGGGTTGCATCAACAACTAATCGATAATTCTTTTTCTGTACCATTCCACTTGTTTTGTCCAAATGATTTAAATAGCCTTCAACAAGATCATCTTTAATAAACCCAATTATTTGAACATGTACTTCTTTCTTTGCTTCATATATTGCCATTTTATATTTTGGCTCATCAACAACTATCATTTTAAATCTCCTTCTTCATAACCATATTTTAGCTACTAGATAATGTACACCTTTGTTCGTTACAGCATTTCTTTCAAATAAAAAACTACCCCAACGAAAAATTGGGGTAGCAAAATAACCACTTCTTTTCTTGGCAACCCGACTGTCTTGATCCAATGGGATTTTAGACTCGTAGCTTTGCGTCCTTACCTTTCGATAAGTTTGCCTTTTCATTTTAAGGGATTCTAAGCAAAACATCACATATTCATGTCACTATAACAGTATAAATTACTCGTTTGGTTTTTTCAACGATAGTACTTTTTTCTAAAAGATATTGTATTAACTCAAGTTCTTTTTGGAAATGATTAGAATTATTTGGTTAATCTGATTAGATTCATTCAGTATGTCTCCTTCTTTCGTATCAGCATTAAGCACTAGCTGAAAAAATAATTACTGACTCATGTATAAAAATTAAAAAATGCTCCATACTATTAAAGATTTCACTTCGAATCTAAATGACTAGGAGGGTTAACCCGATGAGTGCGAATGATCAATAACTCAGAAGGACCATCAATACTGAGTGCAGCTAAGCAACGTTTTCTTAGGACATTCTTAAGATTCAATGCGAAAGCGAGGCAGTGTGTCATGGAGTTTTCAATGTAAGTGCTAATCAAACCCGGAATTTAATTTCCGGGTCTTTTTTTGTGTATCATGAATAATTCAAGGTCTTTAACTCGAAAAAGAATTTTTATTTGACCACTTAAACAATTATTATTAGCTGCACTTATGATACAGTTCTCCGTAATTTAACTAAATACAGTTTCATTTTTAACCCTTTAAAAGTTGCAATCGCTTTACTTAATTACCCACTTTTTTAAAGTAATCATAAATTTTATCTAATTTCTTTATTTGGTTCCCCTTTGAACTTTCCATATTGCCAAATTCAAAGAACTTAATTTTCTTAATACCTACAAAATTAAATAAAGCTCTTTTCATCAAAACTTTATGCGCGTTATTCAACCAGAGAAACGGATAGTATGTGGGGCCCTTCATAGTCGATACACATACAACGGACTTGCCTTTCAAAAGCCCTTCTGGGAAAAGCCCTTTCTTATCCTTGTAAGCAAAATTAGAAGCAAATAATTGATCTATGTATCCCATAAGCATCGCTGGAGGTCTTCCCCACCAAATTGGGTAAATAAAAACAATTTTATCCGCCCATTTAATTTGATCTCTATACTTTTCAAGGTACGGATCTGTATGCATATCACGTCTTCGTTTATGTGCATTAAAGACGAGGACCGGATTAAAATCCTCCTCATATAAATCTAAAACTTGTAATTCCTTAATGTTAGGATTTTCATTACTCCCTTTAATGACTTGCTGTAAAAAAGTATAATTTAAGCTTTTATGATTTGGATATGTATAAACAACTAGCGTTTTCATAAAGCACCCCTTTAGTTATCATTTGATAACTAAAGTTTACCACTCTATATTTTTAGTTGTCAAATGATAATTGTATTCTGATAATATCTTTGCTATCTTGTCAGTAAGAGGTGAGAGAAATGGACGAAAATGCCCTTTTTACTAAACTTGTGTCATTTACAACTTCCGTTCATCGTGTGACACAGGAATTATCACAAAACGCCAAGGCGGATTCAATCACACCCATTCAATATAATATTCTTGAATATGTCACAGTCAGTCAGTCTGTGACACCAAGCGAGATTAGTGATTGTCTACATATGTCTATGCCTAATACTAGTCGTGAACTCCGAAAGCTAATTGAAAAAGGATTAATTGAGAAAATTGGGGATTTGGGGGATCGACGAAAGCACTATATACGTCTTTCTAATGAAGGTGAAACTATGATGAAAGAAGCCTTTGCAACTATAGAATATCGTTTCCAAGCTCGAATACAAAATGCATCGAAAGAAGATTTAAAGGAAATAGACCGAGCACTAGAAATTCTTCAGACAAAATTGTTTTATTAAAAGCAATAAATTCTAGAATAAATGCTCCATCAAATGAATGTTGATTATTTAAAACAAATTCACTTTTTAAATAACGGAGCATCGCGAGGATTATTTGATAGATGGAAACTTGTCGATTTTTAGTTCTAATTTCTCCCTTTTACTCTTACAGTGTATAAAAGCATTAAAGGAGAGAACAAATGATTGTTGATGGGGTGTTCTCTGGCGGTGGCATTAAAGGTTTTGCTTATGTAGGAGCAATACAAGTATTAGAGCAACGCGGAATACAATTTAGGCGTGTAGCTGGTACTAGTGCTGGCGCTATTTTGGCAGCTTTTATCGCAGCGGGTTTTAATGCCAAAGAGCTAGAGGAAATTTTTGATGAGCTCAACTTGAAAGTATTACTCGACCCACCAAAGTTTTGGATGAACATGCCGTTTTTAAAATGGATTAATTTATATATGCGACTTGGAATGTACCGAGGTAAGGCGTTAGAAAAATGGCTTTATCAAAAATTAGCAACTAAAGGGATACGATCCTTTGGTGATTTACCAAAAGGTTCATTAAAGCTCGTTGCTTCCGATTTAACAAACGGTAAAATTGTAGTCTTGCCAGATGATTTAAAGGATTATGGCATTGATGGCAGTACATTTCCGATTTCCCGTGCGTTACGCATGAGCTGTGGTATACCGTTTTTCTTTGAACCCGTTTATTTAAAAAATGGTAAGGAAAAATGCGTCATTGTGGACGGTGGAGTACTGAGCAACTTCCCACTTTGGCTTTATGATAATCACAAGCAAGTGCGACCTGTTCTCGGTATGAAATTAAGTAGTTCCAACGAAGAGATGGCACCACATAAAATCAATAATGCCATTCAGCTATTTGAAGCGCTGTTTTCAACAATGAAAGATGCACATGACAATCGCTATATTTCACGAAGGCATGAGAAGAATATTATTTTTATTCCGGTTGAAAATTATAGTGCCACGCAATTTGATATGGATGAAGAAACGAAGAAAAAATTAATTAGCATTGGTAGAGAACGGACCATTCAATTTTTAAAAACATGGTCACCAATTTGGTGAAGTTTGAGAATAATTGCAAAACGACGAGCAGCTATTATGAATAGTTACTCGTCGTTTTCATTTAGGATATTGTTGCAATTTCTAATTTGCAAGCCACAAATTAATTATACAGGCCAAACCAATCTATATTAAAGACGCTCACGGATGATAGTTTGATTAACCAAATAACTTCTGCATTTGTTCCATCAGTGTGATGACGCTTAAATAGCCCATAAGAACAATTACCATTACACCCGTCACAGTTAACCAGCGAGGGTGCTTATATGTACCCACAATGTCTTTTTTATGTGCCGCAATTAACATAATACTAAGTGCTAATGGTAAAATCATTGCATTTATTGCTCCAACGATAATTAACACATTAACAGGCTGTCCGATGAAGGCAAATGTTGTTGTTGAAACAAGGATAAATGTGATAATCACCCAATTATGATATTTTTCAATCTTTGGATGGAATGAACGAATAAAAGAAACCGATGTATAAGCAGCACCTACAATAGAAGTAATCGCTGCAGCCCACATTATCATACCAAACATGCGGTAACCAATATCACCAGCAGCAAGTTGGAATACAGATGCAGGTGGATTAGCAGGATCGATTGCTAAACCTTGTGAAACAACACCAAGAACTGCTAAGAATAATGCAATTCGCATCACACCTGTAATTACAATCCCAGTTACAGAACTTTTTGTTACTGCCGGTAAAGATTCTACTCCTTTAATGCCAGCATCTAAAAGACGGTGACCACCAGCAAATATGATATATCCGCCAACTGATCCACCAACCAAAGTTACAATTGCAAACAAGCTAATTTCTTGAGGCATAATAGTACTCACAATCGCTTCCCCTACAGGAGGTGACGTTTTAAAAGCAACAAATAGCATAAGTAAAATCATGATACCACCAGCCATTTGCGCTACCTTATCCATTATCTTCCCAGCTTCTTTATAGAGAAAGATAAAAACGGCAAATAGTGCACTTAAAATTGCGCCGGTAATTGGATCTAAACCAAGCATGGCATTTAAACCTAGACCTGCCCCAGCAACGTTCCCAATATTAAATGCTAAACCGCCAATAACGATCATGATGGCAAGAACAACACCTAACCCTGGCAATACCTTATTGGCAATCTCTTGCCCTCGTAACCCAGAAACAGCGATAATTCGCCATACATTTACTTGTGCGACAATATCTAAAATTAAAGAGATTAAAATAACAAATCCAAAACTAGCAGCTAATTGCTGTGTAAATATCGTTGTTTGTGTTAAAAATCCAGGTCCGATAGATGACGTAGCCATTAAGAACGCTGCACCTAGTAACACACTTTTACTAGCTGTTTTTTTCACAAACTTACTTTTATTCTTTTGCTCAAGTTCTTCTTTATTTACTTTGATTTTATTAGCTTCCATTTAGTTCCTCCTTGATTGCACATATTACAATTTGTTGTTCCATTAAATTTGCATGAATTTCTTTCGCAAACTGTACCGCATGTTTTCCGTCTCCATGAATACAAACCGTATCTGCTCGTAAGGAGAATTCAATTTGCTGCTGCGACAGTACTTTTCCTTCTTTCACCATTTTCACTACTTGCCCGACAGCTTGTTCGTTATCCGTAATCAATGCATCAAATTGTTTACGAGAAGTTAACGAACCATCTTGCTGATAAGTACGATCTGCAAACACTTCATGCGCTGTTTGAAGTCCAATCTTTTCACCAGCTTTCGTTAATTCGCTACCCGCTAGACCGAATAACACAATTGATGGTGAAATATCATACACAGCTTGTGCGATGGCGTCGGCAATTGCTGGATCTTTAGCCGCCATATTATAAAGTGCTCCATGTGGCTTCACATGCTGCATCGGTTCATTATGAATTGTTAAAAAACCTTGTAATGCGCCTACTTGATACACGACCATATCATAAGCTTCTTGCGGCGTAATATTCATCTCACGTCGCCCAAAGCCATTTAAATCTGGTAATCCTGGGTGTGCCCCAATCTTCACACCATATCCAATCGCTAACTTAACGGTTTCACGCATAACTGTTGGATCTCCACCGTGAAAACCGCAAGCAATATTAGCAGATGTTACATATTTTAAAATTTCCTCTTGCTCACCAAGCTGATAGCGACCAAAACTTTCTCCTAAATCACAGTTTAAATCAACACGAAACATCTTCTTGCCCCACTTTCTTTTCAGTTCCGCACGATAATGAATGCGTTTCCAATTATTTGGTACCGATATTCGGAACTTGAGTTTTGAAATGTAAAAAAATTTTAGCATATTTTATTATTGTAGGAAAGGAAAAATTTAAAATGTTAAGAAATAATGCAATTTTTTCACTTTTAATAACATTCCGCTTGTTTTTGCGCATTCTTAAAATATAATATGTATAATCCGTAATTTAAAACCTCGATACCGAATTACGAAACTAAAGGAGGTGGGTTTCATGCTAAATTTATTAGAAACTATTCAAATAAGACCTTTGAGCGATTCTACCGTTGTTATTCAAGTCGGCGAAGGAATCAATGAGGCAACCCATACAAAAGTAAAAACGATTTTAAATTTATTAGAAACAAATCCATTTAGCGGATTTATCGAGGCTGTGCCTGCCTATAACAGTTTGACGGTTTATTACAGCCCGATTGATGTATACTTTTCAAATTTAGATAAAGGTGTCCAAACGCCATACGAAATTGTAAAAGCAAAAATTCTTGCTTTAATGAATCAATCTAACATAACTGAAACAACAAATAATCGCATCGTAAAAATACCTGTAGTATATGGTGGTGACATGGGACCAGACTTAGAATTTGTAGCTTCTTATAACGGTTTAACACCTAGTGAAGTTATTAAAATTCACTCTTCTACTGAATATCTTGTCTATATGTTAGGCTTTGCTCCAGGCTTTCCTTTTATGGGCGGAATGGATGCTCAAATTGCAACGCCACGAAAAGAATCGCCACGTTTAGCAATTCCACCTGGATCGGTTGGAATTGCGGGTAGTCAAACAGGGATTTATCCATTAGAAACACCAGGGGGATGGCAAATAATCGGGCGCACACCCTCTCGTTTATTTCTACCTGAACAATCCCCTCCGACGTTATTACAACCAGGAGATCGCATTCAATTTGTTCCCATTTCATTGGATGACTATACAAAAGATTTTGGGGTGAAGACATGGGAGTAAGAGTATTGCAGCCGGGTATGCTGGCAACGATTCAAGACTTAGGAAGATATGGTCTACAAAAGTTTGGTGTTATCGTAGGAGGAGCGATGGATTCAAATTCCTTACGAATTGCCAATCTACTCGTTGGGAATGTGGAAGGAGAAGGCGCTCTTGAGGTGACACTTTTCGGCACTAGCTTGTTGTTTGAAAGTGATGAATTGATTGCGATTACGGGTGGAGATTTGAAGCCGACAATAGATGGAAAATCAGTTCCTATGTGGCAACCACTTGTTATTAGAAAAGGATCGGTTTTAAAATTTAACGCTGCGATTAGTGGTAGCCGCGCTTATGTATCATTTGGCGGTGGTGTTCAAGTACCTGAAGTGATGGGCAGTAAAAGCACTTACATACGTGCGGGCATTGGTGGGTTTCAAGGGAGAAAACTGCAAAAGAATGATGTTTTTGAATGCAATACTCGAACAGAATCAGGAGAGGACCTTTTTAATCAATTACAAAAGAAAACCTCATATCTTTCTTGGTCCGTTCATTACACACCTTTTGTTACATTTAAAAAAACACAAACAATCCGTATTATTAGAGGGTCTGAATATGAACGTTTTGATGAAGATAGTTTAAAAAAATTCTTTTCAACACCTTACACGATTTCAACACAGTCTGATCGAATGGGCTATCGGTTAGAAGGACAAAACATCCAATTAAAAGAGCCGTTTGAATTATTATCTGAAGGGGTTACTTTTGGTACAATTCAAGTCCCTTCTAATGGGCAGCCGATTATTTTAATGGCGGATCGTCAAACAACTGGCGGTTATCCAAAAATCGGGCAAGTCATTTCTGCCGATTTACCAGCCTTAGCACAAATGCAAGCAAGTGGTCAGGTATTTTTTAAAGAGGTCACACTTGAAGAAGCGCAGTGGGCATTAATTCATCAAGAAAAAGAAATGAATGAGTTGGCATTTGGGCTCCGAATTAAAAGATTGCATCAACTATAATGAAAATAGGGCGTCTCAATTGATTTTGAGATGCCCTATTTCTTAAAGCGGGTCAAAGCCCAATTGCTTAGAAATTTCTGCTGTAGCTTTCTTTAGTTCCTCAATAAAGACTTCCGCATTGCCCCCTAGGTAATTGGCTTCTAAACCTGCGATACTCATAGCCGCAATTACTTCACCTTTATGATCGAAAATCGGTGCTGCAATAGCCGATGTATAATTTTCCAATTCTGAATGGCTAATTGTATATCCATGCTCCCTTGCATGTACAATTGCTTCATAAAGCCCTTCCTTATCGGTAATTGTCCCCTTTGCAAATGATTTAAATTCGACCGATTCAAAGTATTCTTTTATTTCATAGTCTGGTAAAAAAGATAAAACAGCGCGAGGACATGCTCCTGCATAAAGTGGACTTTTTCGACCGATTGCTGTATAAAGTCGTACTTTTTGCTTCGAGTCCACTTTTTCGATATAAATGGCTTCGTCACCATCACGCACAATTAAATTAATCGCCTCTTTTGTATCATTATGTAAATCATTCATAATCGGATAAGCAATTTTTCGTATATCCAAACGCATAGAAACTAAGTGTCCAAATTTCAGAAACAGAATACCCAATCTATATTTTGCATCCGTCCCCTTTTCTAGTAACTCCATTTCCTCTAATGACTTTAACATGCGAAAGGCCGTCGTTTTAGGGATTCCTGATAACTCAATTACTTCTTGAAATGACAGTTCTGTATGATCGTTAAATAGATTTAAGATGTCCATTGAGCGGACAACTGTTTTATTTTTATTTGTCAATTCAGGTTTGTCTTCCTTTCGTTATAAGCTTTAATTTGTATAAATACCTATTCCACTTAACTTCCGTATTTATCCTTCTAGCCAAAACTGTTTTTATTATACCTAATAACTTACTGTTTTTGTATACCTTGTATATTGGACGTAATAAATAAATGGTTTGATTCGCACTGTTGGGAAAAGCCATTGTTAATCTTTCGGTTATCCAGTTATGGAGTCCTTTTACTTCTTCCCATCATATACTGTGGAGGAGCTAACTTATTGGGGCTTTCATGTGGATTTTCAACTTGATGGATCACATAATCTTTTAATTACGGAGGTATTATATGACAAATTTTCATTCGTTTCACGGAACGATAACGGAAATTACTGATTTTAATGCAGGGCAGAGCGGAAAAAAGGGATGTTATAAACTTTTTACAGTACGAAATAGTATGGGGGTAATTGTAAATTTCGTCATTTCACCTTCAACTTACTTCGTTGACCATGAAACGTTAGTGGTAGGAGATCGCGTGACGGGTTATTATGATGCAAATGCACCAACTGTCATGATTTATCCACCACAATACCAAGCGCTTGTTATGGTAAAAGATAACCCAAATCAAAATATAAAAGTGGACTTTTTTAATAACCAATTGCAAAGTAGTGATGGGCAATTACAGTTAAATATATCTACCAATACCCACATCATTTTAACAAATGGGCAATTCTTTTCAGGACATCCAGGAAATCGCGATTTAGTTGTGTACTACGGCCCTACGACAAGAAGTATTCCAGCTCAAACTACACCTTATCGCATTATTGTTTTGTGTTAAGGACAAAATTAATTAGCATTGAAACTCGTTTAATTTTTGACGAGTTTTTTATTTTTCATTTTACATAAGCTCGGAAAATCTTAACCACATCTCTTTTCACTAGTGCGTGCATGAGTACTGTTGTAAACTGATTTTAAGGGAAGGGCAAAACTAAAAATTCATGTGGTCCTGTAGCATGTTTCTGTTATTAAAATTTAATTAGTTGAAGTATTGTCTTAGTTTAGGGTGAAAATGGGAAATGTCTATTAAACGAAGCTATTTGTCTATTATCATTGAGCAAGTTCAAATCTCTAAAAATGAAAATTGATGCAAGGAGTATATATAATATCCAATCAAAGGAAGGGGTGAATTTATGGTTACTGTTAATAAAAAGATGAATTTGAAGCAAATTTTAGTTGCATCTTTTAAAGGGATTTCACAAGTGCTGTTTATTGAAAATACGATTACAGGCATTATATTTTTACTGGCAATTACGATTGCATCACCTCTAGTAGGTATTATTGCATGGTTATCTTCTTTAATTGCTGTACTGATCGGGATTGCTGGAAAAGCAGATGAAAAATTGATCCATCAAGGTTTACTAGGGTTTAGTCCCGTTTTAACTGGAATGGCACTGACGTTATTTTTAACAGGGCCGTACCACTGGGTGATTGCTCTTTTAGGAGCAGCTATAACTACACTGTTTGCCGCTGCTATGATGCACTTCATGAGAAATACCGAAATACCTGTGCTAACCTTTCCATTTATTATCGTAAGTTGGGTTATATTATTGGCATCCTATCAATTAGACTTCATTCAATTATCAACAAATTTAGCTCCTCAAGATTTAACACATTGGAGCTTAGAAGTTGAAGGTACAGTAAGCTGGTTACAAGCGACGTTGCATGGTTTAGGACAAGTTGTGTTCCTTCCAAACCATACTTCAGCTATTCTACTTTATATTGGATTATTCTTTGCAAGTTGGAAATTTGGCGTATTTGCGTTAATTGGAAATGCATTTGCCATTCTGACTGCTTTTTCTCTAGGTGCTGCACATGAATTAATCGATTCTGGACTATACGGATTTAATGCGATTTTAACAATTCTTGCTGTATCAGTTGTTTTTAAAGAATCTACTAATCGTTTCCGCTATGTAACAGGAATTGTCGGAGCGTGTTTAAGTGTACCGCTTACTGCCACTGTCACAACATGGCTAATACCATATGGACTGCCAACCTTCACTATGCCATTTGTCCTTTGTACATGGTTGCTATTAGGTGCTAGGAAAGTGTTTCCACGGTTTTAATGCTTTATAGTGGGATATAGAACTATTATGTACCATTTGATTATGGGTATACTATTATTCTACAAAAACCAAAATACGAGTTTATTATTTTTTAACACAATAAAAACTGTGGAAATCTCTCCACAGTTTTTATTGTGTTCGATATTCCAGCTAGCACTAATGCAAATACCAAAAATGCAAACATGAAGCTTCCTAATAATACCTGAACCGTAGTCTCCTTTTCTCCGTCTTTAACATCGCGAAGAATCCCGATGAAGTTCAGAAAAAATATAAAAGCAACAACTGGTGTCACATAAATTAGAAATGCGTTCATTACTATCCCCCTGTCTAAAATAACGTTTATTGTCACAACTTAATTCTTTTTCCCTATCTTAATATGCATTATTTAAATTGTTTCTCTAGTTTTTCTGAGTAAGTGGTAGTTTAAAGTTAACCTTCACAAGATAGATAAACCTCAAAGGGAATTTGATTTTCTGTACATTAATTTTTACTTTACATACATTTGAACATGCATTATCAATTGCCCCAATAATATGTCCTCATTGACTCACTTTAAACCTACTCATTTCTCAATTAAATGAGTAGGTTTATCTTCCTATATTGGTTGTACATCAATATGCAAACTTACAAATAATTTAATCGATACCTTTAAAAAATCTTTTTACTATAAATGCGAATCGACAGCAACCATGAGCAAACGTAAAGAGCAGTAACAATAAATCCAACTAACAAGTATAATTGAGAACTTTGTAAAGCTAATAGCATTCCCACAAATTCTCTAATTTTATCGTTTATATTTTGGAGGATAAAGCTTACAACTGTCAGATAAAGCACAAATAATACGAGCGTTCCGATCAGCAAATATTGACTTTTAAATTTATAAGAAAAAGGGAAAAATAATGAGATCGTTACCATAACTAGGCAAACAATAAATAGTATTTCTTTCCATATCGTTATTTCCTTATGAATAACTAAATTTCCAATGAAAATCGTAAAAACAACTAGAGAAAGAAAAATAAATGCGCCAATGTATTTTGAGCTGACAATTTCTTTGCGTGTATATGGCAAAGAATTTAGTAGCGTATTGATTGAGGTTTTTTCATCACTTGCAAAAGCACTCATTATAATCGCAATACTAAATAAAAAACCTATATAGATTGAAGGCCCTTGAAATAAAGACAAAACTAAAATCGGCAACATAATCATTAACGTTGGTTTTACTAAAACGATATCTTTACGTATTAAATTAAACATACTGCTCTGCCCCTTTCTTTGTATAGAACATGATATCTTCAAGTGTTGGCTTCTCAAGCATAACCATTTCTCCAAAAATATTTTCTATGCGCTTTTTATTAGCTGTTAATGCTTCAAATCCATGATTCGATTTGCGGATGGATACGAATTCTTGTTCAGTATCCCGATCCAATAACTCATTTCCACCTTTTACAATGGCATATTCTTCCTCAATTTTATAGAATTCCTTCGTAAACATATGCTCCCCTTTATGAATAAAAGTGATATAGTCCGCGATACGATCTAAGTCCGTTGTTATATGAGTAGAAAAGAAAATCGTTTTTTCCCCATCTTGCATTAAATCATGAAGTATATCTAACAGTTCCCGACGAAAAATGGGATCTAATCCTGACGTTGGTTCATCCATTATAATTAATTCTGCGTGATGCGATAAAGCCATTGTTAACGAAGCTTTCATCATCATCCCTTTCGAAAATGTCTTAATCTTTTTATTAAGAGGCAGTTCAAATGTTTTTACATATTGAGCGAATATATTATCATCCCAATTTTTATAAGCTGGTTTTATAATCTTTTTCATTTCTGCCAATGTCAAATTTTCATAAAAGATATTTTCATCGAATACAAAACCAATTCGCTGTTTGATTTCTTTTTCATGCTCTTTATAATTCAGGCCAAATATTGAAACTGTTCCATTATCAGGTTGTAATAAATTCATAATAAGTTTAATCGTTGTTGACTTCCCTACCCCATTTCCACCGATAAACCCCGTTACAAACCCTTTTTTAACAGTCAATGAAAGGTCCTTTAGTTGAAATCCATCAAATGACTTTTGAATATGTTGTAATTCAATTACGTTTTCCATCATGCTTCCTCCCTATATAACAATGTCAGCAATTCCTTTAATTCTGTAAGACTGATGCCAATTTCTTTACTATTTTGAATGGCTGTAAACAATTGTTCTTCAATTACTTTCATTTTTCTTTCTTTAATCATTTCATTATTTTGTTCAGATACAAAAGAGCCTTTCCCAACTACAGAATAAATGAATCCATTTTTCTCTAGTTCTTCATAGGCACGCTTGGTCGTAATCACACTTACGTCTAAATCCTTCGCTAACTGACGCATTGAAGGCAAAGAATGTCCCGCTTGAATTTCATTCGTCAAAATATGTTTCTTAATTTGGGCATAGATTTGCTCATAAATCGGCTCCTTTGAATTATTTGAAATTAAAATTTGCATGCAAAAACCTCTCTCGCGAAATATTGTATATATACTTTATATACAATATACACAAAGGGAAATAACTTTGCAACATTTTTCCATAAAAATTCGCTACTTGCCTTCCTTCAATAGAAGCGAGTAGCGATATAAGTTACACGATTAACTACAATTCAGCACAATTTTTCCATTAACCCCCTTCCTACCGCAGGAGCTATATTAGCCTTTTTCAAAACAAAAGTGTAATATATATATGACAAAGTTAATTTATATGTTACAATTCATTTGTAATTTGATTTTAGGAAAGGAGTCTTTCATTGAAAAATATCCAGGTAATAAACAGTGTCAAAGTCCGAAGAATTGAAATGGGGCACTTAACGCAAGGTGATTTAGCAAAAGTTGTTGGGGTTACAAGACAAACAATGAATTTAATTGAAGCCCAAAAATATAACCCAACAATTAAAGTTTGTTTATTAATTGCTGCAGCATTAGAAACATCAATTGATCAATTATTTTGGATGGAGGATGAGGAATGAGCAAATTATTTACTTATGTACCACTTGTCTGTCTTATAATCGTACTTTTCGTAATAGATAGCACCATGTTAAAGGGAATCTTACTCGGCATTATCGTTCCCTTATTGGTTTTAGCTAAATACAAGCGCGTACAAATGCAAAAAGAAGAAATTGAATTTGATGATCGCGTAAATGCAAATATTTCAAAGTGGTCACTTAGAATCTTATTTGGTTTGAATACTGCTATGTTGTTGCTCTTAGCTACTAGTCAACAAGGATTATTCGATTTCAAATTAAATCAGGAAATGTTATTGCTCTATTTAGCGCTAACATTATTTATTCCGTTTTATGTAGTACCAGCGATTGTAAAACAATATTAAGGGGGATGGTTATATGGATACGAATTTACTAATTATTGGTGGTATTTTTTTAGCTTTTGGTTATTTAGTTGGTGTAAAAAAGATGACTTGGTTATTAGCAGGTTTCAATGAAAAAAGAGTCACAGACAAAACGAAATTATCCCATTTAACAGGAAGTACTATGGCGATTTTAGGAGTCATTTTACTTAGTTGTGGATTTATTGGTATGCCCAATCCGGAGTATATCGTTATGGCTGTAACTGGTATTTTATTATTGGAAATCGTCTATGTGAATATGAAATTAGTCGAATAAATTTGGATAAACAAAGGGGTTTGTGAGATGAAACGATTGATTTGTATAAGTATCTTTGCGTTAAGTTTAGTAGCTTGCAATAATGAAGAATCAAAACAACCTTTAGATTTAGAGAATGAGATTATTAGTAGTGAAACAGCTGTGGATCCAACCTTATTTGGTGAGTGGAAAGGGAATATTGAAATTCCAAATAGTCCACTTGAAATCATTGTTTCATTAAATGAAAAAACAGGAGCATTATCAGTACCTATACAAAGTATTTCAGATTTACAAGCAGAGAGTCTTCAATTTAACGGGAATAAATTTGAGATGACCATTATGTTTAAAAATCAGAAAATCGAAATAGATGGAACCGTACAAAAAGGGCAGATAGAAGGAACATTCACACAAAATGGCAGTACATTTCCTATCTCTTTATCTCATGTTGAACAAGAACTAGTTGCTAAAGAAACATACGAAATGGTTGATGTAGCAGTAGAAGGTGGCAAATTGAAAGCAGCTTTGCAATTGCCTACTGATACGCCAAAAGCCCTTGCCATTATTGTCGCGGGATCAGGTCCTACAAATAAAGATGGCAACGCAATGGGTATGACAACGAATAGCTATAAAATGTTAGCAGAAGGGCTGGCTGAAAAAGGTATAGCGTCCCTTCGATATGACAAACGAGGAATAGGTGATAATACTTCGTTAATGAATGATCCAACTGCTCTTATTATCGATGACTTTGCCAATGATGTTGCGAGTATTGTCCAGTATGCGCATAATGACCTTCGCTTTTCAGAGGTACATATTATTGGTCATAGTGAAGGCGCATTATTAGCTTCGATTGCCGCTCAGCAACAGCCGGTCGAATCCATTATATTACTAGCAGGTGCTGGGCGTACAATTGATGAGGTCATACTTGAACAGCTAAGTGCTCAACTCCCCCCCTCTTTGTTAGAAGAAAGTCAGTCAATCTTTTCAACATTAAAATTAGGGCAAACTGTAGATTCGTTTAATGATGAATTACAGTCCCTATTTGCGAAAACAGCACAACCCTATTTAATTTCATGGTTAAAATATAATCCCGTAACTGAATTAGAAAATGCCAATACGAAAAAATATGTGTTACAAGGAACAACTGATTTGCAAGTATCTATCGCGGATGCAGAGAAGTTAGGAAACGTAGCTGATGAGGTCATATTAATCGAGGAAATGAATCATTTGTTGAAAAAGGCGCCATTAAATAGAGTAGAAAATTTGGCTACATACACCAATGCAGAGCTTTCTCTCCATCCAGATGTTTTGCCAATCATCGTGGGTTTAATTGAATAATTATTGAACGGCATTCTACAAACAAGCTGTACTGGGTGCAAAACAAAAAGAACGAATTCCCCCAATGGAAATTCGTTCTTTTCATATTTTAATTCCTCACAAATTATCGTTATCTTCGTCGATATGATTCGCTTCAAAAGCATCCAGTAATGCTCGTACTTCATCCGTCGTTTTTGTGTTCATCAATTGATTTCTTAATTCCCCTGCCCCGCGGAAACCTTTAACATAGATTTTGAAGAAGCGATGAAGCCCTGTAACTGAACGTGGCAATTCTTCTGCATATTGATCTTGGAGATCCAGCTGCAATCTTAGGAGATCAAGATATTCCTCACTACTATGCTCTTTCGGTTCTTTTTCAAAAGCAAACGGATTTTTAAAAATACCGCGCCCAATCATCACGCCATCAATACCGTATTTCTCTGCAAGCTCTAGACCCGTTTGACGATCAGGAATATCACCATTAATTGTTAGTAATGTATTTGGTGCGATGCGATCACGTAATTCTTTAATTTCCGGAATTAGCTCCCAATGTGCATCCACTTGGCTCATTTCTTTTCTTGTACGCAAATGAATAGAAAGATTCGCAATATCTTGTTTCAAAATATGCGTTAACCATTCTTCCATCTCATCTAAATCCGAGTAACCAAGTCTTGTTTTTACACTGACAGGCAGTCCTCCCGCTTTTGCTGCTTGGATAATTTCTGCAGCAACGTCTGGACGTAAAATAAGACCGCTCCCTTTTCCTCTCGTAGCGACATTTGGTACAGGGCATCCCATATTAATATCTACACCTTTAAATCCAAGCTCTGCCATACCAATACTCATTTGGCGGAAGTTTTCGGGTTTATCTCCCCATATATGCGCAACAATTGGCTGTTCATCTTTTGTAAAAATTAATCGTCCGCGTACACTTTTCATGCCCTCTGGATGACAATAACTTTCCGTGTTTGTAAACTCTGTAAAAAATACATCTGGGCTCCCTGCTTTACTTACGACATGACGAAAAACAACATCCGTCACATCTTCCATTGGAGCAAGTACAAAGAACGGTTTCGGTAAATCGTTCCAAAAGTTTTCTTTCATCTATATTCAAATCCTCTCATTATTGGTTCATAGTCAAACGCTCGTCCTATAATTGATAAATGAAGGCTGCGAGCTTAGGTTTTCAAATCATTTATAAATTATAACCTAGCTTTATTCATTTATGTTCACCAATGTCCTCGAAGGCGATATTTTTTGCTAAGGAATTGTAGAAAAATTACGTTTTCATTTTACACTCCCGATTAATTTATATGGAAATGAAATGCGAAAACAGCAGAATCATATAAGATTCTGCTGCTTTTTAGTGACCACTTATTTAGATAAAACGAGAAATATCTTCTAACGGTAAACGTGATGAACCGTATGCTGGAGCCGCTGCTTTACCAATTGCAATTAGTACGATAGGAAATTGATTTTCTGGTAATTCAAATCGCTCAGCAAATTTCACTTTATCAAAGCCACCCATTGTTACGGTATCAAAACCTTTTTCTTTCGCAATCAGCATAAGCTGCATTGATATTAGACCAGCGTCAAATGAAGCGATGTTTTGTCTTACTGCTAAAGGTAATGATGGGTATAACCGATGCGTATTGTTAATCGTTAAATCTTTTAGCGTATCATCCATATGACCTTCAGTTACGTTTTGCGTGTAGATTTTTTCTACGTTTTTGTACATTTCAGCATCACCTAAAACGGCAATAACTGCTGAAGATGTTTCAATTTGTTCTTGATTGTTAGCAATTGCACGAAGTTCCTTTTTCGTTTCTTCATCTTGAATGATAAGGAATCTCCATGGTTGTAAGTTACTTGAAGATGGTGAAGTAGTAGCTTCTGTAATGATTTCTTCAAGTTGTGCTTGCGTCATTTTAAAAGTAGGTTCGTATCTACGCACAGATTTTCTTTCCTGCATAATTGTATATAAATCTTTAGATGTTGTTGTCATTGTATTTCCTCCTAAAACTTACTTAAGGTAAGTTGATAAATAGAATCTTACCATTAGTAAGTTTAATCGTCAAATAAAAAATTTTCTGTGTTACAATGTAAGAAAATGAATTCACAGGCGGGAGGTTATTAGTATGACTCAACCGAATTGTACACATACATGCAGTAGCTATCATCAAGCGATTGAATTTATAGGGAAACGATGGATGGGTATGATTATTTATACCTTATTGCCAGGACCAAAAAGGTATCACGAAATTCACACGTCTATCCCAGGCATTTCTGATCGTTTATTAACAGAACGTTTAAATGAACTTGTCAACGCAGGTTTTATCAAGAAGAAATTCATTGATTCTTCTATAAAAAAAGTGGAATATGAATTAACACCAAATGGCATAGCATTTCAAGAAGTCATTAAGTCAATTCAAAAATGGATTGATTTATGTGATTTTGAAAAGACAACATAAGAATAACAACGAAAAAACTAGTTAGAATATTATTTCTAACTAGTTTTTTCACTAAATTAATATTATCTAGCACTCGGCAATATTTTATTCAACAAGATCGCTACAATCGCAGCTGTTGCTATTGGAGAGCCGAATAAATATTGTACAGTTGTTGGTAAAGTATATAAGAAATCCTTTGGAAGTAATGTTAGTGCTAGCGTTAAAATCATTGGAACTGCAATAACATACATTTCTTTTTCACCAATTCGTTCATTTTTGATGACTTGCAAACCGCTAATCGCGATAATGCCACAAACGATAACGAACACACCACCAATTACCGCTGATGGAATGGCTGAGATTAAGGCAGCTAGCTTACCAGAAAATCCGAATAATACAAACCAAATTCCTGCGGCTATAAAAACACGTCGACTTGCAATACCTGTAATTGAAATAACACCTGCATTTGTTGAGTATCCTGTTACTGGTGTAGATCCTATTAAAGAAGCCGTTAAGCAACCAATCCCTTCACCAATAACCCCACGATTAATTTGTTTGTCTGTTAATGGTTGATCAATGACATTACTAACAGCAAACCAAGTCCCTGTTGTTTCAGCCATCAGTACAATATAAATAATGACCATCGTGATGATAGCAGAAATATTAAAAGTGAAACCAAAATCAGCAAAAGGAATTTGCGGCATGCTAAACCATGTTGCTTGTGAAACAGCCGATAAATCTAATACACCCATAAATTTTGCTACAAAGCTCCCTACGATTAATGCAATAAGGACCGATCCAATACGGAATACGCGACCTTTTCGACCAAAGAAAGAACCTAGCATAACGCAAATGATTAATACAGTAGCTGTAATTAGCGCTAAATAGATGTTTTGGTTGATTGTAGCACCTGCACCGTTATAAATATTACTACTTAAACCGACCGGCATTAATGCAAGGCCAACGACAAAGATAATTGTACCTCCAACGATTGGCGGAATGAAAACTTTCACAATCTTATTGAAAAGACCTGTAAAGCCTAAAAGAATGACTAAAATAGCTCCTACTAAACTTGCTCCTAACACAGTACTCCAACCAAGGTCGCCCCCACCGCTAGCAGCATAAATACCGACGATGGCACCAATTGGTACGTAAGACGGGCCTTGCGCAATCGGTAATTTCATACAGAAGTAAGTTTGAATAATTGTTGCAACCCCCGCTGCAATAAATGTCGCTTGAATTAGTGCTGTTGATTGCTCTGATTGTAAACCGATTAACATCGCAATAAGGAAAGGTACTACATAGACGTCCATTGCCATTACATGTTGTAAACCTAGTAAGGCTGTTTGACCAAATGAAACTTTTTCATCGGGTAACACGGTTAATCTTTGGCTATTGCTTTTATCGTTAGCTTGCATGTTATTTTGCGTTTCCACTGAATTGCACACCTCTAAGTTGTAGTTTGTTTAATTAGTTCTGTTATGAACTTTATTTCCTTGCACCCATACTTCACGAATGTTTTCTGGTCGTACAAGATACATTACTTTTTGAAAAATATCACTTAAATCTTCATTCGCATCAAAGATCGGTAGTTTTGCAGATGGTATTTTTGTATCGATTATTTGGACATCCCATGTATAGTTTTCCTGTAAACGACCGATTGGCAAGCTTAAACTTTCCCCACCACCAGCAGTTGCTAAATAAAATGCTTCATTAATTGTCACACGTGAATTTGGTAAACCGCGCTTGTCAGCAGAAAGATTCGGGTCTACACCGTCCTCTAACATTCTAGATGACATGACCGTTTGGCGCGCATTATCGTAAAGGCTTGGTGAAAAACCACCTGAAACATCTGTGCCTAAACCAATATCGACACCTTTTTCATGTAGATGTGCAACCGGAAGAACACTGTTGGCAAAGTAAGCATTCGAAATCGGACAATGACCAATAGCCGTACCAGTTTCGGCAAAAAGTTGTGCATCCTCATCGTTTAAGAAATTACAATGTGCCATAACCGCTTTGTCGCCCAATAGACCGAAATCATTTAATGCAAACGCATCATTTTTATTGAAGCGCTCTTGTACGTAACTATGAGCCCAATCACTTTCACTGCAGTGAGACTGAATATGTGTATCGTACTTCGCAGCTAATTCCCCTAACCCTTTCAAAGCACCATCCGTACAACTTGGGATAAAGCGTGGTGTAACAACTGGATAAACCCCTTGTTTCGTCGATTTTGCTAATTCTTTAACAGCTATAATAAATTCCTCGGTATCCGCTAATGCCGTTTGCGTATTCGCATCACGGTAAAATTCTGGTGTTTGTTCAGGATCATCCATCACAACTTTCCCTACTAAACCACGTTGACCTTTTTCTGCACAAATTTCAGCTAATAATAAGCTCGCTTCTTTATGAACCGTTGCAAAATAAAGTGATGTCGTTGTGCCGTTTGCTAATAAAGTACTAACTAAGTCTTCATACACTTCCTTGGCAAAATCTAAATCTGAAAACTTAGATTCAATCGGGAACGTATACGTATTTAACCAATCATACAAAGGAATGTCTAATGCAGTTCCAGATTGTGCCCATTGTGGTGCATGGACATGTAAATCGATAAAGCCTGGTAAGAAATACTGTCCATCTGCTAATTGATGAAAGTTTTCTTTCTCTTGGTATCTATTTAATAAAGATTGATAGTCCACATGCTCTGGTGCAACGGCTTTTTCAATCATTCCGTCCGCATTAATACAAAACAGATAATCTTTTAAAACTAGTACTTCTTTAGGTGACTTACTTGAAAAAGCAGTCCCTCGGAAAATTTGCGTATATTCAGACATAAAATCCACCTTAATGTTCGTATTTAATGAATAATAGGGATTATTATAGGTCATAAAGATTATTAAGTCTATATAAAATACGAATATATTAATGAAATTATTAAAAATTTGCGCAAGGCATTGGCTTGTATTGATAGAAAATATATTTATTTGAAATAAAGTTGTAAAATTCCATTCGCAGGAGTGAGAATTCCCACCATTACATGTTTACAGTATTTATTAACCTAACTTTTATAATAATGACAAAAGAGGAGGTGTAATAATATGGCGCAAGAAATTCTTTGTGAAGTGAAGAAATAGATTGCAGAACATTTACTCCAACAGAGCACTAACTTTCTTAGGGGATTCTTATATTTATATATTAAAATAATATCCTTTTTTACTACCCTATAACTATTCGATGCCCTATAAACATAATTAACTAAAGCTTTTCGTATAATCCTTGTATGTAAAATTAGCTAATTTATCCTTATTGGAGGGGGATTTTTTAGTGCTAACTGTTCTTTGGAAATAATATTTATTATGCTATTCTTTAAGGTAGCATAATTGAATAGGCAAACCTAAAGAAATTTAGGGACGCAAAGCTATAGGGACTACCGTAATTGATTTATTTACTATGTCAGCCAGTTGCCGAAGAGTACAATCTACTTTTTGTTTTTAAATCTCCCATAAAGCTTTTTTATGGGCATTTTTTAGAGAAGATAAACACTCTTATTAGGGTGTTTTTTTTATGTTCTTTTTAGGAAAAATCAGTAGGAGGAATTGATTATGAAAGTAATAAAAATTGCAACAGCTGCTGCTATGGCTTTAAGTTTAGCTGGCGCACCAATCAATGTATTAGCAAGCCCATTTCAAGAAAAAAAGGTGATGACAGCTTCAGTTGGAAAAACAACTACACAAGCAAATATTGCTCATGTTCGTAAATTTAATTTATATGGGACTGACTTACTAAATACATATAATGAAGTTTTTAAAATGACAAACGCCAATATCGCATCCATTACAAACAACGGTGGCAACTACCCAGGCTCCCCTCTTGCACAGGCAATTGATGGCGATATGAACACGCATTGGGAAACGAACAGAGATAATAAAACAACATTCACGAATGAGGTAAACTTTACATTCAACGAAATAACTTCATTAGATCGAATTGTTTATGCCGCCCGTCAAATAAGCGCAAAAGGTAAAGGTTTTGCACAACAGTTTGAGATTTATAGCTCCAACACAGATGAAGGCGATAACTTTACACTCGTTTCGTCTGGTGAGTATACAGGTTCAACGGGAGATATTGTTGAAATCCAATTTACACCGACAGAATTTAAGCGTTTAAAATTTGTCTTTACAAAGGCAAACCAAAATTGGGCAAGTGCTGCAGAATTCCAATTTTATAAAGAAGACCAAGTTTCTAATAATATGAAAAACTTATTCACAGATGATACTTTTAGTTCGGTTAGTAAAGAATTTAATACAATCGAAGCATTACACCAATTAGAAACAGAAGTAAATGACCATCCACTATATCCCCTATTTAAAGATGATATAGAAAATGCAAAAGCCATTCTTAATCAAAATGAAGTTCAAACAACTACAGCTGCAACAAAAACATTTGATCTTTATTCAAATGAAAAGTATTCAAAATTATTTAAAATGGGTTCTGAAAATATCCTAAGTATCCGTAACAATGCAGGGCATTGGAGTTCTGCTGTAATTGGAAATGCCATTGATGGAAACTTAGATACTTATTGGGAAACGAATAAAGGAAACTCCTCTCAATTCACGAATGAAGTAGAACTTGAATTTAAAGATGCGGTCAAATTAAACCGAATTATATACGGGGCAAGGAATTCCGACCGCAAAGGGTTCGCTGAAGAGTTCGAAATCTATGGTTCTCAAACGTCTAAAGGTAATACTTATCAGCTTGTAGCTACTGGGAAACATAATGTTGTTACTGGATTAGTAGAGGCTAAATTTGAACCAACGACATTTAAACGAGTGAAATTCAAGTTCAATAAATCCACTCAAAACTGGGCATCTTTAGCGGAAATAGCCTTTTATAAAGAAGATACATTAACAGAGCAAATTAGCAATATTTTCACTGATGGAACAATGAGTGAGCTCGTACCACAATATAATCATGTACAAGCAATTAATGAACTCGATGCAAAAGCTAAAAATCACCCATTGTATTCAACATTAAAAGCTCAATTAGAGATAGCTAAAAACATAATCGCTAACCCAACAGATATAAAAAATAGCGTATGGTCATTAGAAAGCAGAGGCGATTCGATAAAAGAATCCCAAAAAAGACGTGTTTGGAACTTCCAAGATTGGCAACCTACTGGATTAGCCGTTAAGTCAGGACAAGAAATAAACGTTTTTGTTGATGTTGCTTCTGGTGAACCTACACCGAAATTAGTATTTAAACAAATGGAAAGCAAACACAATGGCAATATGGATATACCGTTAAGTCCGGGAATGAATAAAATCATTGTACCTGAACGACCTGATGATGAAATCAAACCAGGCGTTGCAAAAGCGGGCGTATTGTATACCGTTAATCCATATACATTTAATGAGCAAAGTAGAGCACCTAAAATCCGTGTAGAAGGGGCATTTTCATATCCACATTTCATTAAAGGTGTAGATAATGACGCGGAAGTATTAAAAGAACTAGAAGAATATGTTGAGCTACTAAAAGTGGATGCTTCATTACCTAACGTATTTGAAGTATTTAGTGATAAGGCTTTAGTCAACGTAGAAGCAACATATGCGCTTGATTGGTTTAAAGAAAATAACAAATTACCAAGTGAAACAGCGGATAAATCGGATGAAGTACTAAAAGAAACGATGAAATTCTGGGGCTTTGATAATTCTTCAGAAATAAATTCTGACTTCGATTATCGTTACGTTACAATGGTTAAGCATCTAACTGGTGGTGCATTTATGAATGCGAATAATGGGATTACAGGTATTCGCCCAGGTCAACAAGGTGGCGCACTGGATGTTAACATGGGTTGGGGATTTGCTCATGAAATGGGGCATAACTTCGACACAACAAATAGACGAATTGTAGAATCATCAAATAATATACTGCCATTACATTTCCAACGAATAAATGGGGTTGCAACGAAAATAACGGAGCAAAACGGTTGGGATGCGGCGATTCTTCCTAAAGTTGCGCTTGATGATTATTCACAGAATGAACTTTATCCAGGTGATGACTATATGCAGCTATCACATATCGCACCGTTATGGCAGTTACAACTATATGATGAAACGTTCTATCCAAGATTTGAACAAGGATTTAGAAGTACTTCATTTACTGGAGGTAGCCGAGAACAAATTCACCAAGAATGGGTGAAAGTCTCATCGGATGTATTACATTTTGACTTAACGGAATTCTTTGCAAGACATGGTATCCGTGCAAGTGATGAAGTGAAAGAATACACGTCTAAATACCCTAAACCTACTAAAAAATTATGGTATATGAATGATAAAGTATATTTAGATAACGGTGAGAAATTTACCGAAGATGTAAAATATTCAGCTACAGTAAGCAAAAATTCGAATCAAGTAACATTAAATTTTGAAATGAATAAAGAAAATATAAAAAACACATTAGGCTATGAAATTATAAGAGATGGTGAAACAATTGGATTTACTTCTGGAAATGTATTTGTAGATAAAAATGCAGATCCAGACATCAACTATTCTTATGAAATCAGTGCATATGATAAAAAACTAAATCCAGCAAAATCAGTGAAAACAAATGCCTTTACACCAGCAATATCTGTAGAAAATTATGTCACGTTAAAATTACATAGTGAGTTTAATCCAATGGACTATGTGAAAGCTTTTAGTTATAAAGGTGAAGATATAACACAGGACGTAAAAATTAAATCGAATACTGTTGACGTTACTAAAAAAGGAAACTATGAAGTCGTATATGAAGTAACAAATTCGGACTTAGTAGAATCAAAAACAATAAATGTTACGGTAACAAGTGATTTTGCATATATTTCTGATTTAACTGCTCAATCTGCAAAGGTTGGTTGGGGTTCATTCCAAAAAGATAAATCGGTATCTGGTGGAACAATCACTTTAATTAGACAAGGAATTGATGCAACTTACGCTAAAGGTATTGGTGTTCATGCGAATTCAGAAGTGGTATATGATATCGAAGGTAAAGACTTTAACTTCTTTGAAAGTTATATCGGCATTGACCAGGCGATGAAAGAAAAAGGCTCATCTGCAACATTTGAAGTGTGGGTAGATGGTGAGAAGAAATTCGAGAGTGGCGTATTCAGATCGGATACAGAACATGATTTTGTCAAAATTCCTGTAACTGGAGCAAAAGAAATAAAACTAATCACTACGGATGCAAACAACGGGAACGGATCGGACCATACCGTATGGGCCGATGCGAAGTTTACGCAAGATTCTAGTAACCCTACATTAACAATCACGAAATCAACGGCAACTAAAGTAGGAGTTCCTATTGACTTGACTGGGCAATATACTGCATTTGATGCAGAAGATGGCGATTTAACACATGCTGTACAAATGACAGGAGCCGATCAAGTAAACTTTGACCACGCTGGGAAATACGAACTTACTTATACTGTAACGGATAACGATGGAAACGAAACAACTGCGAAAAGAGCAATTTCTGTCGTAGATATGGATGATTTCAACTATTTATCTGATTTCGATTGGAAATCTACTCAAAACAGCTATGCCGCTCCTAAGAAAGATATCTCTATGAGCGCAAAAACTTTACGTTTAACAGCTGAAGATGGTAGCGAAGTCGCTTATGAAAAAGGGATTGGCGCACATGCTAATTCAACAATTGTCTATGATTTAACGGATAAAGATGTTGATTACTTTACTTCATTCGTTGGTGTAGATCGCCAAATGTATGGTACTGTTGGCTCCGTTATATTCCAAGTGTTTGTTGATGGAGAAATGCAATTCAACAGTGGCTTAATGAACTCTAGAGATCCTCAAAAGTTCGTGGAAGTTAATATTAGTGGTGCTCAAGAATTAAAGTTTGTCGTTACTGACGGTGGTAATGTAATTGGCTCTGACCACGCGGCTTGGGGAAATGCTAAATTGCATTTCGCTAACGCAGATAGAGTATTTATACAAGATTTAGTAGCGGCTATTGAAGAAGCGAAAACAATCAATTCTGAAGATTACACATCAGAGAGTGTAGCTGATTTACAAGTAAGCATTGCACAAGCAGAAGAAACGCTTGCTAATAAGCAAGCTACTCAAGCAGACATTGATCAGGCAGTAGAAATATTAACACAAGCAATCGACGCATTAGTAGCCATTGACTTCGATCAAGTTATTACGATTCAAGACAACACGCTAAAAATAGCGATCCAGCAAACGCTTGGACTTACAGATGAAATTACATTACGTGATATGCACAATCTTACAAGCTTAAGTAGTCCAGGCGCTCATATCACAAGTCTAGATGGCTTACAACACGCAAAAAATTTAGTTTCACTAGACATTTCAGGAAATTCAATTACTGATTTCTCGCCATTAAAAGAGCTAAGTAAATTAGATGACATAAACGCGCATCCACAAATTGTCGAAGTAACAAGTTTAACAGGACCTGTATTGACAGTGGAAAACTTAGTAAAAGGCTTAGACGGCAACTATTTAAACCCATATCAAATCGGTTTAAGACATATGAAAACAGGCAAAGAAATCTTTGTCGAAGTTGATCAGCTTGCACCAAATGCAGAACAGTTTACAATCGATCTTTCAGAAGAGGATTCTGGCATTTATATGCTTGTTATTGCCTATACATTAAAAGATGAGGACCTTATCCAATTAATGTATTTCGTAGACAATCCAACATTAATACAAGATGAACAGAGCAAATCATCTGAAGATATTTCTGAAGTTGTTCCTGAAGAAGTGATGGAGCAAGATGAGGAAGTTTATGAAAAATTGGATGAAAAAGAGTAAGAAATAAAGTATTACAATAGGCATGTTCTGTTCATATCGAACCGAACATGCCTTATTTTTTTTCTAAAATTAAAGCTATTAAACTACCAAGGCACACTATTAAAATATCCCCCTATTGTATTGTTTAAAGTTGCCAACTACTGGTCGAACACTTAAAATAGGATAGACACAAAATAATACGTAATCCATCGTGTATTCTACTTGTCAGAAACTAATTTATAGTCTCGCAATACTTACCCCCTACCTCGCTTGTCATCCTGTAAAAGTTTTAACTTCAATGTAGGAACAATTAATAAGACCTCTACTAACAACCTTTAAAATAAGAAAGTTGTTAGGGTCATTTTAGTTTTTTTACTTATTTATTGAGCGATATATAAATGCAAAGTTATTCCTTACAATGTGATATAAGTAAGGTTTTTTTGGGTAACAATTTTAATTATGAGGTGAAATGATGAAATTATTTAAAAAAATCGCGTTCATTACGCTTATTGCTTCTCTTTTGTTAGCGGGATGCAGTTCTTCTAAAGATAAGAGCAATAAACATAACGAAAGAAATAAGGAAGAACTTGTGTTAGCTTTTGACTCTGAGCCAGAAACTGGGTTTGATCCAACAACCGGTTGGGGACGTTATGGATCACCGTTATTCCAAAGTACGCTACTAAAAAGAGATGACAAACTTAACATTGTCAATGATCTTGCAACGAGCTATGAAGTTAGTGAAGACGGTAAGGTTTGGACGGTGAAACTACGTGAAGATGTAAAATTTTCTGATGGTGAACCATTAACGGCAAGCGATGTTGTATTTACATTTGAAACTGCTACAAACAATGGGTCAGTTGTAGACCTTAATGGTATGGAAAAAGTAGAAGCGGTGGATAACTACACCGTAAAATTTACACTTAAAAAAGCACAATCTACATTTGTTAATTCTTTAGCCGCAACAGGTATTGTCCCAAAACATGCCTATGGTGCTGACTATGCCGAGAAGCCTATAGGTTCAGGACCATTTGAACTTGTTCAATGGGACAAGGGACAGCAATTGATTGTAAAAGCTAATCCGGAATACTATGATAAACAGCCGAATTTTAAAAAGATAACACTCTTATTTTTAAATGAAGATGCAGCATTTGCAGCTGCACAAGCAGGCACCGTTGATCTTGCGTATATTCCAGCAGCATTTAGTAATCAGAAAATACCTGGAATGAAATTAGAATCAGTACAAACAGTAGATAATCGCGGAATTGTCTTCCCGTTTGTAAAATCTGGTGGCGCAACAGCAGATGGTTTACCTATTGGGAACGATGTAACAGCTGATCCGGCAATTCGTCATGCTATTAATATCGGTGTAGATCGTCAAGCATTAGTCGATGGCGTTTTAGAGGGCCACGGTACCCCAGCTTATACGTCGGTGGATGGCTTACCTTGGTGGAATCCCGATACAATCATTAAAGATGCTGATTTAGAAGGTGCAAAGACATTATTGAAAGAAGCTGGATGGAAAGATACAGATGGAGATGGCATCTTAAATAAAGGTTCTTTAAAGGCAGAGTTTACTCTTTATTACTTAGCTAATGACGCAATTAGACAATCTCTAGCTATTTCTGTTGTTGATATGATGAAACCATTAGGCATTAATATTAAGTTAGAAGGCGGAAGCTGGGATATGATTGCTAAAAAAATGTACTCAAATCCAGTTTTAATGGGATGGGGTAGTCATGACCCCCATGAAATGTACAATATTTATAGCGGGGAATCTGCAGGAATCGGATATTACAATACAGGGTTTTATGAAAACAAAACAGTAGATGACTATTTTACAAAAGCGCTTAGTGCTACTAGTGAACAAGATGCCATTGAGTTTTGGAAAAAGGCACAGTGGGATGGCACAACTGGTTTAAGTGCAAAAGGTGATGCTCCATGGGCTTGGTTAGTTAATATTGATCATTTGTACTTAGTGAAAGATGGACTTGATATCGGAGATCAAAGAATTCACGTTCACGGGCACGGTTGGCCAGCTACAGATAATATTGTGGAATGGAAATGGGCTAACTAACTGTGCGTAAATTTAATGGTGGCAAGCTTGGATTATTTATATTGATGAAAAGTGTAAGAATGGTCACGTTATTAGTGGCCATTTGTTTAATTTCCTTTCTATTAGTAAAAAACTCTCCGATTGATCCAATTCAAGCATATATTGGCGCAGACATGTTGAAGGTAGGTCCTGAACAACGGGAAAAGATAGCCGAGTATTGGGGATTGGATGAGCCAGTTATAGTGCAATTTTTTAACTGGGGTTCAGCTGTACTTGCAGGAGATTTAGGCACTTCGATGATCTATCGACAGCCAGTAATTGAAGTGATTGGCGAACGTTTTTTCAATTCCTTAGCACTTATGTTATCGGCATGGCTATTATCAGGTGTCGTTGGCTTTGTGATGGGTGTTGTAGCAGCGATGAAAAAAGGTACTTGGATTGACCGTATCATCAAGTGGTACTGTTTTACATTAGCTTCAACCCCCACTTTCTGGATGGGTCTCCTTGTTCTAATGGTTTTTGCTGTATGGCTAGGATGGTTCCCTATTGGAATGGGCGTTCCTGCTGGAGTCTTAGCAGAAGATGTTACCTTAATGGACCGCATTCAACATCTTATTTTACCAGTATTGACACTTAGTATATTAGGTGTTGCAAATGTAGCGCTACACACACGACAAAAATTGATTGATGTCATGGCGAGTGATTATGTGTTATTTGCTAGAGCAAGAGGCGAAAAGGGTTTTGTATTATTTTGGCGACATGGATTACGTAATGTTGCATTACCTGCGATCACATTACAATTTGCTGCTTTTAGTGAATTGTTTGGTGGTGCCGTGCTAGCTGAGCAAGTATTTTCTTATCCAGGTTTAGGACAAGCAACGGTAGAAGCAGGTCTTAGAGGGGACGTCCCCCTTTTATTAGGACTCGTAATATTTAGTACGATTTTTGTTTTTGTCGGCAATTTATTAGCGGATTTGAGCTATCGTGTATTAGATCCACGGACTAGAGAGGTGAGGAAATAATGATTAAGAAATTTCCTCTAAACCGAAAGCAACGAACTTTAGTGAAAATAATTATTTCAATTATTTTCTTAGTTACCGTTATATTGGGCGGTGTTCTATTAGATGAGGATAACATTGTAACAAATTTAAGCGAACGAAATTCCGCTCCATCGTTAGAGCATCTCTTTGGTACGGATTGGTTAGGACGAGATATGTTTACAAGAACCGTAATGGGGCTTTCTTTAAGTATCGGCGTAGGATTAATTGGAGCAATAGGTAGTGCTTCAATTGCTTTACTACTAGGTATGGCTGCAGCAACGATGGGGAAAATGGCTGACCGAATTATTTCGTGGGTCATTGATCTGTTTCTAAGTGTGCCACATCTTGTAACCCTCATTCTTATTGCTTTTACGCTTGGGGGAGGGTTTAAAGGCATTGTTATCGGACTTACCCTTACACATTGGCCGAGCCTTGCGCGTGTTATTCGGGCAGAGGTGATGCAAATTCGTTCAGCTGAATTTGTTCAAGTGTCGCAGAAAATGGGGAAATCTCGATGGTGGATTGCCGTACATCATATTCTTCCGCATATCGTTCCACAACTGCTCATTGGTTTTATGCTACTATTCCCTCATGTTATTTTACATGAAGCGGCAGTAACATTTTTAGGCTTAGGTTTATCACCACATGAGCCAGCAATCGGTATTATTTTATCGGAATCAATGAAATATTTATCTTCTGGTATGTGGTGGCTTGCTTTCTTCCCAGGGCTTTGTTTGTTAATCGTTGTGAGAACATTTGACCAGATTGGGGAAAATTTACGCGTGCTCATGGATCCTACTAGAAATCATGATTAGTCACGAATACTATTAGGAGGTGTGAACGAATGTCTATTCTTGAGGTAGAAAATCTATCTGTATCTTTTAAATCATATACAGATGGATTTAAAGAAATTAATCATAAAGTTATATCGAGTTTAAGAGTAGCGCTCGAAGCTGGTGAAATTCTAGCTGTTGTTGGTGCAAGTGGATCGGGGAAAAGTTTACTGGCACATGCCATACTAGGAATTCTTCCAAGCAACGCAAGTATAAGTGGCTCCATCAAGTATAAAGATGAAGAACTAACAGCTGCTCGTCTAGCTACATTAAGAGGTAAGGAGCTGGCCCTTGTTCCGCAATCCGTCAACTTTTTAGATCCATTAATGCGTGTCGGGAGCCAAGTTCGTACAGCTGCTAATGGCGGAGATGCTGTATCGGCGCAACGTAAAGTCTTTGAACGTTATCACCTTGGAAAAGAAGTGGAAAATATGTATCCATTTCAACTTTCAGGTGGGATGGCGAGAAGGACGCTTTTATCAACCGCTATGGTAAGTGGCGCAAAAGTAATTATTGCAGATGAGCCTACGCCAGGACTCGATCCGGTTGTAATCAAGGAAGCGTTAAGCAACTTTAGGGAATTTGCTGATAACGGATGCGCGGTTATGCTTATCACACATGATATTGAATCGGCTCTTCAAATTGCAGATAAAATCGCTGTATTTTATGCTGGAACGACGGTAGAAATCGCTTCTGTAAAAGACTTTGTAGGTAAAGGCGAGGCGATACGACATCCTTATACGAAAGCATTATGGAGAGCGTTACCTCAAAATGAATTTATACCAATTCCAGGATCGCAACCGCACCCAAGCTCATTGCCATCAGGATGTTTGTTTGCACCACGTTGTGAAATGGCAACACCGGAATGCGAGCAAGCACAACCTGAAATGCGAGAACTTAGAGATGGAATGGTGAGGTGTATTCATGCAACTTGAAGCAAAAGACATTGGGTTCCGATACGGTGACGGTCCATGGTTATTTCAAGGAGTCAATATAACGCTAGAGCCTGGAGAAATTGTTGGAATTACGGGTCCAAGTGGACGTGGGAAAACGACTTTTTGCCGGATATTAGCGGGTTTTGAATCACCGATTGAGGGAGCTGTGCATATGAATGGTGCTCCATTACAGAAAAATGGGTATCATCCTGTTCAAATGGTTCTTCAGCATCCTGAAAAAGCGATTAATCCAAGATGGAAGATGCACCAGATTCTTAATGAGGGATATCAACCTGATCAAGAATTATTAAACTTATTAGGGATTGAGCAAGAGTGGCTAACACGCTGGCCTCACGAGTTATCTGGGGGCGAATTACAGCGCTTTTGTGTCGCTAGAGCATTAGGACCGAATACGCGTTTTTTAATTGCAGATGAAATGACTACAATGCTCGATGCAAACACGCAGGCTCAAATTTGGCATGCCATCATGGAAATCGCCAAAAAGAGAGAAATGGGCATACTTGTTGTTACGCATGAATCGAAACTAATGCAAAGACTTTGTCATCGTGTGATCAACTTTGACTTGCTTCAGCAGAAGCAAGTCAAAGCCCCGGCGGATGTCACAGATTTTTAGAGGAGTTTTTCGAGCAAGCTCGAAAAAAATCTGGACGCAATTACGCCGAGGCGTAATTGAATAATTTCGATTAAAAAAGGAGGTTTCTTTAAATAGAAACCTCCTTTTTATATTATTTAGTTTTCGTCTTTACTATCCTGTTCTTGCTCTGCTACTTTTTCATGAATTTCAGATTCAATTGCTTGTACAAGTTCATCCTCTAGTTTTTGCTGAGGCTGTGGATGGAACCACTGGATTTCTCCCTCATGAACAAATCCATTGTACGACTCACCTTGTACTTGCAAAGAAAAATGATGACGTTCATGTATCCGGTCTTCGAAAGCTGGTTTTATTTCAAGATCTTTAATCTCTTTTGAAATACCATGAAGTATCATCGTAGATTGAATAGTAGCTTCAATTGAGTCCACTTTGCTTTCACCGATTAATTGTCTTGGATGAGGATGGAGCCAAAGAATTTCATCCTCATGAAAATGTCCCTTGAATTCGTCCCCATCAATCTTAAAAGTAAAGGCAAGTCGTTCATGAACACGATTTTCAAACACTGTTTCAACTTCAAAATCTTCAAGTTTGGGTTTTGCATTCTTATTATCAGGCATACTTTTTCCCCTCTCATGAAAGTTTTTATTTTTGGTTAACCATTTCAATGACCATCGTGCATGGGCATTAATATTTCCGTAAAGAATTTGGTGTACGATTTAGCCATTTTTCACTAATTAATTTATGACAATTATTTAAAATCCGCTCGATAACTTGGGTAGAGTTTGCTAGAATACGTATGCTAAACCCTGATACGGCTAGCTTCGAAATACCCGCTTTAAACTCGGCTTGTTCCAGTTGAATCGCTTCGTATAATTCATCAATAAACGCATTATTTGTATATTCACTAACTACAAGCATCGAACCTAAATGTGTATACCCTTCCATAAATCCTAGTCCAGACACTGATTGCTGTTTCGGCACTAACTTAATATGGTCAAACACACCAATTTGTCCGTCTACATAAATCTCACTAACTAACTGAATGGTATCATAACTGAATTTCCCACCACTTGGCGACCAACCAGGCGTAAGGATATCTGTAGAAAGAAACGTCGCGCCACGATCCATATGCACCACATTTTTCTGCTTGTAATGTGCATTTTCATAAGCAATGAGAGGATCTGGTAGGTATTCTAAATAGCTGTCTTTTTTTAAGTGAATCGTTGTTTCTTGATAGGCATGGCTTTTTGGTGTTTTATATACTTTTGTTGCAGATTGTGTAGTTAATGTAACTTTCGATCCTTCATCTGCTGTGAACTCCAGTTTGTATCGATCACCATCTAAATAGCCACCACCTGGATTTAGAAGATAATAGCAAACTTGTCCCGAATCATCCAAGTAAATCGGTCGCATCACTTTAAGTGCGCCTTGAAAATACACTCTTTTTGCAACGGTTTTTCCTTTTCGATCTTCGAGGTCCAAAGATAAAGAGCCAGTCCAATTGGTCATATTAATCTAATCCTTTTAGTAAAGCGTGCTGCTTAATCCATTCAATTACTTCTGGAAGACCATCATCATTTTTTAAGTTTGTAAACACGAAAGGTTTATTACCGCGGAATACTTTCGTATCCTCCGCCATTACTTCAAGGCTCGCACCAACATATGGAGCAAGGTCTGTCTTATTAATGATAAATAAGTCAGATTTAATCATCCCCTGTCCACCTTTACGAGGAATTTTTTCCCCTTGCGCAACGTCGATAATATAAATAGAAAAATCAACTAGCTCCGGGCTAAAAGTAGCTGCAAGATTGTCTCCACCACTCTCAACAAAGATTAGTTCCACATCAGGATGACGTTCTACTAATTCATCAATGGCAGCAAAGTTCATAGAAGCATCTTCACGAATAGCAGTGTGAGGGCAACCGCCTGTTTCAACACCGATAATTCGATCCTCAGGTAGAACACCATTTTGTATTAAAAACTTTGCGTCTTCTTTTGTATAAATATCATTTGTAACAACCGCCATTTTTATTTCATCTTGAAGATGGCGAGTTAGTTTTTCTACAAGCATTGTTTTACCTGCTCCAACAGGTCCTCCAACGCCAATTCTTATTGGTTCCATTAGAACACGTCCTTTTATAATAATCTTTTATGTTACGACATAAATATTCGAATATTTACACGTTCATGTTGCATTTGAGACAGCTCAATTCCTGGTGAAACAATACCGAAATCATCCTTCGATAGTTGCAGGATTTTGTCTACTGCCGCGTTTAATTCTGGTATAAAATTATGAGTAATCATTTGTCCAGCTGTTTGTCCAAGTGGAATTGCACGAACCGCATTTTGAATTTGACTAGAAATAGAAGAATACAAGTAGAAGCGGATCGTATCCTGTTTTTCCACCTCTAGCCCATGAGCTACCATTGTAAATACGATAGCTGGATGGCCAAATGCATTCTTTTTCTTAATTTCCGCTCTATATTGTGAGAGGATCGGTAGCTCGTATAGTGCTTCAGTAAGTTTTAGCATGCGATCACCGATCATTTGAGTGCCTTCTCGCGTCTCTCTCGGCAAGTTTTGGACAGTTAATAAACGATCCAAATGCCATATTTCTTGAATATTCCCTTCTGTAAGAGCTTCATAAACAAGGAGAGAAGCTAGCCCATCTGTGTAGATGAGCTGTTCATGTAAATAAACTTTAAGCCACTCAAAAAACGTCTCTTTGTCATGAACTTTATCTTCCTGTATATAACTTTCCAAGCCAAAAGAATGGCTGAAGGCTCCTGTAGGAAGATTTGAATCGCATAGTTGAAACAAAGAGAGAATGTTGTTAGTCATGACTATGGCCTATATGACGGAATGCTTGTTTTACTTTTCGATCTTCTCGTTTATATGGAATTTCCATTTGTTGCAGTAATTCTTCAACTAAATAGTCATACTGAACTAACATATCATTGTCCTCAAATTGGGCAGGAAGATGGCGGTTACCTAATTGGTGAGCGATTGTACCCATCTCCTTAATGTCTCTAGGACTGATTACAATTAAATCATCTGATAATACATCAATGACAATCATATTTTTTTCATCCATATATAAAACATCGCCTGCTACAAGGTCTATATGCTCTTTTAAGCGAATGCCTAGTTCATTGCCGTGATCCGTTTTAACACGTTGAATTCGCTTCATTAAATGGGCGCTTTCCAAATATACTTTTTCCATATGACGTTTTTTTATTTCATTTGAATCCATTTGCTCAATATTTGTAACGATTTTCTCTATTATCATAAAATTCACCTCAGAATAAGAAATAACGCTGACCCATTGGTACCGTATCCACCGGATCACATGTCAGCAATTCTCCGTTTATTTTCACTTCATACGTTTGCGGATCAACCGTAATATTAGGCGTTTCAGAATTTAACTTCATATCTTTTTTCGTTAGTGTTCGAATTCCGCCAACTGGTAAAACTATTTTTTGAAGTCCTAATTTTTCATGGACACCTGCATCATAAGCTGCTTGAGAAATAAATGTAGCTGAACTTTTTGCTAATGCTTTCCCAAATTGAACGTACATTGGGCGATAAATATAAGGCTGTGGTGTCGGGATAGACGCATTTGCATCACCCATTAATCCAGTAACTGCAAGACCGTTTTTAAGGACCATTTCTGGCTTCACTCCAAAGAACTTTGGATTCCAAAGAACTAAATCGGCCATTTTCCCAACTTCAATAGAACCCACATATTTCGAAATACCATGTGTAATAGCTGGGTTAATCGTGTATTTCGCAATATAGCGCTTAGCTCGGTTGTTATCAGCATGCTGACTATCACCTTCTAAGGAACCTCTTTGTTTCTTCATTTTATCGGCAACTTGCCATGTGCGTAATACGACTTCCCCAACACGACCCATTGCTTGGGAATCGGAGCTCACCATACTAAATACACCCATGTCATGAAGGATATCTTCAGCTGCAATTGTTTCTTTTCTAATTCTAGAATCGGCAAAAGCAATATCTTCCGGTACAGAAGGGTTTAAATGATGGCAAACCATAACCATATCAAGATGTTCGTCAATCGTATTTACCGTATAAGGAAGAGTAGGATTCGTTGATGAAGGTAAAATGTTAGAGTAACCTGCTGATTTGATTAAATCAGGTGCATGTCCCCCACCTGCCCCTTCAGTATGATACATATGAAGAACTCGATCTTTTACCGCAGCCATCGTAGTTTCCATAAAGCCGCTTTCATTTAATGTATCTGCGTGCAATGCAACTTGAATATCATATTCATCTGCAACTTGTAGTGCATAGTCAAGAGATGAACCAGTAGCTCCCCAGTCTTCGTGTACTTTTAAGCCGATGACACCTGCTTTTACTTGCTCGATTAAAGGTTCAACAGATGCTGCATGTCCTTTACCTGTAAAACCAATATTAATCGGAAGACCTTCAGCCGCTTCTAGCATGCGGTGAATATTCCACTCACCTGGTGTAACAGTAGTAGCCTTAGAACCAGCTGCTGGACCTGTACCACCACCGATTAGTGTTGTCGTACCAGCTGTTAGTGCTACCTGTACTTGTTCCGGGTTTATAAAATGAACATGTGTATCGATCGCTCCAGCAGTCACAATTAAACCTTCACCGGCAATTATTTCCGTTGATGTACCAATAATGAAATCTACATTATCTGTAATTAATGGATTACCGCCTTTACCAATGCCAAAAATCTTGCCATCGCGAAGAGCTAAATCGGCTTTACAAATGCCTGTATAATCTAAAATAATGACGTTTGTTATAACTGTATCGGGCACACCTTCATCGCGTGTAGCAAGCGGATGTTGACCCATACCATCACGAATAACTTTCCCGCCTCCAAAGACTACTTCTTCACCATATGAAGTGTAATCTTTTTCGATTTGAATAAATAACTCTGTATCTGCAAGACGGACAGAGTCACCAGTAGTTGGTCCGTACATTTCAGCGTATTGCTTTCGGGACATTCTAAAACTCATACTTCATCCCCACTTTCTAATTTGCCGTCAACTTTATTGTTGAATCCATAAATACGACGCTCTCCGGCAAAATCAATTAACTGTATTTCTTTTTCATCTCCAGGTTCAAAACGAACAGCTGCTCCAGCAGGCACATTTAAACGCTTCCCGTAAGCTTCTTTTCTATTAAATCGGAGTGCATCATTTACTTCATAAAAATGAAAATGTGATCCTACCTGAATTGGGCGGTCACCTGTATTTGTAACTGAAATAGTAGAAACAACGCTACCTTCGTTACAAATAATGTCTTCTTCTTTCAAAATATATTCACCTGGTAACACTTAGCAATCCCTCCTATTTATCGTATCGGGCTATGAACAGTCACTAATTTCGTCCCATCTCGGAAAGTCGCTTCAACCTGTATATCATTGATCATTGCAGGTATACCTTCCATCACATCATCTTGCGTCAAAATTGAAGCTCCATATTCCATTAGTTCGGCAACAGTTTTTCCGTCCCTTGCCCCTTCCATTACCTCATATGTGATGAGGGCGACAGCTTCTGGATGGTTTAACTTTAATCCTCTGTCTCTCCGGCGTCTTGCAAGGTCTGCTGCAACCACTATCATTAGCTTATCAATTTCTCGCGGCAATAAATGCATAGTTCATTCCTCCTAATAAAATTTCAAGTAACAATTCTTTACATTGGAAGAAAGGTTATTTTTATTAATCAAAACAAATAAAAATAACCTTTACTTATCCTCTTTAAAAGCCCAGTACTTTAACCTTCCTATAGAATTTTAACATAAATATACATGAAGCAAAAGTTTAACGCAATGCAGAGAATTTTAACATGAAATCCTTTATTATAGTCAGGAAGTTATATGTAACCCTTCATTTGAGGACTGTTTTTAAACTTCTAAAAATCTACTTACACATGTATGAAATCCACTTATTTTATACAGTTTTTACTATGGCCTTTTTTAGTGATATTCATAAAATAATGATGATTCCCTTGAATTTTTTTCTCCATACTAACATGCCCACTATTACATGTTTATAGTATTAACTCATCCAAATTTGTTAATAATAGCAAAAGAGGAGGTGATATAGCATGGCTCAAGAAATTCTTTGTGATGTTAATAACTGTACGTATTGGGGTTCTGGAAACAAATGCACCGCAGAAGCTATTTATGTTGTTAGTCAAAAAGGGGATCACGCATCAAATAGTGAAGAAACCGATTGTAAAACATTCACCCCAACACAGCACTAATTTTCTTAGGGTAATCATAATTATGGTTCCCCTCTTTTAACACTTTAATAACAAGTGAATCTTATGATAAAGAAGTTGGAAATAACCCGTTTTGGATGCAAAAACTATCCAGAACATTAACTGCAATTCAAAAAGCTGTGCTGAATAGTCCAATGAAAATTGGTTTTTCGGCACAGCTTTGTTTTTTCATTCATACGTAGTTAACAGTAGTTCATGAGTATTTTGGAACGAAGAATCATGTATCTAAATCTTCATCCTTTAATGCCAGTAAGATAGCAAATCCAATCCACACGATCGTAATATCCATAGCGGTCTCTTTCCCATTCCAAATTTGAGATTGCCACATTGCAAACCATTCGCTACCGATTACGATAAAGCCTAAATACCAAATAGCAAATCCAAGCATAAATGCATAAAATCCAAATGATTTAGCTTGGTTAAATTGACGTCCAGTTGCTCGAATATTTTTTAACATATGATATACACCGATGAAAGCAAGTAAACTAAAAGTTCCCTCTGCTATAATTAATCCCCAATAGGCAATCGTATATAAGATCGGACTTTCAATCGCACGCCACATCAAGGCATTCCCTTCAAAAGTTGTATCCATTGAAAGTACATGAAGAACGAATTCATAATTTGAATTATAATCCATTAAATTTCCTGCGAAAACAAATAGACCAAAGAGCCCTGCAAGTAATAATACAACTGTTTTTAACAATCTTAATGCAATTGTATTCATAATAATATCACCTTCCGTTATTTTTTATAAACTGAAGTAAGTTATCCATATGCCCAAATTTCCGATTTCCTAAAACATTACTTATGAAATGAACCAACTATTACAGCCCATTATGAACAAATAAAATTTTTTCTAATCATAAGTCAATCGTAATCGCAACAACATCTTCTTCCTGTAGCAAAGGCAATTTTCAAATTCATTTTTCTCAAAAATGCTACATCGTTTGTATGATTAAATGAGCTCCTTAACGTTTTCCATAAAACCTTTTCCTAAAGAATCGCTTCAGAGTATCATTTAGCTTTTTAATCCTTTAGTTAGTTTTACCTCTTATGCTTAGGAAATAAACCAACAAAAAAAAAACGAATTCCATCATTGGAAACTCACTCTTTTTTCATAATGCTATTTATTTCAAGTGTTTTATTGTAATAGCCAATGTGCCCCACCTATTTTCTTGTTCAGGTGTATAAATTTCATAGGTTCCTTCTACCATTTCCTTCATAGACCAACCTTCACAATCGAAATCTTGAAACGGAATATTTTCATACATCTCTTTAAATGTATCGTATTTCCTCAAATTAGTAACTTGCACTTGTAATGTTTCATTTTGTTCAGGTACTCTTATGAATTCAATTATATCCCCTATCTTAATTGTTCTCCTCTTCTCATCGTTTAAACGTACCTCAACCGTCTTTTTGCCTTCTTTAATTGCTGTGAAGTATTCTCCATATAGCCCCATTTGATGTACGATTATATTCACCACCTTCGCACAATAAGTGATTCTTTATTAATTTTTTTAAGAGATGAATAAATGAATTCCCCTGATTGAGAATATCCGCTAATATTGACTGGCATTACTAGCTTTCCCTCAGCTCTTTTTAGGAAAAAACGACTTCCCTCATAATTTATGAATGGAACATCTTCAAAAATCCCTTTCCCAGTCTCTATCGTTATTTTATGTATTTCAGAATCTGTCACCATTCCAAAATAATAAGCTTCATTCTCGCTTTTTCCCGAAGCGCTCCACGCAATTTGGTTTTCTAATACAGGAGGATACTCAATTGAGGATAAAGTAACATTATTTTTGAATTTCCATGTTCCAAGCCAATTTTGTTGTAATTCCGCAATTGATATAGCTTGCTGCATTCTAAATAGCGTTAACCACTTACCTTCAATTTCTCTAACAAAAAGGACTTCCTCTATTGATTCAGACCATTTTTCAGTAATTTTCAATACATCCTTTTCCGTTGGTTGTTGAAGACGATTGTAAGTTATCATAAAAAATATTATCGATATTAGAGCAATTCCTAGCGCTACTTTTTTCATATTAATCCCCTTTACCACGTACATTCATTCAATACATATCTTCCACAAAAATAGCAATAATCCTTTTTTAAAATAGCAAAAACGAACTCCCCATCGGAAATCCGTTCTTTTTTCGTCCATCATTTATTTAAGCGCAAGTGAAATAGAATCGGATTCTTGCATAACAATAATATCTTGTTGTTCAGAGTTTCCATCTGTATAGTTTACAATTGCGCTTAGGATTATATCATCTTCCACTACCCAATCATCATGAGGAATGGCAAGTGTGTATTCATATTGATCCTGTTCATTATACGGAACTGTGTAGGTATTTCCGATTTCCTTTATACCTTGATATATATCTGAACCAGGCTCACGAAGCATAATATATATCTTGTCTAATACTAACTGGTCTTTGTTGTTAGCTTCTTCAACTGTAAGTATAACATCCTCTATAAACTTTCCTTTGTTCATCGTATAAGTGATTGATTCAATCTCTTCTCCGGTTAGTTTTAGCTTAACATTTGTAAAAATATAATTAGGTCCGTCTCCACCTACACCACCTAAAGTATCCATTCTGTCTCTAGTTGCCACACCACCTATATTATCCAATCTGTCTTCAGTTCCTAATTCAAACGTAGCTTTTTCTGCTGAAAGATTTGTATGAAGCTGACTATCATCATTTAAGTCTGCATAAGCTGTAATCGTAAAATTTGCAACTTGCAGGTCCCCACCATTATTGAAATAAGGGATGCCGATTATCATTAACAGGACGATTCCAAATGCACATGCGACAGAAATCCAGCTTTTATAATGAATTTGTTTTGATTTTTTCATTCCCGCATTTTTGCAATTCGCTTTCACACGGTTTTCCATCTCTTTAGACATTTCAATCGATTTAACGGCATGTTTCATTTTATCGAAGTCCATATTCAGTCTCCTTTTCATATCGATTTCGAATCAGTTCTCTTCCACGTTGCAATCGTTTTTTTACTGCCGAAGAAGTAATGCTAAGAATTTTTGCTATTTCATCTACTTTATAACCCTCGACATAATGAAGTAATAGTACAAACTTATGTTTATCCGGCAATTTCATTAAATCGTCGAGCAAACCATAGTTTTCTTCATCTTGACAATATAGTTGCAAATTACTAATATCCATATGCTTTCGAATAAAATTGTACCTTCTCATATTTTTGCAGCGGTTCGTAGTAATTGTAATTAACCATGCTTTCTCATGTTCAGAATCATTAAAAGTTGGGGATTTCGTTAAATATTTTATAATCGTGTCTTGTACAACATCCTCTGCATCCTGCTCGTTGCATAATATGACGAGACATATTCTAAATAGCATATGGCCATATGTATCAACAACTCGTTCTATATCTCGCTCCGCCGACCAAACTAATTGTTGCACCTTCCATCAACTCCTTTCATTTATAACACACTTGAAATTACCATTTGGTGAAGTTTTATGTGAAATACATTTATTACACTAAAAACGATTGTCTATAGAAAATCAATTCAAAAAATATGGTCACGCTAAAATCATTTTGATAAACTTAACGTATAAAGCGAAAACTCTTATCATGACTTGTCTCAACAACAATTACGATATTTTGGTTTTCGCTTTTATTTTACACTTAAATGTAATATTATTGAATTTTCAATAAAATAAACCTAATTTAAAATAATTTAATTATGCTAGAAAAATAAAAGACTAATGGATGAAATGGAGTTGTTGTACTGTGGATAAAAGTAGATTTGAATCAATTCGTATAGAGGATTTTGACATGGATGAGGACTTTTTAGAAGGAGAAATTCTATTAGATGAATGGAATACTTTTTTTAATAAAGAGGATTCCATCTGTTTATCAATTGTACTTGAAGAAGATACTATTTTAGAAGAATTATTGCCAGAACATGTGAATGGTTATAACTATATCCTCCATAATCAATCAAAAATGTTACATGCCATTTTGAATGAACTTTTGAAACAATATCCTAAAATGCAGTTGCAATATGGTTATGACGAAGAAGAAAAAAACGAATATATGCATGATGTTTCACATATTCAAGACTTCTCATCATTACTTTCACCATTGACGATGTATATTTTGGATGTTTCAAGGGATGGTTTGCCGTATATCGGATGTATTTTTTCTTGCAAGTGGGATGATGAACATGCTTTTGGTGCAATGCTTCACAAAGACCGCGTTGTTGAAATCGGTGGAGCAGACACAGCTTTCTTATCTTGGATAGCACAAAATGATTTAGAAAAATATGAACAATAAAGGGCGGGGTAAAAAATGCAGTACTTAAAGTCTTCCAATTTCACTACACATGAAGCAACTTTCCAACAAGCAATTACTGAAATTCAAACAGATCGCTGTAAGTTTATTAAAGAGTACCCTACCACAATTACGTTATCTACAGGGGAAAGTATTTTAGCTGATGCTGCCTTAGAATTTTACTTAAATAATCAACTAAAGACGCCATTTAGTTATACCGATTCCAAAGCTTTTTGTGAAAAAATACGAAAGAAGATAGGATTCGAACCGATTCGTTATACTCTGCAAGTTTGGATTGAAAAAAATATTCAGCAGCCCAATTTCACTACCGAAAAGAAAAATTGGGAAACTACTTATACATTAATAGAAGGAATAGAGCTCTCATATATTCGTGAGGACTTGCTCGATTTTGTGTGCTATGTCGCTGTTTGTTACATGAAGTTTGGCGCTGATTTTGATTCTATTTCAGCAGAGCGACTTTTTAATTTGGTTGAAGCAACTGGATCAAACAAAGTCGCAAATCTTCGAGAAAATGGTTCGGGTGGTCTTTCTTTAAACGAATGTTCTTATCATGACATTGACGTTGATTGTTTTGCGAATGACGCTTTTGCCATTATTAATATTAAAATCAAGAACGAAAAATTGGATGCATATGAAAAGTCTTTAGATTTTATTAACCATTTACTAAATTTAGATTTTCCAAGAAGTTATCAAATTCAATTTTCAAGTTCTATAAATGAATGCTTACCAATTGAAAACTTACCACTTGCACCTGTTCATCACTTTTTTGCCAATGCCCTCACGTATCCTGAGCTACATCCGAAAATTAAAGTATACGCTGAAAAATCGATGAGAAGATACGCATGGTATACAGATTTAGAAGATGAGAATTGTGCAATGCCTTCCACATTTGCCGTGTTAGGTTTAGGTTTAGTTTCCTCAGAATACTGGCCATTAGTACAAACTTATATGGATACTTGCGATGATGAACATTCATCCATCCAAACAGCTTTCACAGCAGAATTCATAAAAAAATTCGGCATTACTTCTGAAACACTACCTATTTTCATTAGTTGTGTGCTTTCTGTTCAGGAACATGAACCTCATGCTATTTTTGAAGAAAAAATGAATGATAAATCCAATTTGGAACTGCTATTATCATGCAAAAACAATTTTGTGGACTATCTAAGTGAAAGCCAAAAAGAAGCGTGGAAAAATGACCTTGAGGGTATGATTGACTATGTCTGGCAAAACGTCATTTATGCCATTTGGGGCGTTTGTTTTAGTAAACCAGCTACCGAAGTAATTTACCGCGCACCAGAGGAATTAAAACAGCTTTACCGAGAGATATTGCAGTAAGCATATTTCTCTATCGGATGCAAACGATTCGAACAATTAAAAAGCTGTGCCGGAAATTCCATTAGAAATCAGAACTTTCGACACAGCTCTTTTTTTAATCAACCTTTGACATATCTAATGATAAAAACTCAGTCAATTGTTGTTCATGCTTATCGAGAATAATCTGTTCCGCTTTGATACCTTGCTCTAGAAGTACTTCAATATTCTGCACGATGAATTCGTCACTACCAACAACATAGAATAGCCCGTCCTTGTCACTAGCAAGATTTTTTACTTCTTCATAGTAGTCTTTACGGTTATCAACGAATTGTGATGTAAACTTCTTTTCTGGTGACGTTTCAAAAATATCGGTAAATAAGAAATCTTTTGATGAGTCGATGTTTAAGGAATGAATTCCATTGACGTTGTCAGCACGTTTAAAATAATCAAGTGCAAGTGATCTGAAAGTTGCTAGACCAACACCTGATGACAACAGGTAAATATTTTTCCCTTCTCTTTTCAGCGGTACATTTGTATGTGTTTTAAATATTGCAACTTTATTACCTACTTCTAGATTTTTTAAAATCGTTTTGAACTCCGAGCACTGTTCTTTGATGCGTGTTGTGATTCCAATCGCATCTTCATCCGGTACAGTGGAAATTGACATATGGCGAATCAGGCTACGGTTTGGTTTATCTCCTGCATTAAAACCCTCTAGTGCAAAGTGAGTGTGAGAACCTTCCTCCCATGTAAAGTCACTCGGACGGTCGAGTAGATACGTTTTAACTTCAGTCGTTTCTTCAATAATCTTATTTATTTTCAGCCAATATATTTGCATTATAAATCCTCCTTAATTATTTTTCTCTTCGTTATCTACTATATAATAATTGAAAACGTTTCTCATTTAAGTATATCAAGTAAGCCGATATTATTATTTGTAATATTTTGGCTAATATATCGCTATTGGCCCATATGGACCCTGGAGAATTTCTATTTTCGTTTCAAAAATATTTGTCAAAACTTCTGGGGCCATAATTTCTTCTACTGTTCCAAAAGCTGCAATTTGTCCATCTTTCATAGCACAAATTCTATCAGAATATTTGGCTGCGAAATTTATATCATGCATCACAGTCAAAATAGTTCTTCCAAATTCATTAGCAGCCTGTCTTAAGTGCTCCATCATTTGAACAGAACGAGCAATATCAAGATTGTTCAAAGGCTCGTCCAAAAGTACATATTCAGTCTCTTGGCACAAAACCATCGCAACATATGCCCTTTGCCTTTGACCACCTGAAAGCTCATCTAAATATCTATTTTCTAGATCAGTCAAATCTAAAAAATCAATATACTTAGAAATAATGGTCTCATCCTCTTTCGTTAATCTACCATTTGAATAAGGAAAACGCCCAAATCCAACTAGCTGCCTAACAGAGAGCCTCGTTACAAAATGATTTTCTTGTCGCAAAATAGTAATAATTTTCGCCAAGTCTTTTGACTTAGATTCAGACACATCCATATTCGCCACCATAATTTGACCTTCATCCAAATCCAAAAGTCTTCCAATCATCATAAGTGTCGTAGATTTCCCAGCACCATTTGGCCCAATTAATGAAGTAAAACCTGCTTTTGGTATTTCTATATTCAATGGTCCAATTTTTACGTTATCAGTATACAACTTTCTAGCATTATCAATCTTTATCATAGAGACCTCTTCCTTAATATTACAATTAAAAATAATATTCCACCAAACAATTCAATAATAACTGACACTACAGCTTGAGAATCGAATACATGATACATTAAAAAATATGCACTCGTAAGGATAAAGAACCCTATAGCAAGAGCCATTGGAAAAATATATCTGTGATCATAAGTTGGAGCCGCTTGGTAACTCAAAGTTGCAACTAAAAATCCATAGAAAGTAAGTGGTCCAATTAAAGACGTTGAAATTGCCATCAAAATAGCGACTAATATAAGGGTATAAATTATACTAGATTGATATTTAACGCCAAAAGTAGTAGACACATCTTTTCCAAGTGACAATACATTTAATTTCTTAGAGTAAGCAAAAATTAATATTGCTACAATTATTACCATTGGAATGACAATTGGAAAGTATTCCGCATCTGCATTATTGACAGATCCAAATAATCTTGCCTGTAAAAGATCAAACTCTGACGGCGCAAGAAGCCTTCTCATAAACGTTGATACAGAATTCAGCCCAGTACCAATAATAATTCCAACTAAAAGCATCAGTTGTAAATTCCCATACTTCCCTGAAAGCAACCACCCATAAAGGATCAAACTCATCATGACCATCGCAATAACTTGAAATAGAAATGATCCAATACCACTAAAGCCAATCAATGCACTAGCACCAAAGAAAAACATTGTACTAGTATGAATTGTTGAATAGAGTGATTCAAAACCTAACAGAGAAGGCGTTATAATCCTATTGTTCGTAATCGATTGAAAAGCAACGGTCGATAAACTGTGACAAATCGCTGCAATAATCATTGCCACAAGGGCTACTATCCTTCTCATAACAACTGGGATAAAAGAAGGCGAATCTACTGGAACTGGATTGTTATAAACTAAAAGTCCGTACGAAGAAAGAACACCTAAAGAAATTAATGTTATTAGCAAAATCCAATAACGTTTTTCCTCTTTTTTAGAACGAAAAGCTCTAGCTGATCTCTTTTCATTATGAAGGCTAGTCTCGATTTGGACATTTTCTTTATTTCTATATTCCAATGCGTTCATCTTAGCCTCCTTGGTTTTCTTTGTCTCAATAAAATAGTAGTAAATACGACTGCTCCCACTGTCCCAAGTATTAAAGAGACAGGTACTTCAAAAGGCATAATTATTGTTCGAGAAATTATGTCACAAAGAGTGATAGTACCCATTCCGATCACACAAACCCAAGGCAAATTACTTCTAAGATCATCCCCTCTAAACATTGAAACAATATTTGGGACGATTAAACCTAAAAAAGGTAGGTTTCCAATAACAGCGGCAACAATTCCAATTGCAACAGCAATAAGACCATTAGCCAAAAGAATGAGCCTGTTATAATTTACGCCAAGACTTGTTGCAACATCTTCCCCTAGTCCAGCTAAAGTCAATCGATTTGCATACATGAAAATAAGGATAGTAACAATAACAATGATCCATAAATATTCATATCTTCCAACTTGTACACCCGCAAAAGAACCAACAAACCAACTTTCAATAACTTGTGTCATTTGAAAAAAGAGTCCCATAAAAGTGGACACTGCAGAAATGACTGCTCCAAGCATCAGTCCAATGATCGGGACAATTAAAGACGAGCGAAGTTTTACTCTTCTTAAAAATAAAAAGAAAATCATAGTTCCTATAAAAGAAAAAATGATTGCACCCGTCATTCTAAGAACTAAAGTTGGGGCTGGAAATACTAAATACACAACGAGGAGTCCCAAGCCCGCCCATTCAATTGTTCCTGTTGTGGTAGGTTCTACAAAACGATTTTGTGTTATAAGTTGCATTACGAGTCCTGCCATTGCCATAGCAGCTCCTGTAAGCATTAGTGCAACCGTTCTTGGAACACGAGTGATGAAAAACATTTCCATTCCATCTTCTTGTCCACGTATATCATAAACCCCAGTAAACAGCGATATCGTCCCTAAAATAATTACGACGATAACTGCTAATATAAAAGGTTTTGTCCAAATTTTATTGTAGTTATAAAACTGGGGCTGAGAAAATTTCTCAACCCCGGTTATGACATTTTTCGGCACTATGTTATACTCCTTTACACTACTTAGCTAAAGATTCAGCAATGTTGTCAAATAACTCTATAAAAGTTTGCAGTGATTCATTTGTGTAAGTGTCATTTGGTGCATAAATGATTTTACCTTCAGTCACTGCCTTTGTATTTTGAAGAGCAGGTGAATTATCAACTACATCCTTAGCAGGAATTTTCTCGTCTGTAGAATTTATTGAAGCATCACGATCTAGTACAAATAGCCAATCAGGATTACTCTGTGCAATAGCTTCAACAGAAACTTCATCACCTTGGTGGTTTGTAGAAGAATCTTCAACTTCTAATGCAGGAGTCCATCCAAAAATGTCATACATTGGTCCCCAAACACGTCCAGAGTGTGGAGCTGAAAAACCAATATCCCCTCCAGAAACAATAATACTCATAACTTTATCTTTTCCATTATATGCAGACTTAGCTTTTTCGACAGCTTGATCAAAATCAGCCGTCATTTTTTTAGCCTCTTCATTTTTATCAAAAATTTGTCCCAAAGTAATTGTCGAATCTTTAAGTCCATTTACCAAATTTTCTCCAGGTGCACCAGCTTCCTTAGAAACATCAAAGCTTAGATCAATAACAGCTGCATTTGGTACTAGTTTTTTTATATCTTCATAATAACTACCAAATCTTTGACCAACAATTACAAGTTCAGGGTTTACAGCTGCAATAATTTCAAGTTTTGGTTCACCATGGTTCCCAATATCTTGAACTTTCTCATCAGCTACATATGGTGAATCTGCAGGCATTACACCCTTTGGAACAGCCGCTAACTCAATATCCCAATTAGCTAAAGTTTCAAACGTTCTATTATCTAAAGCAACTACATTTTTAGGATTTACAGGAACCGTAACAGTTCCATGTGCATCAGTGATTTCTACTGTTGTAACCTCTGTAGTTTCTTTTTCTTTCTCCTTAGCTTCAGTTTTAGCAGGTTCATTACTTGAATTTGAACAAGCTGCTAACACCAAAACAAACATTGCCGTGATGACAGTTAATTTAAACTTTCTCATATTCTTATACCTCTCTCCTTGTGTGTAAACTTTATAGATTATTGAGTTGATAAAAATACTATCTATGTTTTATTTTTTTGCGCAATTTAAATAATAAATTTTTTTTATTTCACATAGTGCACAGTGACGACACAAAAAAATAACAACAACACCTAAATGATAATGATTATCAATTTCAATAACCTACTTAAGAATACCGAATTTAAAAATATTGTCAACCCCTATAATTTTTACCAAATTATAATTCCATCATTTCAACTGATTTTAAAACAGTATTGCGCTCTCTAAATCCATTACTTCAATACAAGGTTCAAATCTTGCTACACCAACTGTCAAACAACTTTTATTACTATCTGCAATGAAAAAAGCTGTGTAGAAAATTCCAATGAAAATTGGAATTTTCTACACAGCTTTTTTATTTTTTAATCAAACCAATTTCAATCACGTGGCAGCTTCACAATGGTACATTATTCATTCTCTATATAAATTCGCAATACTCTTATCAAAAGAATGTCATTATCCCCTGAAGAATATTACCGTTCTCAAACATTTTAATTACATAAAACAATACGGAAATAGCAATGGAAAAAATTGATATCCAACTAGATTTCCTCACGTTTTATATATCCTTTTCGTTGAAGTAAAACATTTTAACTAATTTGTAATTATTTTTACATACATTCCTTTAGTAGCTTTTTCACATGCTGTTTGGTTCATTTTCCTAACTTCTTCTGAAAGTAAAGATGCTTTAATTAACTCTTTACCATTGAAAACAGCAGGGTCAATCAAACGAATTTTATTTTTTCGATGGAAATCGTAATTAGTTATATCCTCTTGTACTTTCACGTTTTGATTAAGTCTTCTAAAATGTTCTTGTATCTCTTTATCTTTTGATGATTTTATTACTTCAATCAGTTCATCATCTTCCCCAAGAAAGTCATCAAGCTTAATAACCTCTTTGTCTAAAGCTAATCTTAATGTCTTTGCTAAAGTGTCATTTCCATATATATTTAAAGGATCCATAAAGAAGCCAATCACTTCTTTATAATACGTTTCAACAAACCATTCCGCTATTTCAATACTTTGGACATACATTTTTCCTTCAATAACTGTTAAATCACTTAAAAATGTTTGAATATCTTTTAAAGAAATATGCCCATATTCATACATATCTCGCAAAGTAGAATCCACTCTATCTGCACATAATTCAGGGGCAGGCTGTTCAAGTAATGTCCACCTTGAATCATCAAATAATATATCCTCATATTTGTAATGATATTTCTCCAAAATAGTTGGTATTTCAGAGTTTATAATCACAGATTTATAAATTGTCTCATGATAATCCTCCTTTTTATTATCAAAAACAAAATCAACCACATGGGAAAAAGCGGTGTGCGATACATCATGGAGCAATCCAGCAATTTGCTCCTCAATTGATCCACCGAGTTTTTTAATAAGCAGCATTACGCCAACTGAATGATCAAACCGAGTTTCATTCCACTTTTCATTAACTAAATAACTTGCTCCTCCTTGATGAATCCCCTTTAACCTTTGCATAGGTTTACTTGCTATTAAATCTTCTAATACCTTTTCTATTTCAAATTTCCCGTAAATTTTATCTGTAATAATCACACCAATACTCCTTTTCAGTACAATAGCTTTTTATATTCCCTGATTAAATAAGTGAATGGCATCTGTAAGTACTTATCTATTTAATATTCATTCCAGCTGCAGGACAACCTCAAGACCTGTTGGCTTTTCTCTAAAGGTATCGTTATATTCTCTAAAAACTAATTCAAGTTCCGAAACATCATCTGGTAACGGTGGAGTAACTATAAATTTGTAGGCGTCCGTTCCTATTGAACCTTTTCTACCATCCGCGCGACAATCGTAGTCTCCTTTTAATAACAATTCAAATACATTTCGTTGACTATGTATGTCCATTGGCAATTCATCTGTACCATCCCAATCAACATTAAGACGGAGAACGCTGGCATTTTCATACTGTCGAATGAACATTACTGAGTAAAAACGGTCATTTATTTCAACAGACTTTAAAACGGGTATGTGCTTTCGAAAGCCGATTGGATCTACACGCGGTTTAAAGTAGTCCACTAACCTCACAGATCCAAATAATGAACTTAAATATTCTTCGTATAGGTCATATTTTTCAGCCCAATTTGCGATGACTTCTTTTGGTGGAAATCCTGAATAATTATTCGAAATGTCCTTACGTTTTTTTAGCATTTCACAAATTTGTTCATCTATAGAAAAAAGTCTTTCATCATATTTATCTGTTGGGCGTTCAAACGGTGATGGTTGCATTGTTTTCCTCCTCAAATTTCATATTCAAACTAAAACCATACGAAATTGCACCTTTCGTTCAATAACTTCAACAAAGATATCTTTAATCCTTTTTTGAACAACAAAAAAAAACGAATCCCTTAATGGAAATTCGTTTTTTAACTCAAGCTACAGCGATCCCTTTTTAAAAGTAATCGTTTTTCTTACTGCCTCTCGATTTTTGGAGTCAAATACAATTACATCTAATTTATTTTCCCCTTTTAACAGAGTTTGATGCTCTAGCTTAAATGAAAATGGGTATTGGGTACTTTCAGATAAAAATTTATTATTTAATTTATACACTACTTTGCTAATGTATGGGTCATATGTTTTTATAAAGCCTTGGCCCGTAACGGTTTGTTTCACACTTAAACCTTGCAATGAAACAGCGGTATTGCCTACATCTTCACCTTTCTTTACATAGGGTCCATTAACAATATCAGACTGGAAATAAGGATTTTGTACGATATTTTTATATGCTTGGAGAACGGCTGGTTTTTCCGTCAAACTAAAGTTGTTCAAGCGACGATCTGCCGCTACATATGGTGCTTGCAACGTATTCACATTGAACCAATGAACAGCTTTCACTCTTGGATACTTCATTCGTAAACCGTGATAGAACATATTCATTTTCGTAATTCCGAATTTTGTCTTATCATTATTGCCAACAGAAGTAAAATGACTCGCTCCGAATTCCCCAATCATGATTGGCTTGCGTTTGGCATACGTTTCATAAATCGGATCGAGTAAATTCAAAGGATTGACTTGCTCTGCTGGTTCACTAGATTTTCCATTGAAAAAAGGTACGCTGTATAAATTGACGCCAACCCAATCTACCCATGCATCGCCCGGATAGTAAATGTCAATCTTATCAGCAGGAACACTATTAGGAACCCAAGCCATTGCTACATTTTTGGCATCTTCCTTCATTATTTTTGAAACAAGTTGGAACTTTTGTTTATATAGCGTAGGATCACCATTCCATTTCACCCATGGCCCATTCATTTCTGAGGCAAACCGTAAAAAAATCGGTATGCCGGATTCATTTGCATCACGAGCAAATTTACGTAAATATGCATCATCCTTCACTGCATTCAAACCTGATCCTGGCTCTAAAGCTAGATGAATGGCACCACCAGCCTCTTTTACTGCCTTTGCAAATTCAGTTGGGAAGTCCTGACCGTATTTGTGATAATTATAGAAAATCGCATGTTTCTTGCCTGTTACATTGTTGAAATTGGTATATTTATTGCCACCCTTTTTCAGGCTTTCATCCTGCTCAACATAAGCACCAAAATACATCCCTGTTGCAGGCTCATATTTTGCCAATGCACTCGAAGGCGCTTTCGTCTTTGCGTCTATATAAATATTTATTTCAGAATTCAGAGCATCCGCTTTAGCCTTTACCGCTAAATAGGTTTGCGTATCACCGCGCTTTTTATGTATGTTTGCCTCTTGATAATAAGTATTTGCGGCTTTTTGGAATTCATTATTTTTCTCATATGCTTCGCCAAGTTTTCGCAATGTACTCGCTATCGGAGAAATTTTCGCGGCTTTTTCCAGCTTAACAATCGCTTCCTTGACCTTCCCTTTATTGAGTAAATCAACCCCCTGTTGGTAAAGTTTCCAGTCACTTGCCTCCGCATTTGAAGTGGGTATAAAACTGATAAATAAAACAATTGTTAAGATTAATGCACTATACTTTCTAATTGTAACGCACCCTTTCTTGAAAATATTTCAAATAATATGGTATCACAAAATAATTAGGTATGTTTCATAGTTCGGAAAATTTTCCACAAAAAAAAGACTGCACCAAAAACTCCGATGATAATCGAAATTTTTGGCACAGTGTAGCTAAATCAGCTATTTCACACTTTCAACCTTATTAATATTGAAATAACTCAGCCGTTCGTTTATTAAATTCATCTAAATTTAATGCAGCATCAATCGCTTCACGAACTTTTCTTTCTTCCTCGGTAAATAACTTGGCGAAATGTCTTGCCTCAGCGATTGCAGCTTTATATTTAATAGTAATGTCATTAATATTATTTTCTTCTGCTTCTGTTGGATGGCAATGCTTGGCGATATCAAAAATCTCATCGCCGGAACGTTTTTCTTCCGGGAAATATACATGCGGCTCTGTGCTATCAAATATACAGAAATTCAATTCAGGCAAAATCACCATATCAATGGAATTGGAGTCTAAACCACACCACACAAGCTGTGCGTCATACCCCCGCTGCAATGCTTCGTTCGCCAATTTTTTCATCATCGAAGACTTTCCTGTACCTGGATAGCCCTTGATGAACAATCGTTTTTCAAGATTTTGCGTGATACTTTGAAGTGTATCACGAGCCCCTTCTGGCGTTAATGTCCCAAGCAAGCGATGTGTTAACTTTGCGGACTTCCCTAATTGGGTCTCTCCAAAAAGCCGCTTTGTTAAATCCGCATACTGTTGATTTAATCCATTCCAATCCATACTTCTTCTCGTCTCTACTTCCCAATCATCATGAATGCGAATGGCTTTTGAAAGTGAGCTAAAACATTTCTCATAATGCGCTTGCTTTAATTTGGTGATCGAATGCAACTGTATATTTGAAGAAACCTTTTGCTCATCTAAACAATCATATAGGGAGACTACATGATCCCTATCACCAATAATTATTGGTTCAAGCGATGGATTTGATGCCGCAAGAAATAATATGGAAAAAGGCGCTTTTACAAAAGTCGCTTCAATGGACTGTTCAAATAAAGGGTCATGGAAATATTCGATTTCAGCACCCTTATCATGATAGTAGGACCCTAGTTTTTGGAGTAGCTCAGAAATTTTAAAGCCATGTGCACCTTTAAGAAGATACACTGTTTTTGCTTCATTCATAACTTCTTTATATACATTTTTTATTCCCTGCCCCGTCATCGCCTGCCCAAAGAAATGGGTAATTGTACTACTCAAAACTTCATCCTTCCATCATTGGCTTATACCTATTTTTATGTTAAGTACCTGAAAAAGGTGCCACGATGAGATTGTTGAATGGCTGCCTATGTTTTGTTCAGGTGCGGTTTTGATAATTTATTTTATTTTTCGTGCAAAATAAAGAAAGCTGATGTGCTCATCTATACGAGAATTTTTCTGTTCTGTACATTTTTAGTCTTACATAACACCTTTTCTTGATGTTCTATTAGTTCGATTAACTAAACTAGTTTTCTTCTATAAGCATTTGAAGCTGACAATTATAGTTTTCTGTATCAAAAAAATCATTAAATAACTCTACTTCAATACAGCTTTTAACATTTATATTTTTTGCTTTTATATACTTAATTATTTTGCTTATACTTTCCTTCTCATCGTCCTTACTATAGGCTATGGTTACATACTTCCCCTTAGGTATTATCATTACACTGTCATCGACTTCTATCCTTTGATTTTGCCTTAGTCCATTAAACACATATTTCGGTTCTGTATTCCCATTCATATCAAAACTATATATTATGCCTCGCTCCATCGTCATTTCTAAATTTTTCTCTGTTATAACTTTGTCTAAATCAGAATAAGAAAGTAACTCTTTTAAACTCCCTACTTCTTTACATGGAGAAAAAATTATGTACCGCTCTTCTAAAACTTCAATATTTACTTCATTATTATTTAATATATCCTTACAATGTTCTACAAAAACATTAATATCATCAATATTTGCAATTACTTCTTTCATCTTATTAATATTTTCTTGTGCTTCATGCTTCTTTATTTTTAGAAACTCTAATAATCCGTCCGTATTACATTTCCTAAAAACTTCTTGTAGTTCCGCAATGCTAACACCGATTACTCTGCACCCTTTAATAATATCAATCGTAATAAATTGGTCTATGGAATAATATCTAAAACCTGTAGTATCATCAATATATTTAGGTATAAGAATGCCCACCTTATGATAATATCGTAACGCTTTTATCGTAATTCCTTTGATTTTAGCAACTTCTCCAATAGAAAATAAATTTCCGATTACAAACATCTCCTCTCAAGTACTTTATTATAGACTCTCCCCTTAGAGTATATTTTATACTTTCTATTAGCTAGTAATGATAGCGTACAAAATTCTAATATTTGAAAAGGTCGTGTATATAACATGGATAATTTAACATATAGAGAGTTAGCAAATAAAGATCATGAACGTGTGAAAGAAATGATTCGTGATGCATTTGGATTTGGTGAGTTTATTGAGGATAAGAAGTTTTTGGATTCTATATTAAATATGTATCTCCATATGTGTATTTTAGATAGTTCCTTTAGTAAAGTTGCTGTAAAAGATAACAAGGTCATCGGTATTATTTTAGGTAGTGCAAAAAAGGATAAGATTCGCCTTCCTAAATCTCGTAGCCTTTTAATCATGGTCTCTACATTATTCAAAATAATGATCACAAGCAAAAAGAATAAAAAATTATTTAAAGCATTTTCAAAAATTCAAGGTATTTATAAAGAACTTATCCAAGGAAAACAGGATTCTTTTCAAGGATGTATTCAATTATTTATTGTATCTGAAGAATCTAGAGGGCTTGGGGTTGGTAAAAGTTTGATAGCGGATGTATCTTTTTATATGCAAAGTATGGACGTAGAATCTATGTATCTATATACAGATACTAATTGTAACTACGGGTTTTATGATAGCCAAAACTTTAAACGCTTAAATGAAAAGGAAATTTATATGGATGCAGCTAAAGAAAAATTTACTGTATTTTTATATGGCTACGACTTTAATTGATTTTAAATACAGTAATCTAACATTCGGCTACTATCAATGAAGAGGAACTTAATAGCCTGCACCAGATACAATTACTATTTAAAAAGCCGTGCCGAAAATCCTAATAAAAATCAGATTTTCGGCACAGCTACAACAATAAATTGTCTTATGAAAGATGTATAGATATCTATTGTAGTCTATCTAGCTAACATGAACTTTGTTACTGAAGAGAGCTCGCTAGCCCTTTCTCCGTTCCTAATTAAAACACCATATATTCTGTCAGTCTCGCCTTAAGTCCTCGTTCAAAGACAAGGTTTCCGTTCATATAGGTTTTCAATACTTTAGCCTTTAGTAATTCTTCTGGATTCAATTCGAACAAATTATCATCTAAAACAATAAAATCTGCTTTTTTCCCAACTTCGATGGATCCAACTTTCTCTTCCAGCCCAAGCTGATAAGCACCATTTATCGTATAGCCTTTAATTAACGTTTCAAGCGAAATTTTCTCCTCTACTGGAGGTAATACGTCCTTATCTTCGCTCCAAACATCTTGTCTCGTTAAACCAACTGCCATATTATTGAACGGATTAGCACCAGCGAAGAATGCACTAGCTGGAAAATCACTACCGAAACTTAGTGGGACGCCCGCACGATCAACACTATTCAAAAGCATTTGTTTTTCATATCGCTCTTCGCCCAATGTATCAAGCGTGCCTTCACTCGGAGTAGCCCAAATAGGTGTTGTTTGTACTACGACATCTTTCAAATTAGTTAATCTTTCTATCGCCTGATCTGAATAAATTTGCACATGGCCAATAGATTTTCTTGTTGGCGTATTCCCTTTATTTGATTGTAAATACTCAAAAGCCTCAAGCGAATTGTTCAGCGCCTTATCCCCTATGGCATGTATATGGGTGTTGAATCCAGCTTCGTCAATTTGCGTTACGAATGATTTTAACTCATCAACTGGGAATAGAACATGACCATTCGATCCATCACTGTATGGTTGCTCCATTGCAGCAGTTTTCCCCTCAATTGTCCCATCATAATGAATCTTCATCGTATTTACATCGACCAATTCCGAGTCGTACTTCTCTTGAAGCTTCTTTAATGATTCTACCGCAGTAGGGACAACGGTAGGCGATTGTACCATATAACTACCCGAGATACGAAACGGAAGTAGGCCCTTCTTCTCAAGCTGGCTAAGTCCCTCGAACCCTTCATTTTCTAATCCCATCATCCCTGCATCATAGACTGTTGTAATGCCGAGTTGAGAGATTACAGGGAATAAACTTTCTCCCCCGCTAACTACAGTATCCTCCGTGACCACTGACAGTTTTCTCAAAAGAGGGTTATATGCCTGGGATTCCATAAGCAACCCCGTTGGATTTCCGTTACTATCTCTTACAAAATAGTGGGCTCCCGGAATAGGGTCAGGTGTATCTTTATTAATACCACCGACCTCCAGTGCTTTACTATTGACCCAAGCCGTGTGACCTCCCTCATCGAGAATGAATATCGGACGTTCACTATCAATTTTATCTAAATCAGCAGCAGTGGGCTTATCATTTCCGAATACTAATAAATCGTATCCCATAGCTGTTATTACTGGCAAATCTTTGTTTTTGTCCGCATGTTTTTTGAGCGTCTCCAAGACATCTGCCTTCTTCATGCTAGGATCCACTTGTACGATATCCGATAGAGCAGCGGCTATCGTAGGATGCGCGTGAGAATCAATAAATCCAGGTAAAATCATCTTACCCTTTAGATTATGTACTTTCGTATCTTTATCAATGTACTCCTCAGCATCGGTTGTACTTCCTACGAATATGATATTATCTCTCTCGACTACCATCGCTTCCGCCCATGGTTGCTTGGAATCTACAGTATAAATTTTCGTATTGATAAAAGCTTCTTTCTCATGTTGTGCTGGCACCTTAAAATAAGAATAAGCAAGATACCCTACTACTGCAATTAGTAACAAAAGTACGGCAAGCGATACCTTTGTCATGGTCTTCATTGTTTTCATTACATCAAACTCCATTTCAAACACTTATTCGTAATTCTAAACAAGGTGTTTATTTGTTATTTTCTGATACAATACCGTTCATTATCGTATCAATTAATGACTGGATACCTTCATCTGTTGTAATTTGATTGGCAAGTAGAAATCGGTGGTCTAAAAGTTCACGCAATAAAACATTCATCATTTTGATCAAAAGCGTTACATTAATAGGACGGATACTTCCGTTTTCTATCCCTTCTTCCAAGACCTGCTTAACAAAATTCCATTCGTCATCAAGATACTCTGTGATTCTCTTCCATTCTTTGGGGTGATATCGTTTCAATTCTTCTAAAAATCTCGGATTAACAACAACACTTTTTTGAGGCATAATCGCTAATATCGCTTTTAATTTATCAACCGTAGCTAATGTTGTATCATGATAAATTTGCTCCTCTTTTACTGCTACCTCTTCCAAAATACGACTGACGATTGTAGCGACAATTTCCTCCTTTGAAGAAAAATGTTCATAGAGCGTTCGTTTACTTACTCCTAATGCGCGGGCCAAATCACTCATTGTAAACTTTAAGCCCTTTAAATTTATTTCTTCAATGGCTGCTTCCAAAATTCTTATGTACATACGGCCTCCGTCCCACTGGTACTCAAAAGGTTTTTCCGGTACCAGCAAATCGAATTATACCCTTCGAAATGTACAGTGTCAAAGTAGTTCCTGGGACAAAAACCTCAATTTCAGCGCAGGAATGGAATTCAGGCATCTGGATAGGCTAGATTAAAATGTACATATAGATTCCAAAATCTCAATAAATAATCTGCAGGATTGCAAATACAATTTTTACAGTTAACTATAATTCAAAAAGCTGTACTGAAAAATCCAATGAGATTCGGATTTTTCAACACAGCTACTTTTTATCTATTAATAAATCAAACCAACTCCAACCAAGCCACAGCTTCACAATGCGTCGTATGCGGGAACATATCAACCGGCTGTACTTCCTGCGTCTTATACCCGCCATCTTCTAAAATGCGTAGGTCGCGAGCTAGTGTTGCTGGGTTACAAGAAACGTAGACAACACGTTTTGGTTTTTGCTCGATAATTGTTTGAAGCAGTGCCTCGTCACAGCCTTTACGTGGTGGATCGACTACTAACACGTCTGCTTCTTTTCCTTCTTTATACCAGCGAGGGATAACTTCTTCTGCTGGGCCGGCCTCAAAATACGTGTTTGTAAAGCCATTAAGTTCTGCATTGCGCTTGGCATCTTCAATTGCTTGTGGCACAATTTCAACGCCCATTACATGCCCTGCTTGCTGCGCTAAAAATAAAGAAATAGAGCCGATACCGCAGTACGCATCAATGACACGTTCATTTCCTGTTAGCTGTGCATAGTCAAGCGCTTGCTTATATAGTACCTCTGTTTGGAGCGGATTTACTTGATAGAATGAACGTGCCGAAATTTCAAAGCGCACATTACCAATCGTATCTTCAATCGTATCCTTGCCCCAAAGCGTAATTGTTTCATTGCCAAAAATGACATTTGTTTTTTCACCATTAATATTTTGGACAATCGATGTAACATTTGGTACAAGCTCGCGAAGCATTTCAATTGCTGCTTCTGCTTGTGGGAATTTGCGTGATTTTGTGACAAGTACAATCATCACTTCTCCCGTTGCGCGTCCTTTACGTACAACAACATGGCGCAGCATGCCTCGATTTGATTGCTCATCATATGGTCGAATGCCTAAAGTCGCTAATTTCTCTTTAAAATCAGCCATCATAACATCGGCTTCATCTGTTTGAATTAAGCAACGTTCCATATCGACAATCGCATGAGATTTCATTTTATAGAAGCCTGCCACTGTTTGTCCCGAATCGCCTAATCCAAAAGGAATTTGTGATTTATTACGATAATGCCAAGGCTCGTCCATTCCTTTTACAGGAAGTACGGGTGCGTCAATTTTCCCTAAACGCTTCATTACATTGGCAACCATGTTTTGCTTCCATTTTAATTGTCCTTCATAAGAAAGATGCTGTAATTGGCAGCCGCCGCATTGTGCGAAATATTCACATGGTGCATCTACTCGGTCCGGTGATTTTTCAGTAATGTCTATAATTTTAGCAAAGCCATAATTTTTCAATGTTTTTACTACATGTACTTCCATCGTTTCACCAGGTAGTGCCCCTTGAATGAAGAGCGGGTAGCCATTTATTTTTGCGACACCATTGCCATCATGTGTTAAATCTTCTATATAAACTGTCGTACGGTCATTTTTATTAATTGGTGCAGTCATTTCATATTCGTCCTCTCGTTTTTCAATTCTTTTATTGTACCATGTGAACGACCTTTTGCACGCTTAACCCGCATTTACGAATAGTAAAAAACCTCCCTTTCACACTTGTTTATGCGTGAAGGGAGGCGCTCGTTATTGTTTGTTACTTAATTTATCTTTCGGTGCTGTATAAAATGCAATAAATAATGCGAGTATGACGACGATAAATGGTGCGACAAAAATTAGAAATTCGCTCAATGTTGCTCCCTCCTATACATGCTCATCATGGATTCCTCGAACATAGTCTTTATTAAATACAAACAGTTTGAATAATAAAATGAGTGACGGAATTAATAGAGCCGCGCCCAATATAAACACGATAATTAATGCAATCGCCATTTCTTTATTCGTGAAGCTATCATGAATCGTCAAATACGGATACAATAAATACGGGTAATGTGAGATACCGTATGCAAAGAAGGCTAACGCAAATTGGCTAAATAGTAAAATGACCATCATACCGTAGTTTCTCTTCATCCATAATAACCATGTCGTAACAAAAAAGAGAATAGCCGAAATCGCAAATAACCACCATACACTAACCATTTTTTCAAAGCGGAATGGATTATGCCCGCGAAACTCAATAATAATTCCAACCGCGGAAATTGCAAGTGGTGCCGACCAAATTAATGCAAATTTGCGCATTAAATTCGAAGCTTTATGATCCCTTGCTTTGTGCGCATACCATGTTAAAAACACCGCTGAAATATAAAGCACAGCAACAATACTTAAAACGACAATACTCCACGTTAACGGACTCGTAAATAACGCCTTATAATTCAACTGGGGATAGTTGTTGACCATTTCCACAAATCCGCCCTCAGAAATGGTGAATACGACCGAAAATGAAGCAGGTATTAATAATCCAGCTAACCCATAAGCTGTGGCATAACCTTTTTGCCCCGCCATTCCATACGATTCAAACGCATAATAGGCACCGCGAATGGATAACAGGATTAATGAAATACTGACTGGCACAAGTAAAATCGTGCCATAATAAAAGGCAGTTTGCGGAAAAAAACCGACCATCCCAACAAAGAAAAATACGAGAAAGACGTTCGTTACTTCCCACACAGGTGATAAATAACGTTTAATGACATCACTTAAAATATCCGAGCGATTCGTTAACACACTATATGCATTATAAAATCCAGCACCAAAGTCAATGGAAGCGATAATAACGTAGCCGAAAAGAAAAGCCCACAGTACACAAATTCCAATAAGCTCTAAACTCATACGAAGTCCCTCTCTTTCCTTTTCGCTATTTCATTTTCAATTGGATTGTTTTTAAACATGCGTTTCAATGCGAGAATACTACCAATGGCTAAGATAAAATAAAGTCCCGAGAACAAAATTAACATGAGGTCGACATATTCACTCGTTGTTGCACCCTGTTCTGTTCGCATAATCCCTCGCAATAACCAAGGTTGTCTTCCTACCTCAGCTAGCCACCACCCTAATTCAATGGCAATGACTGATAATGGTCCTCCCGCGACAACAATCCACCTGAACCATTTCGTTTGGATAAACGCCCAGCCGCGCCATAATGCAAGTAAATAGACGAGAGAAAGTGCCACCATAAACATCCCAATCATCACCATGCTATCAAATAAATAATGAATATAGTATGGCGGATGTTCGTCTACGGGGAACTGATCGAGTCCAATCACCTCTGCTGTTGGATTATTATGTGCCAAAATACTTAAAGCATATGGAATTTTCAATGCATATTTCACTTCACCATCATCCAGTACACCGAGCAATACAAGCGGTGCATTCGGTGTCGTTTCAAAATGCCATTCTGCTGCCGCCAGCTTCTCTGGCTGGTACTCCGCTAAATATTTCCCCGAAAAGTCACCGACAATTGCCGTAGCAACCGCAAATATAAAGCCTAATTTCATCAGTAAATAAAGTGATTTCTTATGATATTCATGCTTTGAGCCGCGCAATAAACGGTATGCTGCAATGGATGCTAGTAAAAATGCACAAGTCATATACGCAGTCAGTAATACATGCGCTACTTTCGTTGGCATAGCTGGGTTGAACATTGCGACAAGTGGCTGAATATTGATGAGCTGTCCATCTACAATATCGAAACCTTGTGGTGCATTCATAAACGCATTTAACACGGTAATAAATACTGCAGACATCGATGCCCCGATTGCTACTGGAATAAGTAATAACATATGTTTTTTTTGATTTTCAAAACGATCCCATGTGTATAAATAAATACCTAAAAATATCGCCTCAAAAAAGAACGCAAATGTTTCCATGAACAGTGGCAACGCAATTAATTGACCTGCCACTTGCATAAAGTTCGGCCATAATAACGATAATTGTAGACCGATTACAGTACCTGTCACGACGCCAACCGCAACGGTAATTACAAAACCTCTCGCCCAACGTCTCGCCATTAAAATATAGTGTTCATCATTATTTTTAATCCCAATCCATTGAGCAATCATAATTAAAATTGGAACACCAACGCCAATCGTCGCGTAAATAATATGAAATGATAGCGTAACTTCTGTTAAAATACGACTCCAAAATACCGCAGAATCATTGATCACTTTATTATCTCCTTTCATTAATCAAATTCATTTCATAATTTGTAACATCCGCCTCTACTCCAAAAAAAAAGTACTCATTCCTTTACTATACCCATCCCATAACATTTCGAACGCATAATTTCAGCAATATTCATGTACAGAAAAAAAGCCTGTAAAGACATTATGTCCTCACAAGCTCTAATTGATTAGCGTATTAGATTCTATCTTCTTCACGAATTTCATTGATTGGTACAAATACTTCAATATGGCGCTTTAAATTTTGGAATACCGCCGGAACATCCCCTCCGTACTCACCGTCTAAATTTAAGTGCACCTCTTCATCAGAAGTCACTTTGACACGGCTCGCTTTACGATAAATCACGCGTTCATCATTCAAATGCTCGCCACGTAAAGCAAGTGACGCAATTCGAATAAAGTCAGCAATATTACATTCCTTTAAAATCATGACCGTAAATAATCCGTCATTAATCGATGCATCTGGAGCAATTTTTTCAAAGCCACCTACAGAGTTCGTTAATCCACATAGGAACATCATGGCATTGCCATCATACACTTCGTCGTCCATTTCAATTTTCATATGCGTTGCTTTAATGGAAGGAATCATTTCAATCCCTTTTAAATAATAAGCTAACTGCCCTAGCATTGTTTTCATTTTACTTGGCACTTCGTATGTCAGCTCAGTAATCCTTCCTCCAGCGGCAATATTAATGAAATAACGTTCACCATTTAATATTCCCACATCAACTGGAATTGTTTCACCAGCAAGTATAATGTCTACTGCTTCATCAATTTTACGTGGAATATGGACAGCTCGTGCAAAATCATTCGTCGTTCCCATTGGAATTAATCCAAGTTTCGGTCGTTTTTCGCATTGACTGACTCCTGCAACCACTTCATTTAATGTCCCATCACCACCAACAGCAATGACAATATCGAACTCACGACTTACTGCTTCCATTGCTGCTTTCGTTGCATCTCCCGCACCTGTTGTTGCATGGCATGATGTTTCATACCCTGCTATTTCTAGTTTTTCTAATACTTCTGGTAAATGTTTTTTAAAGATTTCGCGACCAGAAGATGGATTATAAATAATTCTCGCTCGTTTCATTATTATCGCATCCTGATTTAATATTTTTCATCTTAGTACACTTTTCCAACCTGTTAAAAGTATACTGTTGAATGTTTCAAAATTGCAACTGCTGCTTGTTATTGTAGTTTCATTCTTTTTAATTATACGTTCTAATCACAAATAAGTTCCTACTATTATAATATAGTAGGAACCTCCATTCATACGTTCTATTTTTATAAGATTGCTGCTACGGTCTTTTTAAAATCTTCATATACATAAACCCACATTTGAGGATTTTCTGTATATTGTGTACGGAAGTTTCCATACATCGCTTTTTGTGCTTCTTCAAAATTAGGGTCTTCTTTATCTGGTAGCTCTGCGCGACTTTCCATAACGAATTGCTGTAATTGTGGTGCACGCGGTCCCCATTGTCCAACTACTTCTCCCGCTTCATTTAATAGAACATAAATCGGGATCGCTCGTCCACCATTTGTTAAATAGCGATCGATTAAATCGGTATCGGCATCACGCAATGCTGTGCGAATTTCAACATTAGCAGCTTCTGCAACTTTTCGAATAACTGGATTGTTTAGCATCGCATCGCCACACCAATCTTCAGTGATTGCTAAAATATGAATGTTGGCATTTTTTAATTGTTCGATAAACGGATCTTCCAGTTGCACTTCAAAGCCTTCATATATAGTAAAACTTGGCTCTTTTAGCTGCGACATATCTTCCATGTAACTTTTCATGTCTTTGCTTTCTTCAAAGTATTGCTGTTCTGTTTTCATTTCAATTCCCTCCTTATACGTATAAATCTATTTTGACGCTTTTAATGGAAAAATGGAAGATTAATTATGCCGAATCATCATTTTATCTAGAATCACAAAAGTTTGAATATTTGATGATTCCAGATAAAATGTGTCTATTTTGTGACAGATTTAAATATTATGAATATTCATAATATAAATCCTTATTTAGCATTTTTCTCTTGATTTCTAAGTAATTTGAGGTGTGAATAGTATATATGAAAACTATTTTTAAAATATAGTGAAAATCTTAGATTATTCTTAATTATTAGACTTATTCGATTTCACACTTTTTTTGCTAAATAGTCTTTTTTTTTAAATAATATTTTGCTATATTGAATTAACGCACCAAAATATTATCAGAAAATTTAATTTACATGATTTTCTAGGGGGACTATTTAATGAAGTATAACAAAGTGGTATTACCAGCAATGGCTCTTTCTCTATCTGCATTTTTAGCAGCATGTGGCAGCGATGAAGGTACAAAAGACACAGACAAAAATGCATCAGGTGAAGTTTCAAAAGATTTAAATGTATTAATTACATCTGAACCACCTAAATTACATCCACAGTTAGCAACAGATACAACTTCTGGAGTAATTATCGAAAACGCATTTGAAGGTTTAACAACAACTGTGAATGGCGAACCGATTTTAGCAGCTGCCGAAGACTATAAAGTTTCTGATGACCTACTTACTTACACATTTACGTTGCGTGATGCGCAGTGGTCAAATGGGGAGCAAGTAACTGCTGAAGACTTTGCCTTTGCATGGTTATGGGGTTTAAATCCAGAAAACGCTTCTGAATATGCATCAATCCTTTATGCAATTAAAGGTGCAGAAAACTATAATAACGGATTAGGTACTGCTGAAGAAGTTGGGGTTAAAGCGATCGATGAAAAAACGCTTGAAGTTACTTTAGAAGCGCCTACTCCTTATTTCTTAGAGTTAACAGCTTTCAAAACTTTCTTCCCAATCCACAAAGCAACAGCTGAAGCGAATCCAAATTGGTTCACAGAAGCAGATTCTTATGTATCAAATGGTGCATACAACTTAGCATCTTGGAAACACTCAAGCGAAATCGTATTAGAAAAACGCGATACGTATTGGGATGCTAAAAATGTAGAAATCGAAACAGTAAACGTTGCAATGGTTGAGTCTGAAACGACACAAATGACAATGTTTGATAATGAAGAAATTGACTTCTTAGGCGCACCATTCGGCGGAATCTCTCTTGATTCAATCGAACGCTTAAAATCTGAAGATAAATTAAACGTATCTGATTTATCAGGTGTTTACTGGTATAAATTCAATACGAAAGATAATGTAATGCAAAACGAAAATATTCGTAAAGCGTTATCTTTATCAATCGACCGTAAAGGTTTAGTGGAAAACATTACTAAAGGTGAGCAAGAGCCAGCACTTGGTGTAGTTCCAAACTCGGTTGCAGGTTTCGGCAATGATGAAGGTTACTTCCAAGATGCAAACTACGATGAAGCTAAAAAATATTTAGATGCGGGTCTTAAAGAATTAGGTCTTGCAAGCGCTGCTGATTTAGAAATTAAAGTTTCTTATAACACTTCTGAATCACACTCAGCAATTGCACAATTCATCCAACAAGGTTGGACGAAGAACTTAGGTATCAAAATTAAGCTTGATAATGCTGAATGGCAAGTATATTTAGACAAAATCAACAATGGCGATTTCCAAGTTGGTCGTATGGGTTGGTCTGCTGACTACAACGATGCTTACTCATTCTTAGAAATGTACAGCAGTGCAGAAAATGGCAATAACCAAACTGGCTGGAGCAATCCAGAGTATACGAAGTTACTTAAAGAATCTACTACAGAAACAGATTCTGCTAAACGTTTAGAAAAATTACTAGAAGCTGAAGCTATTTTTATGGAAGAAATGCCAGTAGCTCCTATCTACTTCCAAACAAACTTAAATGTTGTTGCGGATAAAGTTAAAAATATGGCTCCTAATGCATTAGGTAGCATCAATCTTAAATACGTTGACATTCAAAACGTTGAAGAGGACAAGAAATAACATCTTGTAAACCTCATAAAATAACTCATGTAAATACATGAGATGCTTGTCTTTTTCAAGTAGGAAGGCTGCTGAAACAATCATTTGTTTCGAGCAGCCTTTCCTGCTATATAAGAATTTTCAAAATAGTATAACTTAATTTCTGTAGGGGTTTTCTACCATTAATATAGTAGCAACTTTGGCTAAAAAAGCCGAGATGTAATTAATAAAGGAGGTAAGGACATTGGTAAAATTTATTATTAAACGATTACTTTATATCGTTTTAGCAATGTATTTAATTATTACAGCGACATTCTTCTTAATGCAGCTTGCACCAGGTAGTCCATTCGCGAGTGAACGAGACCTACCACCTGCAATTGAAGAACAACTAAACGCAAAATATGGACTAGATAATCCTTGGTATATCCAATATAAAGATTATTTAGTTGATACGATTACTTTTGATTTTGGTGAATCGATGAAGTACACAGGACGATCAACAAATGACATCATTGCTGAAGGTTTCCCTGTATCTCTTGCTTTAGGTCTTCAAGCAATGATTTTGGCAATTGGCCTTGGGATTTTACTAGGTGTCATTTCCGCCCTGTACCACAACAAATTTGCAGACTATGCGGCTACGATTTTTGCCGTTTTAGGGATTTCGGTTCCGTCATTTATTTTGGCTGGATTGCTCCAATATTATTTATCTTTCAAGTTAGGAATGTTCCCGGTAAGCGGTTGGAAAGGTTTCGCTTATACGATTTTACCGTCGTTTGCGATTGCCATTACACACGCAGGCTTCATCGCCAAATTAACGCGTTCAAGCATGTTAGAACAGAACAATAGTGAGTACGTGAAACTAGCTCGTGCAAAAGGTCTTGGCAAATGGACAGTTGTGTTCAAACATACACTGCGTAATGCACTTTTACCAGTAGTGACATACTTAGGTCCTCTTTTTGCAGGAGTTATTACAGGTAGTTTCGTAATCGAGCAAATCTTTGCCGTTCCTGGACTTGGTCGCCACTTCGTAACAAGTATTACGAACCGTGACTATACAGTAATTATGGGAACTACTGTGTTCTATTCACTTATTTTATTATTTGCTGTATTAATTGTAGATATTTTATATAGCGTCATTGACCCACGTATTAAATTGAAAGGAGCGAAAAAATAATGAATTTAGACAAAAAGCAAATTCCAAAAATTGCACCTGAAATGTTTGAAGTGGTCGGAAATCAATCGCAGGAAACTGATGCACTTGCAAAAAAACAAGTGTCCTTTTGGAAGGAAGTATTTTATCGCTTCTCTCATAATAAACTGGCGATTGTTGGCTCAATCATATTAATCTTCATTGCATTAATGGCGGCTTTTGCTCCAGTATTTTCATCTTACAACTATGAAGAAAGTGTAGGATTATATAATAGTGCACCATCTGCTACACACTGGTTTGGTACAGATGACCTTGCTCGTGACATATTTGTTCGTGCATGGGAAGGCGCTCGAATTTCACTATTTATCGGTATTACTGCTGCGATCATCGATTTAATTATCGGTGTATTATGGGGGAGTATTGCTGGTCTTGCAGGTGGACGTGTCGACAACATAATGATGCGTATCGCTGACGTGTTAACTGCCATTCCTTATTTACTTGTTGTTATTATTTTACTTGTAGTTATGGAACCTGGTTTAGTGCCAATGATTATTGCCCTGTCAATTACCGGTTGGGTGAATATGGCGCGTATCGTTCGAAGTGAAGTGCTAAAAATTAAAAACCAAGAGTACGTATTAGCTGCTCGTACGTTAGGTGCAAACAATTGGCATATTATTAAGCGCCACCTGGTTCCGAATGCGATGGGTGCGATTTTAGTAACAATGACAATGACAATTCCAAGTGCAATTTTCACAGAAAGTTTCCTAAGTTATTTAGGTTTAGGCGTTCAAGCTCCTTTAGCCAGCTGGGGTACAATGGCCTCTGAAGGTTTCAAGGCTTTAACATCTGCTCCGTGGCGATTACTGTTCCCTGCCATATTAATCTCAGTAACAATCTTTGCGTTTAATGCAGTTGGAGACGGGCTCCGTGACGCACTTGATCCGAAATTACGTAAATAAGGAGAGTGTACGATGAAGAAAAAAGTATTAGAAGTAAAAGACTTACGTATTAATTTCAAAACGTACGCTGGTGTAGTCCAAGCCGTACGAGGTGTAAGTTTCGAGTTGTTTGAAGGGGAAACTTTAGCCATCGTTGGAGAATCTGGTTCTGGTAAATCGGTAACGAGTAACGCTTTAATGAAGTTAATTCCACAGCCACCTGGTATTTATGCAGGTGGACAAATTAATTTCAATGGCAAAGACATTATCCCTTTAACAGAAAAAGAAATGATGTCGGTCCGCGGAAATGATATCGCGATGATTTTCCAAGATCCGATGACTGCTTTAAACCCAACAATGCGTATCGGTAAGCAAATTACGGAAGTGTTATTAAAGCATAAAAAAGTGAATTCACGCGACGCGGCAAAAGTACGTGCAATTGAATTGCTAGACCAAGTAGGTATCCCTTTCCCAGAGAAGCGTTACCGCGCATACCCACATGAATTATCTGGTGGGATGCGTCAACGTATTGTTATCGCAATTGCCCTTGCTGCTGATCCGAAGCTATTAATTGCAGACGAGCCGACTACTGCTTTGGACGTAACGATTCAAGCTCAAATTTTAGAGTTAATGAAAGAAATCCAAAAGAAGTCAAACACTTCGATTATTTTCATTACCCATGATTTAGGTGTTGTGGCGAATATCGCAGACCGCGTTGCCGTCATGTACGCTGGACAAATTGTAGAGTATGGCACAGTAGAAGATATTTTCTACAATCCTCAACACCCTTATACTTGGGGTTTACTTGGTTCAATGCCAGATTTAAACAATAGTTCAGATGAGCTATTACGTGCAATTCCAGGCTCACCACCAAACTTAATCGATCCACCAAAAGGCGATGCATTTGCCCCTCGTAATGAGCAGGCAATGAAAATTGACTTTGAAATGGAACCGCCAATGTTTAAAATATCGGATACACACTCTGCGAAAACATGGCTTTTACACCCGGATGCACCAAAAATGCCACTCCCTGATGCAATAGCACGCCGCATCAAAGGCTATGAACTGGAGGGCAAAGCAAATGGCAAATAAAATTTTAGAAGTACAAGGCTTAAAACAACATTTCGGTACAGCAAAAGATCCGATTAAAGCAATTGATGGTATTAGCTTTGATGTTTATGAAGGGGAAACTTTAGGATTAGTTGGAGAGTCTGGCTGTGGTAAATCAACAACTGGTCGCTCTATTATCCGCCTTTATGACATTACGGAAGGGCAAATTACGTTCAAAGGTCGCAATATTTCAGAGCTCAAATCACGTAAAGATTTAATGCAGTTTAACCGTGAAATGCAAATGATTTTCCAAGATCCATATGCATCGTTAAACCCACGTATGACTGCTGGTGAACTTATTGCAGAAGCTTTTGATATTCATGGTCTTTATAAAAATAAAGCAGAGCGTCGTGAAAAAGTTGGTTCATTACTTGAATCAGTAGGTTTAACACGTGAGCATGCATACCGTTATGCACATGAATTTTCTGGTGGTCAACGTCAGCGTATCGGCATTGCCCGTGCCCTTAGCTTAGACCCTAGTTTCATCATTGCGGACGAACCGATTTCAGCACTGGACGTTTCGATTCAAGCGCAAGTTGTTAACTTATTGAAGCAACTTCAAAAAGAGCGTGGCTTAACGTATTTATTTATTGCCCATGATTTATCAATGGTTAAATACATTTCTGACCGTATTGCCGTAATGTATCGCGGAAAGATTTTAGAACTTGGCTCAGCGGATGAGATTTACAATAATCCAATCCACCCTTATACAAAATCATTACTATCAGCGGTTCCTCAACCAAACCCTGAGTATGAGCGCAATCGTGTACGCATTCCATACAAACATACAGAACACGATCCTGCTGCAAAAGTAATTGAAGCTCGCCCTGGTCACTTCGTCTTCGGTACAGAAGCACAAGCGAAAGAATGGGCTAAATAATTCGCTACAAACGTTAAAAGCACATCTCGTATGAAACCGAGATGTGCTTTTCTTATTTAATCAATTACGCCTTGGCGTAATTGCGTCCGGTTTTTTTTCGAGCTTGCTCGAAAACTCCCCTAAAAATCTGTGACATCCGCCGGGAGCTTTAACTTGATTCAGCCGAGTTTAAACCCACACTGTAATTAGGTCACTCTCGGCATTCATCCCCCACTTATATGAGGGCACTGAAAAACTTGCGTTTTTTATATCCCATTGGCGAACGTAAATTAAAAAAGACGCTATTTTGTTCGATTCGAACAAAATAGCGTCTTT
>NZ_JBNNMF010000010.1:0-162215 GCF_050272495.1 Solibacillus cecembensis | reverse complement strand
CGCCGCCAGCGTTCGTCCTGAGCCAGGATCAAACTCTCCATAATAGTTAGTTTGAAAGCTCATTTGCTTTGCTAGCGTATCAACATAAAGTTGATGTCTATAATTTGTTTAAGTTCATCACTTAAACGTTTAAATCATTAACGTTTGCTTGTTCAGTTTTCAAGGTTCATATTGTTATCGAAATGACAACTTTAATATCTTAACACAATTCTTTGTGTAGTGTCAACAACTTTTTAAAAGTTGTTTTCGTCATCTCTCGATAGCGACTTTAAATATATTAACAAATACTTTTCAACTTGTCAATAACTATTTATTATCTTCCAAATCAATATGTATTTATTTAAATGACTTTTTATATAATATCAAACAATATCATTTACGTCAACAGAAAAAAATAGAAATAACAACTACATAATTCTCTAGCTTTTATTTGGCAACAAAGGTCGTCACAAAAATCATAAACATCTCCCTAATTAAAATTAATTGAGGAGATGTTCTTTTTTATATCCTAGCAATTATTTATTTCTTACTTATAATAGTACATAGCAAATATGACTTTAATATTATTTTGTAATTACTCGTGAAATATAAAAGTTACGATTTGTTGCTAAATCAATAATCTCACCGGAGTTTATTAATCTAACAAGTGGACGCGTTGGTGCATATTTGTTGATGAACATTACTTCACCTAGCTCTAAATTTGATAATTCAATTTTTGTACCAATTGGTAAATCCACAACAAGATCAACGAGTGCTTGGACAACCTGAACATCAAATTTCCCGAACTCCTCTTCCTTAATCATTTCGATTACTTTAAAGGGAGACTGCTTTAAACGATATAATCGTTCACTTGTCATTGCGTGGAATACATCTGCAACTGCAATAATTTGGCCAAAGGTTGTAATTGCACTCATCTTTTCACCCTTTGGATAACCACTTCCATTTAATCGCTCATGATGCTGATATATTGCTACTTTCATAACTTCTTTAATGGATGGTAGATCCTTGACAAGTAAATAACTATAGTAAGGGTGTTTTTTTACTTCGGCAAATTCAATTTCTGTTAATGCACTTTGCTTATCACGAATACGAGGTGCTACCTTAGCCATACCACTATCTGCCAACATTCCCGCAATAGCTACTTGAATAATTGTACCGCGATCATGCCCCAATTTTTTTGAAATAATTGAAGCAATTAGTCCTGTCGCAATACAGTGATGAAATAAATAATCTTTGGCATTAGAATAAGTATTTAAATCGAATATATATGATCGATCTTCTAATACCTTTTCAATTAGGGGGATAATCATTCCTCGAACTTTTGTAAGATCGATTTTTGCACCCGCTTGCCAATTTCCAAATTCCTTTTTTATTTGAGCAATTGCATCATAATAATAAGTTTCGAAACTTGTATACTTCGGCAATGTAATGATCGTTGACTCAACTTCTGATTGTTCTTCAGTTAGTACTTCTAGTTCTTTTTCTTTATATATTAAAATCTCATTTAAATTAAACATCTCAAAAAGGCGGAAATGTTCATGATTGATTTTTGCATTTTTATAAATAATTGGATATTGTGTATTGGCAAAAATATCTTCAGCTACAATTTTCCCTAATCGTAACTCTTCAACCCTCATAACTGTCGTTTCCAATGTCACACACCCCTAATTTAAGTAATTTATTCCTATTGTATCGAACAATTTAACTATTGAGAAGATACTTTTAAAGTTTTATTGTTCATAATTCACTTGATTTAAACGGAAATTAAAAGGAGCCACACAAAATGTGCAGCTCTTTTCAAAAAACTTATTCAGAATCTACTTCTACTTCTTCTTCTTCTTCTTCATCAATTTCTGATGTATCATCGTCTTTCTTAACACGTGCTACAGTAGCAACGTATTCTTCCTCTGCCAGACGAATTAAACGAACACCTTGTGTACTACGGCCAATAACAGAAATATCTTTAACATCCATACGAATCAACATACCATTAATCGTAATTAACATAATATCCTCTGTTCCATCAACAGCTTTAACAGCACACATCTTACCGTTTTTCTCGGTAATTTGCATCGTTTTTAAACCTAAGCCGCCACGACTTTGTAAGCGATATTCGGCTTCAGGTGTACGTTTACCGTAACCTTTTTCTGTTACGACTAAAATTTCCTGCTCTGGTTCTAAAATTTCCATGCCAACAACGTGATCACCTTCACGCAGCTTAATACCACGTACGCCAGCTGCTGTACGTCCCATTGAACGAATGTCCTCTTCTTTAAAACGAACTAACATCCCATCACTTGTACCGATAATAATTTCCTTCGTACCATCTGTTAAATGCACAGAAATTAAATCGTCATCATCGCGTAATGTAATCGCAATTAACCCATTTGTGCGGATATTAGCAAATTGAATAACTGGTGTACGTTTTGTAACACCTGTTTTCGTCGTAAAGATAAAGTATGCATCTTCTTTAAACTCAGCAACACGAATCATTGCCGTTACTTTTTCTTCTTTATCAATATTAAGTAAGTTTACAATTGGTAAACCTTTTGCTTGGCGGCCGTACTCTGGAATTTCATATCCCTTTGCACGGAACACTTTCCCTTTTGATGTGAAGAATAAAATTGTGTCATGTGTTGAAGTGAATAATAAGTGCTCTACGAAATCATCTTCGTTTGTACCCATTCCTTGTACACCACGACCACCACGTTTTTGCGAACGATATGTATTCGCAGCTAGACGTTTAATATAGCCATTATGCGTTAATGTAATAACTGAGTTTTCACGTGGAATTAAATCCTCGTCCTCAATCATTTCTAATCCACCCGCAGTAATTTCTGTACGACGGTTGTCATTAAATCGCTCTTTTACTTCAGCAATTTCTGTACGAATAATTTCTAAAACTTTTTCTTCATCAGCTAAAATGGCTTTTAATTCGCCAATTAATATTTGAAGTTCTTGATATTCTGCTTCAATCTTTTCACGTTCTAATCCACTTAAACGAACAAGGCGCATATCTAAAATAGCTTGCGCTTGGCGCTCAGATAAATTAAATCGCTCCATTAATTGAGGTCTTGCTTCTTCACCATTTCGAGAGCCACGAATAATTGCAATAATTTCATCAATATGATCTAAAGCAATACGTAAACCTTCTAAAATATGAGCACGCTCTTCTGCTTTTCGGAGTTCATATGCTGTACGACGTTTGATAACTACTTTTTGATGCTCTAAGTAATGGTAAAGCACATCTTTTAAGCCTAATACTTGTGGCTGTCCATCGACAAGCGCAAGCATATTCACACCAAAACTAGATTGCATTGCTGTTTGCTTATACAAATTATTTAATACAACATTTGCATTTGCATCACGGCGTATTTCGATGACAATACGCATCCCATTACGGTCTGATTCATCCCGTAAGTGCGTAATGCCATCGATCTTTTTATCACGTACTAGCTCAGCAATTTTTTCAATTAGTTTGGCCTTATTCACTTGATAAGGAAGTTCGTTTACTAAAATTGTCTCTTTATTAGAAGTTTGTTCGATTTCAACCTTAGCACGAATTGTAATAGAGCCGCGCCCTGTTTCATAAGCACGACGAATACCACTGCGTCCTAAAATAATCCCCCCTGTTGGGAAATCTGGACCAGGGATAATTTCCATTAACTCTTCTGTCGTAATGGCTGGGTTATTCGCAATAGCCAAAACACCGTCAATTGTTTCGCCTAAATTATGTGGTGGAATATTTGTCGCCATACCAACAGCAATACCAGTCGCTCCATTAACAAGTAAGTTTGGGTAACGTGCTGGTAAAACTTTTGGCTCACTTTCACTACCATCATAGTTTGGTTCAAAGTCGATCGTATCTTTGTTGATATCGCGTAACATTTCCATCGCAATTTTTGACATACGTGACTCGGTATAACGCATCGCTGCTGCACCGTCACCATCAATCGAACCAAAGTTCCCATGGCCGTCTACAAGCATATAACGATAACTGAAATCTTGTGCCATACGCACCATCGCATCATAAATAGAAGAGTCACCATGTGGATGGAATTTCCCCATTACATCTCCAACAATACGGGCACTCTTTTTGTAAGGTTTATCTGCTGTATTTCCTAATTCCTGCATCCCATATAAAATACGACGGTGTACTGGTTTTAGTCCATCACGAACATCTGGTAAAGCACGCGAAACGATAACACTCATCGCATAGCTTAAAAAGGATGATTTGATTTCAGTTGTAATATTTCTCGATTCAATATGTCCATGTTGAATGTCCGACAAAATAAGGACCTCCTTCCAATTACGTTAACTCTTAAACGTCCAAGTCTTGCACATATACCGCATTTTCCTCGATGAAATCACGACGGGGACCTACTTCATCACCCATTAAGTGATCAAAGATTCGATCGGCTTCAATGGCATCATCCAGTTCTACTCGAATTAATGTACGTTGGTCTGGATCCATTGTTGTATCCCATAATTGCGTTGCGTCCATCTCACCTAAACCTTTATAACGCTGTACAATTGGCTTTGGTAATTTAGGTAGACGCTCTAAAATTTCTTCTAATTCACTATCTGAATAACAGTATTCTACATGCTTACTTTGTTTCACTTGGTATAGTGGCGGTTTAGCTGCATACACATAGCCAGCTTCGATTAACGGTCGCATGAAGCGGAAGAAGAACGTTAATAATAAAACACGAATATGCGCGCCATCTACATCGGCATCAGTCATAATAATGATTTTATGATATCTCGCTTTTTCTAAATTGAACTCCTCACCAATACCTGTACCGAAAGCAGTAATCATTGCACGTATTTCGGCATTCGATAAAATACGGTCTAAACGTGCTTTTTCAACGTTTAAAATTTTCCCTCGCAACGGTAAAATTGCTTGGAAATGTCGGTCACGTCCTGATTTAGCAGAACCACCGGCAGAGTCACCCTCTACAATATAAATTTCTGATTCAGCAGGGTTCGTAGATGAACAATCCGCTAATTTACCAGGTAAGCTTGATACTTCAAGAGCCGATTTTCGACGTGTAAATTCACGCGCTTTCTTGGCAGCAACGCGTGCACGGGCTGCCATCGTTCCCTTTTCAATAATTTGACGGGAAATTGTAGGGTTTTCTAGCAAGAAACGTTCAAAGCCTTCAGAGAATAACGCGTTTGTAATTTGACTTACTTCTGAGTTACCTAGCTTTGTCTTCGTTTGCCCTTCAAATTGTGGATCTGGATGTTTGATAGAAACAATTGCTGTTAATCCTTCACGTACATCTTCACCCGTTAAATTTGTATCTGCTTCTTTTATTATGTTTGCTTTGCGGGCATAGTCATTAATAACACGTGTTAATGCCGTTTTAAAACCTGATTCATGTGTACCGCCTTCATACGTATTAATGTTGTTGGCAAAAGACATAATTGTTGAGTTAAAACCAGAATTATATTGCATTGCGATTTCTACCGTAATACCTTCTTTTTCACCAAACACATCAATTGGGTTATGAATTGGTTCTTTATTGCTATTTAAATGTTCAACGTATTCTCGAATTCCGCCTTCAAAATGGAATGTTTCAGAACGTTCTTTTCCTGTGCGTTCATCTGCGATTGCAATACGAATTCCACGGTTTAAGTAAGCTAATTCTCGGATACGCGTTGCTAAAATATCGTATTCATATTCTGTTGTTTCTTTGAAGATTTCTTCATCCGCTTTGAAACGCGTGGTTGTACCGTTGGATTCAGTCTCACCAACGACTTTTAGTTTTTGAACTGTATGACCACGTTCAAATTTAATTTCATGAACTTTGCCATCACGTTGTACTTGTACAATTGTTTCGCTCGATAATGCGTTTACCACTGAAGCACCTACGCCATGTAAGCCACCTGACACTTTGTAGCCACCACCGCCAAATTTTCCTCCGGCGTGTAAAACAGTCATAATGACTTCAACAGCAGACATACCCATTTTTTCCTGAATATCAACTGGAATTCCTCGGCCATTATCCTCTACACGAATCCAATTATCTTGCTCAATTGTGACTGAGATGTCCGTACAATAGCCTGCTAATGCTTCATCGATACTGTTATCGACGATTTCCCATACAAGATGATGTAAGCCTTTTGAACTTGTTGCACCAATATACATCCCAGGACGTTTACGAACCGCCTCTAAGCCTTCTAATACTTGAATTTGATCCGCATCATATGACTGATGGACTTTATGTTCTTCTAAAGTCACTATAGTTCACCTACTCTTTCATAACTTCAGTATGCTTCTCTTTATAAAAGTGTAATACTTTTATTTTTTAAACGCTCACTTTTATTAAAGCTTCACATCTTGCTATTCAATACTTCCTTGTTGTACAGAAAATAAATTGGCTTGTTTAATCGTGTCATGATGAATCCCATCCACACTTGTTGTTGTCACAAATGTTTGGACCTCACCTTGAATTGTATTTAATAAATGTGATTGACGATAATCATCTAATTCTGATAAAACATCATCAAGTAGTAAAATTGGCGTTTCTTTTGTTTCTTGCTTAATTAATTCAATTTCTGCAAGCTTTAAAGATAATGCCGTTGTCCGTTGTTGACCTTGAGAGCCATAAGTTTGAACATCATAATCATTGACAAAGAATTGTAAATCATCACGATGTGGACCAACTAGGGTAACGCCACGGTCAATTTCTCGTTGCTTTACTTCAGCGAGTTTTTTTTCCAAGTATTTGGCCATTTCTTCAGCAGTCCAACTAGCTTCCATTCCTGCTACAGGACGATACTTAATAACTAGTTTTTCTAAACCACGAGAAATACCGAAATGAATTGGTTCTGCCCATTCTTGTAAGAGCTCCATAAATTGAAATCTTTTACGAATAATTTGAACAGCAGCTTGGATGTATTGCTCCGTATAAATATCAAACATCATATCTTTTGCTAATGATGCTTTTCCTTGATTACTTTTTAATAAATGATTGCGCTGTTTTAAAACTTTTTGGAATGTTAGTAAATCGTGTAAATAAATCGGTGAAATCTGCCCTATCTCCATATCGATAAAGCGTCTTCGAATTTGGGGGCTCCCTTTTACAACATTTAAGTCTTCAGGAGCAAACATGACAACATTCATTTGCCCAATATAATTACTCAACTTAGTTTGTTCAAGATGATTAATCTTGCCCTTTTTACCTTTTTTTGAAATCGTTAACTCGATCGGAACACGACCATAACGCTTTTCAATTACACCTTCTATTTTACCATAATCGGCTTCCCAACGTATTAATTCTTTATCATTCGACGTCCGATGGGATTTTGCCATCGCTAAAACATAAATTGACTCCATAACATTTGTTTTACCTTGTGCATTTTCGCCAATAAAAACATTTGTTTTGGATGAAAAATCCAGTGAGAGCGATTCATAATTACGATAGTTTTTTAGCTGCAGGCGTTCGATATTCATGAATTACATTTCCTCGTTTTGAATAAATGCATCTATGATACGGAAACGTCCTGCACCTGGAATATTTACAAGATCTCCGTGACGTAACTTTCTTCCTCTACGATCTTCTTTTTCTCCGTTTACAAATACCTCATGCTCACTTAAAAACCATTTTGCCATACCACCAGAACTAATTGTATTGGTCATTTTCAACGCTTGTCCGAGCGTTATGTATTCTGTGTCAATTACTAAGTCGTTCATTGTAACTCAGCCTCCTCGAAAATAAAGTCTATCTTTCTATCATACCTAAAAATTGGTGAGAAGTAAAAAAAGACAGTCACTGGAAGGTGACTATCTTAATAAACCATATTGCGGAATATTCAATTAGTACGTACGAACAGGTAAAATTAATTGTAAAATCGCATCATCTGCTACTGAACGTAAAATAAATGGTCTCATCGCACCAGTGAATTGAATAATAACATCTTGCCCGTCAATTGCTTTTAGGGCCTCCATCATATATTTCGCACTGAATGAAATTTTTAAAGCTTCCCCATCTAACGCCTCAACTTGAATTTGCTCTTCTACCTTCCCAATTTCAGGTGAATTAGATGAAATTTCAACCGTATTGGCTTGTAATGTTTCAAAACGTACAACATTATTTCGATCCTCACGAGCAAGTAATGAAGCACGATCAATTGCTTGTAATAATGATTTTCCGTTAATTGTTACATTCGTTTTGTAATCTTCTGGAATTAAACGTGATGTGTCCGGATAATTGCCTTCAAGTAAACGTGAGAAGAATAGAACATCATCTGTTTTAAATAATACTTGCTGGTTTGTTAAAACAATTTGTACCGGATTTGTCGAATCATCTAAAATTTTAAAGAGTTCATTAAGACTTTTTCCTGGAATAACAACGGATGTGATATCTGTTGGTAAATTTTCCAGTTTCACTTTACGTCTTGCAAGGCGGTGACTATCCGTTGCGATGCATATTAATTCATCCTCTTCTACCTTCCAGTTGACACCTGTCAACACGGGGCGACTTTCAGAAGTAGCTACTGCAAATACTGTTTCGCGAATAATTGATTTTAACAAATCAGCTGGAATTGAAAATTGTCGATCTGCTGATAGTTCAGGCAATAATGGATATTCAGATGCATCTGACCCAATTAGGTGGAATTCCGATTTACCTGAACGGATATTTGTAGCAAAGCTATTTGTTACTTCAATTTCAACTTCATTTGTTGGTAATTTTCGAACAATCTCATTAAACATACGGGCTTGTAATACAATTGAACCGGTTTCGCTTATGTTTATAATTTGTTCGCCATTTTCCTCAACAGGAATGAATGTTTGAATTGTAATGTCTGCATCACTACCCGTTAGATTAATTCCTTCGTTCGTTACATCTATTTTTATTCCCGTTAAAATTGGAATTGTTGTTTTTGAATTAACAGCTTTCATAACGTCATTTAATCCATTTAAAAAACGGTCACGTAAAATATCAAATTTCATTATTTAACCTCACTTATATATTATTTATTTATTAAAGATATTAATAGATATAGTAATAGGGGCTGTGGATTTGTGGATAACTACTATTCTAGCCAGTATTCGCACGTTATTCACATGTTAGTAACGTGTGAATAAGATTGTGTGAAAAAGGTAGAGTTATACACAGCTTATTTACCTAACATACTACGGATTTGTTTAATGTCTTGCTGTAATTGTTGATCTATTTTTGATAGTTTAGAAATTTTCTCATGTGCATGGATGACGGTTGTATGATCTCGTCCCCCAAATTCTTCCCCTATTTTAGGCAATGAAAAATCCGTTAATTCCCGCGATAAAAACATGGCAACTTGACGTGGAAAGGCGATTGATTTCGTACGTCGTTTCGTAGTGAAATCTTCAAGGCGAATATTGAAATGCTCTCCAGTAGCTGTTTGTATATCAAAGATGGTAACCATACGTGGCTTGGAGTTTGGCATAATGTCTTTTAACGCCTCTGCTGCCAGTTCTGGTGAGGCATCCTTATTTACTAATGATGAATAGGCAACAACACGAATTAAAGCACCTTCAAGTTCGCGAATATTTGTATCAACTTGATTGGCGATGTAAAGCATTACTTCATTCGAGATATCTAAACCATCTGCTTTCGCTTTTTTACGTAAAATAGCGATACGCGTTTCTAAGTCTGGTGGTGCGATATCAGTAATTAATCCCCATTCAAAGCGAGAACGTAAGCGATCTTCTAATGTTGGGATTTCTTTAGGTGGTCGGTCACTTGAAATAACAATTTGCTTTGATTCTTCATGCAGCGTATTGAATGTATGGAAAAACTCCTCTTGTGTGGATTCCTTCCCAGCTAAAAACTGAATATCATCGATTAGTAGAACATCTACATTGCGGTATTTGTTTCGAAAATCAATTGTTTTATTATCTCGAATTGAGTTAATAAATTCATTTGTAAATTTCTCAGAAGAGAGGTAGACAACATTTGCCTTTGGGTTATGTTCCTTCACATAGTGTCCAATTGCGTGCATTAAGTGTGTTTTACCTAACCCAACGCCCCCGTAAATAAAGAAAGGGTTATATGCTTTTGCAGGGGCCTCAGCTACAGCCAAACTTGCTGCATGGGCAAAGCGATTTCCAGAACCAATAACAAATGTATCAAATGTATATTTAGGATTAAGCATCCCTGGTGCCGTGTCGTGTTGATCACTATTCCTTGCTTGTGTAATCGGTGGGGGAAGTTCAAAATCATCTGTATTTTGATCCTTCTGAACAACAAACTTTATGACCAGATCTTCGCCAGTCAACTCATTTAAAATGCCTGTAATCATATGGACATAATAATTTTCAAGCCAATCACGGGCAAAAGAGTTAGGAGCTGAGATTGTGACATTTGTACCGCTATGGGCCAGCAGTTTGGTTGCTTTCAACCAAGTATCGAAGCTGGGCTTTGAAATTTTCTGTTCAGCTTGGGTAAGCACAGCATTCCATAAATTATCTAAATGTTCCAAGCTATTTCTTCCTTTCATTAGTTCATATCTTTCTAAGGATAGTTAAAAAGAGATGCAATAAGATTCATTTATATAGTCATTCAACAGAGCGTTAAAAATAGTCCTTTTTTAATAGAGAATATAAGGTCATACACATAACTATACGCTGTGGATAACTGTTATTCAATACAGGTGTAAAAAATAGTCCACAGATTACTAACAGTTGTGGATAAAATATTTCCCGAAAAAGAAATCCACAAAGTAAAACACAGTTATCGTAACAAATAAATGCAGGCATTTCAATACTTAAACGATCTTATCCACATAAAAAATGATTATTAACGTTTGAGTTGTCCACAGGCATAGAATTTGTGAAAAAGTTGTAGATAAGGGGTGTGGATAAAAAAAGAGGGTGAAATAATTGCACACAACTTATGGGGACAATTATTGTGGATTTGTGGATAACTTGAAAAGAAGGAAAACTAGCTTATTTATCTTTGAGTGAGCAGCCATGTTTAACCCAACATCAAGTAAAAATAATGTTCAAACGAGATTTAAAGTGATTTGGAAGTAAGTAAACGATAGAAATGTTTGGTTTAGGCATTCATTAACGACTATTTATGCAAGTATCATATAGATAAGTAGCCCGGAGTGAAGAGGAAGGTGTAAGTAGGGTTTTGTCCGAATTAGATCCTATCCGAGTGATAATGACTAACTAATTTGCAACATGCGTGCTATAATGTTTGAAGTGCTACATACAATAAAATTTCGAAAAAATTGAATAGGCATTGACAAACAGTTAAAATTATTTATATAATGTCATGGTCTGTATGTAGAAATAGATATAGTAACATTCGAATGTAGGAGGTGTATACAAATGAAACGTACGTACCAACCTAAGAAACGTAAGCACTCTAAAGTTCACGGTTTCCGCGCTCGCATGAGCACAAAAAACGGCCGAAATATTTTAGCTGCTCGTCGTCGTAAAGGAAGAAAAGTATTATCAGCATAAGTCCACTGAGCCACATCAGTGGTCTTTTTTTCTTTTATTTTCGATTGAAGCAAAAAAAGAACCAATGATTAGATGGGACAGGTGAATGGATCAATGAATAAACGCCAACGTATTAAGAAAAATGAAGACTTTCAAAAGGTGTTTAGAAAAGGTAAGTCATTCGCGAATCGCCAATTTATTGTTTATTGCTTAAAAGGTGAACAACAAGAGGCGTTTCGCATCGGCTTATCAGTAAGCAAAAAAGTTGGAAACGCGGTTACACGTGTTCGAGTAAAACGTTATGTACGCCAAGCTTTTCTTGAGTTAAAAGATGAAGTAAGAAAAGATATGGATTATGTTATTATCGCCAGAACGCAGGCGGCCACATTAAATTTTCATGAAACAAAAAGTAGTTTAGAACATGTACTAAAGGTTGCACGTGTTTTAAAAAAGTAATAATCAATTACGCCGAGGCGTGGTTGCGTCTAGATTTTTTCGAGCTTGGTCGAAAAGTTTCCCTTAAAAAATCTATGACATCCGCCGAGGCTTAACTTTATTCAGTCTGGGTTTGAACGCTCGATTAGTAAAAGTAGGGGAATTCTGCTGAATCAAGTTAATAAATTATTGGAACAATTAGTAGTATAAAAACATATTCACATGGTAAAATATCGACATAAAATTGAATAGGTTTGCTTTAGGAGGAAGAAGATTGAAGAAAAATCTTTGGGTAATGCTGTCACTTGTATCAGTAGTTTTACTTCTTTCAGGTTGTACAGAATTTGATCAGCCAATTTCATCTAAAAGTGAAGGCTTTTGGAATGAATTTATCGTTTGGCCACTCGTATCATTTATTAAACTTTTTGCTGAAATGTTTTCGAGCTACGCATTGGGAATTATCGTTGTAACAATTATTATTCGATTAGTAATTTTACCGTTAACAATCAAGCAAATTAAAAGCTCTAAAAAAATGCAAGAGATTCAACCAAAGTTAAAAGAGTTACAAGCAAAATATAGCTCTAAAGACGCGGCTACACAAAAAATATATCAGCAAGAAATGATGCAGTTAATGTCGACTTCTGGGGTTAACCCACTTGCTGGATGTTTACCAATCTTTATTCAAATGCCAATTTTAATCGGTTTCTATCATGCGATTAGCCGTATGAACGCAACACCAGCATTTGAATTAGGTACATTTTTAACACTACCATTAGCAGAACCAAGTATATTATTAGCAGTTATTGCAGGTCTTATCCAGTACGTTGTATTAATGACAGGTCCAGCTGTTGACAATCCACAAATGAAAATTATGATGTATATCATGCCATTAATGATTATCGGTTTCGGTATTATTTTACCAGCAGCCTTATCACTATATTGGGTAGTCGGAAATATTATTTCTGTATTACAAAACCTTGCAATTTACAAACCTTGGAATAAAAATAAACCGGAAGCTGCCGACACAGGAGGAGCTAAATAGTGAAACAAACTACGCAAATAGGCGCAACATTAGAAAAGGCGATCTCATTAGCGTTACAAAAGCTTGGCCATTCTCGTGATCAAGTTGATGTGGAAGTTTTACAAGAAGGTAAAAAAGGATTTTTAGGTTTTGGGGCACGTCCTGCTGAAGTGCGTGTCACTGTAAAAGAAGTTGTTCAACTAAAAGTGAATGAGGAAACAGCCGAACAGCCAGTTATTGTTGAAAAACAACAACAAACGGCTACGGAAAATCTTGAGGATGAATCAAATTATCTAAAAGATGATCAACCAATTCACCAAGAACTGCTAGCAGAGGTAGACCCGATTGAGGAAGCAAAAAAGTATTTAACGAGTATTGTCGAACCAATGGGAATTACAGATTTATCAATCGAACATACGTCGGATGGTAAAAATGTTTCGTTTAAATTATCAAGTGAGAAAGCAGCTTTATTAATTGGTAAGCGCGGCTATACATTAAATGCGCTGCAGCAAGTAACACAGCTGATGTTAAACAAAACAGCAAAATCGTTTATGATTTTGCAAATGGATGTAGAGGATTATCGAGAACGTCGCCAAGTAGCATTGGAACAATTAGCAGAGCGTATGGCAGATAAAGCAACATATACGCGTAAGCCTGTAGCATTTGAACCAATGGCATCTTACGAACGGAAGATTATTCATAATGCATTAGCAAATCGCCTGGATATCGAAACATATTCAGAAGGCGTTGAACCAAATCGCTATTTAGTTATTGAACCAATTCAATAACTAAATAGCGAATTATTATATTTATACAGACAATAAAAACGGCCTATTCCATTGGAAAGGCCGTTTTTATATTGCTATTAATCATATTCTGAGTCGAGAAGCAATTATATTTTTAATAATTGCTAACATAGAGTTAAACGACATTACTTTAGATTTTACTTAAAATATGTTAGTCTAAATTGTTAGATAGTACAGTTCGGTAGCAACTTATCCACATGTGGATAAGGCTAAATTAGGAGGATACAAATGGAATTCGATACAATTGCTGCGATATCCACACCAATGGGAGAAGGAGCTATTGCGATTGTCCGTTTAAGTGGCGATGAAGCAGTAGAAATTGCAGATAAACTATTTAAATCACCAAACGGGAAACATTTAACAGAAGTACCGTCACATACGATTCACTATGGGCATTTGATTGACCCAAAAACAGGCGAAGTAGTAGAAGAGGTCATGCTATCATTAATGCGCGGTCCAAAAACGTTTACGCGTGAGGATGTTGTTGAAATTAATTGTCACGGAGGCATTGTGTCAGTTAATCGTGTATTACAATTAGTATTGCGTTCTGGTGCTCGATTAGCAGAGCCAGGAGAGTTCACAAAACGTGCCTTTTTAAATGGGCGAATTGACTTGTCACAAGCAGAAGCTGTAATGGACTTAATTCGTGCAAAGACAGATCGTGCAATGAATGTAGCACTCGGTCAAATGGATGGAAAATTATCAAGATTGATTGCCTCTTTACGCCAAGCATTACTTGAGACATTGGCACAAGTAGAGGTTAATATAGATTATCCAGAGTATGATGATGTAGAAGAAATGACGATTCCCGTATTGTTAGAGAAATGTAGCTGGGTACGTGAAGAAATTATTCAATTACTACAAACGTCATCTCAGGGGAAAATTTTACGTGAAGGATTGTCTACCGTTATTTTGGGACGACCAAATGTAGGGAAATCCTCACTTTTAAATAGTTTAGTACAGGAAAATAAAGCGATTGTAACAGAAATTGCAGGGACAACGCGTGATATTATAGAAGAATACGTTAATGTGCGTGGTGTACCATTACGTTTAGTAGATACAGCAGGAATTCGTGAAACTGAGGACATTGTAGAACGTATTGGCGTGGAGCGTTCGCGTGAAGCGTTAAAGGGAGCAGATTTAATTTTACTTGTTCTTAATTATGGGGAAGAATTATCAATTGAAGATGAGCGTTTATTCGAAACAATTCAAGCGATGGATTTCATTGTCGTGGTGAATAAAACGGATATAGAGCGTAAAATAGATTTAAACCGTGTACATGAATTGGCAGGTAAGCATCGTGTTGTAACGACTTCATTATTAAAAGAAGAAGGTATAATCGAGCTTGAAGAAGCGATTGCTGCTTTATTCTTTGAAGGTCAAATTGAAGCGAATGATTTAACATATGTTTCAAATGCGCGTCATATTGCATTACTTCATCAAGCGCAAGATACCATTGAGGAAGCATTAATGGCAGCGGAATCAGGTGTACCAGTAGATATGATTCAAATAGATGTAACACGTACTTGGGAAATTCTTGGCGAGATTATTGGAGATACAGTGCAAGAAAGCTTAATTAATCAGCTATTCTCGCAATTTTGTTTAGGGAAATAAATTTAACTTTAGTGAAGAAAGGAAGAACAGCATGCCAACAAATTATGAGGCAGGCACATTTGATGTGATAGTTGTCGGAGCAGGACATGCCGGCGTCGAAGCAGCTTATGCAGCAGCAAGAATGGGTGCAAAAACACTCATGTTAACAATAAATTTAGATATGATTGCATTTATGCCATGTAATCCATCAGTAGGTGGACCAGCAAAAGGGATCGTTGTACGTGAAATTGACGCATTAGGCGGATTGATGGGAAAAGTTATTGATAAAACCCATATCCAAATGCGTATGTTAAACACAGGTAAAGGGCCTGCTGTACGTGCATTACGTGCACAAGCAGATAAATTCCAATACCAGCATGAAATGAAGCGCGTTTTAGAAGAAGAGCCAAACTTACAAATTCATCAAGCAATGGTCGATGAATTAATTATTGAAGAGGGCGAAATAAAAGGGATTATCACACAAATTGGTGCTATTTACCGAGCAGCGGCTGTTATTATTACATCAGGTACGTTTTTACGTGGTGAAATTATTATTGGTAATTTGAAATATTCGTCGGGTCCAAATAACCAGCAGCCATCCATTAAGCTAGCAGATAATTTAAAAGAACTTGGCTTGGATTTAATTCGCTTTAAAACGGGTACGCCCCCACGTGTGAATAACCGTACAATTGATTATTCAAAAACGGAAATTCAACCGGGTGATGATGTGCCACGAGCATTCAGTTATGAAACAACAGAATATATTATGGATCAGCTCCCATGCTGGTTAACGTATACAAGTGAACAAACACATAAAGTTATTGAAGATAATTTGCATTTATCCCCGATGTTTTCTGGGATGATTAAAGGGACAGGCCCACGTTACTGCCCATCTATTGAGGATAAAGTAACGCGCTTTAGCGATAAACCGCGCCACCAAATTTTCTTAGAGCCAGAAGGACGTAATACGCGTGAAGTTTATGTACAAGGTCTTTCAACAAGCTTGCCAGAACATGTGCAAAAGCAATTAATTGCCAGTGTTCCAGGCTTAGAAAATGCAGAAATGATGCGTGCGGGTTATGCAATTGAGTATGATTCAGTCGTGCCAACGCAATTATGGCCAACACTAGAAACGAAGAAAATTAGTGGTTTATACACGGCTGGTCAAATTAATGGAACATCTGGGTATGAAGAGGCAGCGGGTCAAGGGTTATTGGCAGGAATGAACGCAGCAGCAAAAATATTAGGTCGCGAAGAAATCATTTTAAGCCGTTCAGATGCTTATATGGGTGTACTAATTGATGACTTAGTAACAAAGGGAACAAATGAACCGTATCGTTTATTAACATCACGTGCAGAATATCGTTTACTTTTACGTCATGATAATGCGGATTTACGTTTAACAGAAACAGGCTATAAAGCAGGTTTAATTTCAGAAGAACGTCACGCAAAATTCCAACTGAAAAAGCAACGAATCGAAGAGGAACTGGCACGCCTTCGTGATGTAATCATTAAGCCAAATGAAACGACACAAGCCGTTATTCGTTCTGTTGGTGGAGCCGAATTAAAAGATGGTATACGTGGAGCCGATTTATTAAAACGTACGGAAATGCATTATGAGCATATTGCGTCTTTAATACCGTCAGATGTAGTGCTATCTGAAGATGAACAAGAGCAAATCGAGATTCAGTTAAAGTATGAAGGCTATATTCAAAAAGCGATGCAACAAGTAGAGAAAATGAAAAAATTAGAGAATAAAAAAATCCCTGAAAATATTGATTATGATGCCATTTCAGGAATTGCAACAGAGGCGCGGATGAAGTTAAAAGATGTACGTCCATTATCCATTGCGCAGGCTTCTCGTATTGCAGGTGTAAATCCGGCAGATATTTCGATTTTACTTGTGTATATTGAGCAAGGGAAAATTGCCCGTATCAATATGAACTAATTATAAGAGCGCCCTTTAAGAGCAATATTCATTTGCTAAAAAGAGACGTAGTGGAAAGCTTGCTACGTCTCCTAAAGGCGCCTTTTCATAAAGGAGAATAGGCCATGAACGAGCAACAATTTATTGAGGCATTAAGAAGTAAAGGCATTGAATTAACGGAACAGCAAATCGCACAATTTAAAACATATTTCGAACTACTTGTTGAGTGGAATGAAAAAATGAATTTAACAGCGATTACAGACTTAGAAGGTGTTTACTTAAAGCATTTTTACGATTCAATTAGTGCATCTTTCTATTTTGACTTTACAAAAGTAACAACGGTATGTGACGTTGGAGCAGGTGCAGGCTTCCCAAGTATTCCGATTAAAATTTGTTTCCCTCATTTAGAAATTACCATTGTTGATTCATTAAATAAGCGCATTACATTTTTAAACCATCTAACAGATCAATTACAATTACAAAACATGACGTTTGTGCATGCTCGTGCAGAGGAATTCGGTCAAAATAGTCAATATCGTGAGCAATTTGATGTTGTGACAGCACGCGCGGTGGCACGTCTATCTGTTTTATCTGAGCTATGTATTCCACTAGCAAAAGAGGGCGGCTATTTTGTTGCATTAAAAGCAGCAGCGGGCGCAGAGGAAATGAAAGATGCGGCAAAGGCAATTACTACTTTAGGTGCGAAAGCAAAAGAAGAGTTTGCTTTCCTTTTACCAGTTGAAGAAAGTGAGCGTTCTCTTTATATTTTTGATAAAGTAAAGACAACACCTAAAAAATATCCACGTAAACCAGGTGTACCAAATAAAAGTCCTATCAAATAAAGAGGAATCTTAGTAAATTAGGAGATTTCTAATCTGTTGACGGTTAACACCCATCACATAAATTATGAAATGTTTTCGTCTTTTGATGCATACATATTGATAATTATGTGGATATTGTAAAATTACCGTTCATTGTACACTGTACTTTTGCGAGCGAATCATAAATAATATTGAATATGAGCTAGATAGTTACTTAAAGGTGGTGCCACACGGATGAAGAGTACTTTTTCACGTTTTTTCGGAGGCGGAGTGAAGCAGGAACTAGAGCCAGAAGTAAAAAGTGAAGTAGAAGAAATAGAAAATGTATCTATGGCTTCAGAAGAAGTAGTTAAAATTCCAATAGAAAATATCATTCCAAACCGTTATCAACCTCGTACCGTTTTTGATGATGAGCGGATTGAAGAGTTAGCAAGAACCATACACACACATGGCGTAATTCAACCAATTGTAATTCGTCCAATAAGTGATCAACCAGGAAACTATGAGATTATCGCAGGTGAACGCCGTTTCCGCGCGATGAAATCTTTGCAATGGACAGATGTACCTGCCATTGTACGTGATTTAAATGATAGAGAGACCGCTTCTATTGCACTTATTGAAAATCTCCAACGTGAGGAATTAACTGCAATTGAAGAAGCGCTGGCCTATCAGCAATTGTTAGAGCTGCATTCACTTACACAAGAGGCACTTGCACAGCGTTTAGGCAAAGGACAATCTACGGTAGCAAATAAACTGCGCTTGTTAAAGCTTCCGCAATTTGTCCAAGAGGCGATTTTAAACCGCCAAATTTCAGAACGACATGCGCGAGCACTAATTGCTATTAAAGATGAACAACTACAATTACAACTAATAGCTGCAACGAAGGAATTTGACTGGAATGTAAGGCAGTTAGAGGACCAAATCCAAAAGCTATTGCACCCAGAAGAGCCAGAAGTAAAAAAACAGAAGCCAAAGCGAAAAGCAATTAGTAAAGATGTTCGAATTGCTTTAAATACGATTAAACAATCTTTGTCTATGGTAAGTAAAAGTGGTATTAATGTAAAAACAGAAGAAGAAGATACAGAGGATTACTATCAAATCACTGTTAAAATACCAAAAAAGAAATAAACAAAAATCTCCTATTGTAAAATATAGGGGATTTTTTAGGATTTAATCTAATTATTTATATAAATTGGATTAAATTACAAAATAAATGAATTTCATGCAACGTTTTAGATGATTTTTTGTTAGAATTGAAGTAGATTAGAATTAATTTCAGAAAATACAAAAAAATAACAAAGAATTTTAAGATCTTGATTAATGATTCAACCTAAAACGAAGTGATGAAAGCAGGTGCGCATTTGGGACGTATAATTGCAATTGCCAATCAAAAGGGTGGCGTTGGTAAAACGACGACATCTGTAAATTTAAGTGCATGTTTAGCTTTTTTAGGAAAGAAAGTATTATTAATTGATATCGACCCCCAAGGCAATGCCTCTAGTGGACTTGGAGTTAGAAAAGGTGACTTAGAAAGTTGTGTTTACGATGTTTTGATTAATGATGAGGACATCAAGGAAGTAATTCAACAAACAAAGATTGATAATTTATATGTTGTACCTGCAACAATTTCGTTAGCTGGTGCTGAAATTGAGTTGGTGTCGACCATTTCACGTGAAGTTCGCTTAAAGAAGGCGTTACAAGAAGTGAAGGAGCGCTTTGATTTTATCATAATTGATTGTCCACCATCATTAGGGTTATTGACGATTAATGCTTTGACAGCTGCGGATGCGCTAATTATCCCTGTGCAATGTGAATATTATGCGCTTGAAGGATTAAGTCAGTTATTATCAACAGTCCGCCTTGTACAAAAGCATTTAAATAAAAGTTTAATGATTGATGGTGTGCTTTTAACAATGCTAGATGCCCGTACAAATTTAGGCATCCAAGTAATTGATGAAGTAAAACGTTATTTTCAAGACAAGGTATATCATTCGATTATTCCGCGTAATGTTCGATTAAGTGAGGCACCGAGTCATGGAAAACCAATTATTATTTACGATGCAAAATCGCGCGGAGCAGAATTATATTTAGAGTTTGCAAGGGAAGTGATTAAAAATGGTTAAAGGTTTGGGAAAAGGAATTGAAGCACTATTCCATGAAGAGGCTGTACATATGGAAGATCAAGTACAACAGATTTCTTTGACAAAAATTTTAGAAAACCCTTTCCAACCAAGAAAAATATTTGATGAAACAGCTATTACCGAGCTATCTGCATCGATTATTGAACATGGAATTATTCAACCAATTATTGTTCGGAAAAAGGGCAAAAAATACGAAATCGTTGTTGGCGAACGCCGTTTCAGAGCTTCTAAGCAAGCTGGCTTGATGGAAATCCCAGCTATTGTGAAGGATTTTGATGAGCAGCAAATGATGGAAGTGGCAATTTTAGAAAACTTACAACGAGAAGATTTAACACCAATTGAAGAGGCAGATGCTTATAATAGTTTAATTAATCAGCTGAATTTTACACAGGAGGATTTGGCAAAACGATTAGGAAAAAGTCGACCTCATATTGCTAACTTGATTCGCTTATTACAACTACCTGACGAAATACGTGAACTTGTAAATAACGGTGAACTTTCAATGGGACATGGCCGCGCGTTACTAGGATTAAAAAATAAGCGCCGTATACCTGAAATTGCACAGAAGGTTATAAAAGATCAATTAAATGTTCGCCAACTTGAAAAGTTAATCCAATTATTAAATGAGGACGTTCCACGTGAAACAGAGAAAGTAAAAAAGGATGTTCATGTCCAAGCTACTGAATCGCAGCTAAGGGACTACTTTGGAACACAAGTACAAATTAAAAAGGTGAAAGATAAAGGTAAGATTGAAATTGAATTTTATTCAGATGATGACTTACATCGAATCCTAGAAATTTTAAAGTTAGAAGAGCAATAAAGAACTCATTCTATAAGTCAAAAATGGCATTTTGATACAAAATCAAAATGCCATTTTTGTACTCCAAATAAAAAGATGGAATTCCATCTGCATTTTAAAACGTTAGAGTGTTAATATTAGTAATATTGAATAAATTCTATTGCGAATTATAAATATGCTACATAGAAAGAGGAAAAGTCATGATGTTACTAGGATCATTATTGAATGCTTTATTTATTATTATTGGTGCATTACTTGGGCGCTTGTTTAAAAATATACCTGAATCAATGAAGCAAACGGTCATGTCGATTATCGGCCTTGCAGTGGCAGTGCTAGGTATTCAGATGGGGCTTGAAAGTGGTAATTTTATAATAGTCATTATTAGTTTAGTATTGGGTACAATGATTGGTGAATGGTTAAACTTCGATAAACAGTTTAATCGCCTTGGCCAAAAGGTTGAATTGCTTTTTGGAAAAAAGGCAGCACAAGGTTCCATTGCAGAGGGATTTGTAACGGCAACTTTGATTTTCGTCATTGGTTCTATGGCCATTATCGGTGCGTTAGATAGTGGTTTGCGAAATGACCATAGTGTTTTAATAACAAAAGGAATTATTGATGGATTTACATCGATTATTTTAGCATCGACATTAGGAATTGGTGTGTTGCTTGCTGCTGTTCCTGTTTTTGTTTATCAGGGGGCAATTACCTTGTTTGCTGGTGTTATTAGTAAATATATTCCTCAGGAAGCGCTTGATTTATTTATTAAAGAAATGACAGCAACGGGTGGGATTATGATTTTAGCCATCGGTTTGAATATTGCAGGTTTAACGAAAATCCGCGTAGCCAATTTGCTTCCGAGTATTGGTATAGTTGCGATTTTGGTTACCGTTACTTTTATCCTTCAGTAAATGACGTTGCCAAGCAAGCATGAGCGCTCGAACAACTTTATCGCCCATTGAATACGTTAAATGTAGCCTTGTGTTTTGTAACACGGTTGCCTCCATAAAGCCTCCAACATTAACAATTCCCTTCACTGAAATATTTCCGATTGGAGGTAATTGTTTTTTTACAGCCTTTCCAGGATAAAGAGGTCCTTGATGAAGTAATATAGAACCAATGGCATCTGATTCACCTAGACAAGCGTCAATTGCAATAATAAATGGATTTTGAAACTCAATGTGCAACTGTTCATGTTTTTCTATTAAATTTAAAGCATGTAACGGTTGTTCTAATGTGCCAACAATGCGAAATGGAAATGAAAAAGCACTATTTAATTGACTACCAATAATCGGACCAAGTGCATCACCGGTAGAGCGGTCCGTGCCAATGCAGCAAAAGACGAGCGCTTCATGATCAAATGGGATAAGCTTTAAGAAGGCGTCACTTAGGTCCCAAACGGCACTTGTTTGTTCATAATGAATGGAATAATTTTGTGGAATACAATCATAGTTTTTCATAATGCATAAACTCACTTTCCTATTTTAGTGGGTGACCTTAGAAATCTCATAAGATACGATATATTTATGCAGTATATTCAATTTGAAAGACTGTTATACAAGAGGTGGTAAATTTGGAAAAATACTTATTTCTAACAACGACGGATTTAAAGGGAATAGCGCGTCACACATCGAAACTTTGGAATTATATAACGAGACAACAATTTTGGGATATAGTTATTACAGCATCGTTTAAAATATTGATGATTCTCATTTTTTCTTATTTGGCTGTTGTTATTGGAAAGAAAGTTATTGCACGCGCTTTTATAATCCGTATACACAATAATGAACGCCGTCAAATTACAATTGTAAAGTTATTGCAAAGTGTACTCAGTTATTTAGTCTATTTTTCAGCAATTATGGGGATTTTATCGGTAATTAGTATAGATGTTGTCGGATTATTAGCAGGAGCCGGGATTGCGTCTGTTGCCATTGCATTTGGTGCGCAAAGCTTAGTGAAAGATGTCATAACGGGATTCTTTATTATTTTGGAAGAACAGTTCAGTGTAGGGGATTATGTAAGAATTAACGTCGCTGAAGGAACTGTAATGGAAATTGGTCTTCGTACAACGAAAATAAAAGGGATTACGGGAGAACAATTTATTATTCCAAATGGTACGATCAATGATGTAACGAACTTCTCAATTAATAATTCAAAGGCAATGATCGATATGCAAGTTGCATTAGAGGCGGATATTGAAAAAGTTCAGAAAGTAATTCAAACGTATTTAGATACTTTGCCACAACAATATGAAGAGCTTGTAAGTACCCCATTATTTATTGGAGTGACAAATACAACAAGTACAGAGGCGACAATCCGCATTTCATTAGAAACATTGCCGTTACAGCAATATGCAATTTCACGCATTGTTCGTAAAGATGTAATTGATATTTTAACGAAAAATGGCATTCCACTTGCGGTGCCGAAAATGATGTTTTATGAAAAAGGTCAAGGGGGAGAATAAGTAATGGAAGCAAAGCAATATCTATTAAATGACGTTGTTGAAATGAAAAAACAACATCCTTGTGGTACAAATGAATGGAAGATTATACGATTAGGTGCGGATATTCGCATTAAATGTGAAGGCTGCGGGCATAGTGTCATGATTCCACGTCGAGAATTTGACAAGAAATTAAAAAAGGTACTTCGTTCAGCGAGTGCCCAATAAATTGTAAAATAGACTTTTGTACGAGGAATCAATATAATAGACAAGGTTATCGAAAATAGAAATATACGGACTAAACATAGAAAGGTTGTGTCATTTATGGCATTAACAGCTGGTATAGTTGGTTTACCCAATGTAGGGAAATCAACATTATTCAATGCAATTACAAAGGCGGGGGCACTTGCTGCCAACTACCCATTCGCAACAATCGATCCAAACGTTGGAGTAGTAGAAGTTCCAGATTATCGTTTACAAAAGTTAACGGAACTTGTTACACCGAAGAAAACAGTTCCAACTTCTTTTGAGTTTACAGATATCGCTGGTATCGTAAAAGGAGCTTCACAAGGGGAAGGCTTAGGTAATAAGTTTTTATCACATATTCGTGATGTAGATGCGATTTGCCAAGTTGTTCGTTGTTTTGAAGATGAAAATATTACGCACGTATCAGGAACGGTTAATCCAATCGATGATATTGAAGTAATCAACTTAGAGTTAATATTGGCTGACTTAGAATCAGTAGACAAACGCCTACAAAAGGTTTCAAAAATGGCGAAACAAAAAGATAAAGAGGCGCTTATTGAAGAGCCAATTTTAGCAAAAATTAAAGAAACTTTAGAAAATGAACAACCTGCACGTGCAGTTGAACTTTCTGAAGACGAATTTAAAGTAATTAAAGGCCTACATTTATTAACGATCAAACCAATGCTTTATGTAGCAAACGTATCAGAAGATGAAGTGGCTGATGCGGATAACAATAAGTATGTTCAAATGGTACGTGACTTTGCAGCAAAAGAAGGTGCTCACGTCATTACAATTTGTGCAAAAGTAGAAGAAGAGATTTCTGAGTTAGAAGATGAAGAAAAAGAGATGTTCTTAGAAGAGTTAGGCATTAAAGAATCAGGATTAGATCAATTAATCCGTTCATCTTATGATTTACTTGGCTTAGCAACATACTTCACTGCGGGTGTACAAGAAGTGCGTGCGTGGACGTTCCGTAAAGGTATGAAAGCACCACAATGTGCGGGCGTAATCCATTCTGACTTTGAGCGCGGCTTCATCCGAGCAGAAACAGTTGCTTTTACTGATTTAGTAGAGGCTGGTTCACAAGCGGTAGCAAAAGAATCAGGTAAAGTTCGTTCAGAAGGTAAAGAGTACGTTGTCCAAGATGGCGATGTTCTATTATTCCGTTTCAACGTGTAAGAAAAAGAAAGAGTTGTCCAAAAGTAAATTTTGGGGGCAACTCTTTTTTTGTAGAGAAGAAGGGGTAATATTTTAAGTGAATTTATGAAAGAAAGGAAGAAAGAACAAGATGCTAAATATGGCGATAAAAATAGATGAATTAGAAAATACTAAAACATTATCAAAAGAAATTTTAACTGCCCTTTATGAACAAAAGTTATTAAAGATTTTTGTACCGGATACATTAGGTGGGCTTGGGAAAAACTTATTGGATGGTATAAAAATTTTCCGTCAGATGGGTCAATTAGATGGCAATATTGGGTGGGCTGTAACGATTGGTTCTGGAGGAAATATGTTTCTTCCATTGTTTCAACAAGCTGTAGGTGAAATGTATTTTAAACCTGAAGCTGCAGTTATTTCAGGAAGTGGCAAGCCAACTGGTACAGCACGTAAAGTAGAGGGTGGCTATATCATTTCAGGGAGATGGCATTATTGCAGTGGCGCGGACTACGCAACTACTTTTACAATGAATACAATCAATGAAGAAAACGGAGAAATGATTACATGCAGTGTTAATCATGCGAATGTAACAATTGTACAAGATTGGCAAGCAATCGGGTTAAAAGCAACTGCTAGCCATACGATTCAACTTGAAAATGTATTTGTTCAGGATTCTGAAACATTCCAATTTGACCAAATTCAAAATAACTATAACTTACCTGTACATAGCTTCCCATTTTTAACGTTTTCAGAAAGTTCATTCTTTTCGTTGGTTATTGGGATGGCCTATAGCGTCTTGATGAAACAGCAACAGTCGCTTAGTGGAAAATTCCCTGTGGAGCATAGCCGCTATCAACTCGTTTCGGAAAAAATCCAACAAGCGCAAACAATTATTAACGAAATTGAAGTGGCGTTTGATACACGAGTAGAAACACTATGGCAACAGCATACACAACTACAAATAGATGAGCAATTACTACAAGAATTTTCTCGATTTTGTCAAACTGCATGTAGTGAAATAACGAATGTGCTCCAATTACTGATGCGCTATTTTGGTATGGAGGCAGTTTTGGAAACAAGTGAACTTAGTTACGCATGGCGCAACTTTTGTACAGCGAGTCAGCACGCCTTTTTAACACCTTAATGTAGCCATAAAAATGATTGAAAATAAAACAATAGTAGGAGAAAGAAAGATATCACTTGAATGTCAATATGTATTGTGCTAAAATTTATTGATGTGAGTAATAGAATTTACTTACTCCTTGCTCCCTATTTTTAGGAGAGCCCAAGTCCATAAGGAGGTGCAATTACAAATGAGAAAGTACGAATTAATGTACATTATCCGTCCAAACATTGAAGAAGACGCGAAGAAAGCTTTAGTAGAGCGTTTCAACGACATCTTAACTTCAAATGGTGCTGAAATCGTTGAAGCAAAAGATTGGGGCAAACGCCGCTTAGCTTATGAAATCAACGACTTACGCGAAGGTTTCTATCAAATCTTAAAAATCAACGCTGATTCAGTTGCAATCAACGAATACACTCGTTTAGCTAACATCAGCGAAGACATTATCCGTCACATCGCTGTTCGTGAAGATGCTAAATAATTTTTAACTTAACTGCTGAAAAAGGAGGTTGAACTGATGATTAACCGTGTAGTATTAGTCGGAAGGCTAACAAAAGATCCTGAGCTTCGATATACACCTAGTGGCATTCCAATGGCACGTTTTACAATTGCTGTAAATCGTACATTTTCAAGTCAATCGGGTGAAAAAGAAGCAGACTTTATTGGTTGCATTGCTTGGAGAAAACAAGCGGAGAACTTAGCAAACTTCATGAGAAAAGGAAGTTTGATTGGTGTTGAAGGGCGTATCCAGACAGGTAGCTTTGAAGGACAAGATGGGAAACGTGTTTACACGACAGATGTTGTAGCAGATGCTGTGCAGTTCTTAGAACCACGCGGAGGAGCGAATGCATCTCAAGGTATGCCAAATCAGCAGCAATATGGTGGTCAAAATTATGGAGGCGGTCAGCCGTCTTATAATAATAGTCAACCAAATGCTCAATATGGCGGCGCGCAACCACAACAGGATTCTTATGGTTCGTATCAACAACAGCCACAGCCTCCTCAAAATCAGCAAAACTATACACGTGTAGATGAAGATCCATTTGCGAATAGCAAAGGACCGATTGAAGTATCTGAGGACGATTTACCGTTCTAAGAGTTCAAACAACTACAAATAAAAAATTTAAAGGAGGACACCACACATGGCACCACGTCGCGGAGGCCGCAAACGCCGTAAAGTTTGCTACTTCACTTCGAATAACATTACGCACATCGACTACAAAGATGTAGATCTTTTAAAGAAATTCATCTCTGAGCGCGGTAAAATTTTACCACGTCGCGTAACTGGAACTTCAGCTAAATACCAACGTAAACTTACATCTGCAATTAAAGTTTCTCGTATTATGGCTTTACTTCCATTCGTTGCAGAAGAAAAATAAGAATTGCTTTGGCGTTATAAGCGCCCAAACATTCGAAACCGGTTAACTTTCTTTTTCAAGAAAGTTAACCGGTTTTTTTGTTGTTCAAATAATAAACATTGTATGGGGAAATGAAGGAAATATAGCTGTAATAGCAAATTATTTAGCATTCCGGTAACGCATATTTGTTTGCACATCCAAAGATGGTACAATAGAGTAGTGAGAAAAGTTTTTCGAATTAGATAAAGGAAGGTTCTCCATGCAAAATAATCAATCAAAGAAGCTAGCACAAGGAGCTATGATGATTGCGCTATTTACTGTTTTAATGGCCATTATTTTTTACGTACCATTAGCGGGTTTTATTGCAATGCTCATTGCCCCCTTACCGATCATTTGGTATAGCGCAACATATGATAGAAAATCATCATTATTAGTTACATTTATAGCCGTTATCATTACGTTTTTTATTGGTGGCTTAATCATTTTACCAGCATCATTAATCTTTGCTGCTGCCGGAATGGCAATAGGTGATGCCATTTATAATAAAAAGAGTAAAGTCTTTATGTTTATTTCCACAAGTATTGTGTTATTAATCACATTTGCTATTCAATATTTGATTTCCTTACGTTTATTTGAGTTTGACTTTATTAATGATTCACTTGTAATGGTGAGGAAAAGTTATGAAGAGTCACTTAACTTAGTTGAAAAAATGACGGGGCAGACGCCGATTTCTAAAGAAGCTTTAGCAGATATGTTTAGTATGTTGGAAATGACAATTCCTGCTTCGATTACATTAGCAGTTTTTGTATTTGCATTCGTATTCATTTCAATTAATTTACCAATCGTAAAACGCTTTAAAGTAGATGTTCCAAAATTCTCGAGTTTTAGTAATTTACGATTACCGAAAGCCGTTTTATGGTATTACTTAATTACACTGACAATTAATTTATTTATTCAACCAGAGCTTGGCACATCATTATATGTAGTGATGATCAATGTATCGCTCATTTTATGGATATTGCTTACGTTACAAGGGATTTCAGTTATTCACTTTGCACTTGATACATTTGGGTTACCGAAAATGTTAAAGGTTCTTAGCACGATTGTAGCTATACCGCTGTATTCATTTGTCATCTTGCTTGGGATTATTGACTTAGGATTTAATATTCGCGAGTATATTCAGGCAAAGAAACAAAAATGAGGAGCTGATTTAAATGGGGACTATTCGTAAAAGACCAATTCGATACCCACTTATAGCACTATCCGCACTCGGTATAGTTACAGCTATCCTTATGGTAAATTGGAATTTATGGATTGGTATTACGTATATTTTAATTTTTATTGTATTCATTGTATATGCTTGGAAAGTGGAAGCAATTACGTATACAGAAATAGAAAAGCACATTGAATCACTTTCTTTCCGAATGAAAAAGGTTGGCGAAGAAGCATTTTTAGAAATGCCGATTGGGATCTTATTAATTAATGATCAATTTGCTATTGAATGGGCAAATCCATTCATGTTGCAAGTGCTCGATACAGAGACGCTAATCGGTCATGATTTATTTGCTTTATCTGAAGGTTTGTATACGTTAATCAATCAAGAGCAAAAGAGTGAAATGACGATTACGATTCGTGACCGGAAATATCGTGTGTTTTATAAGAAAGAGGAAAAGCTGCTTTATTTCTTTGATGTGACAGAGCAAGTAGAGATGGAAACACAATATTTTGCAGACCAAACCGTATTAGCTATTCTATTCATTGATAATTATGATGAACTTACATCTGGTATGGATGATCAATCACGTAGCTTAACGAATACGATGGTTACTTCTATCATTAATGAATGGTCCGCGCATTATGGCATTTATGCAAAACGTATTGCATCTGATCGATTCATTGCTGTCTTAAATGAATCAATTTTAGGCGAATTAGAGCAAAAACGCTTTTCAATTTTAGATGTTATGCGTGAAAAGACGATACAGAAAAACCTGTCATTAACATTAAGTGTTGGTATAGGTACTGGCTCAGCTTCTTTAGTGGAGCTAGGGCAACTCGCACAATCCAGTCTTGATTTAGTTTTAGGGCGTGGTGGTGACCAAGTAGCGATTAAACAGCCAAATGGGAAGTTACGTTTCTACGGAGGGAAAACAAACCCTGTTGAAAAGCGCACAAGAGTACGTGCGCGTGTCATTTCACATGCTTTACGTGATTTAATTCAAGATAGTGATCGGGTATTTGTTATGGGTCATAAACATCCGGATATGGATTCTATTGGTGCCTGTGTGGGTGTACGGAAGATGGCAGTAATGAATGAAATTGATGGCTATGTCGTCGTTAACTTTGATGAAGTACGAGGTAGTGTCGGGCGTTTGATGGATGAAATCAAAGAAAAAACGGACTTTTATGATTGTTTCATTACACCAGAAGAGGCACTATCTAAAATTACGTCGAAATCGCTCGTAGTAGTTGTTGATACTCATAAACCAAGCATGGCAGTGGATCAGCGTTTACTTAGTAAAACGGATAAAGTGGTCGTTATTGACCATCATCGTCGTGGTGAGGAATTCATTGAAAATCCGACACTTGTCTATATGGAGCCCTATGCATCTTCTACTGCAGAGCTCGTAACAGAATTATTGGAATACCAACCGCAATTAGAAAAGTTAGCAATGCTCGAAGCAACAGCATTATTATCAGGCATTATTGTCGATACGAAAAGCTTCACTTTACGAACAGGTGCTCGAACATTTGAAGCAGCCTCCTATTTACGGACACGTGGAGCAGATACGATCTTAATTCAACGCCTTTTAAAGGAAGATGTAGATACGTATGTAGCCCGTTCGAAAATTATTCAAACGGTTCAATTCCCTCATAAAGGGATTGCCATTGCAAATGGTGAAGATAATAAGACATATGATTCAGTATTAATCGCACAAACTGCAGATATTTTACTGACAATGAAGGATGTCTCAGCCTCATTTGTGATTGCACATCGCAGTGATGGCCTTATTGGAATAAGTGCCCGTTCGCTTGGAGAAGTCAATGTCCAGCTTGTTATGGAAAAGCTCGGTGGTGGCGGACATTTAACGAACGCGGCAACACAAATGGAAGCAAACTCAATTGATGAAGTGAAAACGCATTTAATTGAAGCAATTAATGAAATAGTCGAAGGGAGTAATGAACAATGAAAGTCGTATTCTTAAAAGATGTAAAAGGTAGAGGTAAAAAAGGTGAAATTAAAGATGTAGCAGAAGGGTATGCACGCAATTTTTTAATTAAAAACGGTCATGCCAAAGAAGCAAACAACCAAGCGATGAGTGAATTACAAGGTCAACAACGTTTAGAAGAGAAAAATGCAGCAGCTGAGTTACAAGCAGCAAAAGATTTAAAAGAACAATTAGAAGCGGTAACAGTAGAGATTAAAGCTAAGTCTGGAGAAGGCGGCCGTTTATTTGGTTCAGTATCAACAAAACAAGTAGCAGATGCACTACTAAAGAAACATGGCTTTAAAGTAGATAAACGTAAAATGGAATGCAATGACGGTATTCGTTCTTTAGGCTTTGCAAACATCCCAGTAAAATTACACTTAGATGTAAAGGCTACGTTAAAAGTACATGTAATTGAAGAATAAGGAGCGACAACTATGAACGAATCCATGATGGACCGCGTTCCGCCACATAATCATGAAGCCGAGCAATCGGTAATTGGCGCGATATTCCTTGAACCACAAGCACTTATCACAGCATCCGAAATCGTTATGGCAGATGATTTTTATCATATCGCACATCAAAAGATTTTCCAGACGATGCTGACGTTAAGCGACAAAGGAAAAGCGATAGACGTTGTTACGGTAACAGAAGAGCTTTCAGCAAAAAAGGAACTTGAAGATGTAGGCGGACTTAGCTATTTAACAGAGCTTGCAAGTGCAGTTCCAACAGCTGCGAACATTGCTCATTATGCAAAAATCGTTGAGGAGAAGGCATTATTACGTCGTTTGATTCGCGTTGCCACTAAAATTGCAGAAGATGGCTATACGCGTGAAGATGAGGTAGAAATCCTTTTAGCTGAAGCGGAAAAGAAAATGCTCGAAGTATCCAATCGCAAAAATGCAGGAGACTTTAAGCATGTAAAGGACGTTTTAGTTCAAACATTTGATAATATCGAGCAACTCCAATCACGTGAAGGAGATGTAACGGGGATTCCAACAGGCTTCCGTGATTTAGACAAAATGACAGCCGGTTTCCAACGTAATGATTTAATTATTGTTGCAGCTCGTCCATCGGTGGGTAAAACAGCCTTTGCACTAAATGTCGCGCAAAGCGTTGCTGTAAAGGCACGTGAAAATGTTGCGATATTTTCTCTGGAGATGGGTGCAGATCAGCTTGTTATGCGTATGCTATGTGCAGAAGGTAATATTGATGCACAACGTTTACGTACAGGAGCTCTAGAACCGGAGGATTGGCGTAAGTTAACGATGGCGATGGGGAGTCTTTCGAACTCTGGCATTTTTATTGATGATAGTCCAGGTGTACGGATGACGGATATTCGAGCGAAATGCAGACGTCTAGCGAAAGAAAATGGACTCGGCATGATTTTAATCGATTATTTACAGCTCATTTTAGGTAGCGGGAAACCTGGCGAAAATCGTCAACAGGAAGTATCCGAAATTTCACGTTCCTTAAAAGGATTAGCACGTGAGTTACAAGTTCCAGTTATTGCTCTATCACAGCTTTCTCGTGGGGTAGAGCAACGTCAAGATAAGCGACCGATGATGAGTGACCTTCGTGAATCAGGTTCGATTGAGCAAGATGCTGATATTGTCGCCTTTTTATATCGTGATGATTATTACGACAAAGAAACAGAGAGTAAAGATATTATCGAAATTATTATTGCGAAGCAGCGTAATGGTCCGACGGGTACGGTGAGCCTTGCATTCCGCAAAGAATACAATAAATTCTTAAACCTTGAATTTACACCACCACAAAGGGAAGAATAGTTATAGCTGTTGAAATAAGCGAAACATATAAATAAAATGAGAAACCATTACTCTGCCTTTAATCAAAGGTAAAGTAATGGTTTTTTGCTATGACGTTGTTAATAATCCGTAACACCTACTGGTCAATATGTGTTACTCGAATTACCAAACTAACCTAATTTTATCAATAGAGAGAATAAAATCCTTATTTTTTGAATACAAAAATGGAAAAAAGCCCATTACTATAAAATATATTTCAAAAAAATTCAAAAAATAATACAGTTTCATTACAAAAAGCACATATTTGTTCATTTGAATTAAGAAATATGATACATTAACGGAGTGTATTTTTTCTTGTTTCTCCTACTTCTATAAGTGAAGGAGGATTGTCTATATAGGCAATGCTATTCAGTGCAGATTAAAACCCTAGCTGAAACAGTGAGGGGTAGGTTAAAAACGCCGCGTCGTAATTGATTATAAAAGTAATTATATACATTAAATGAAATGATATTTTGGAAGGGGCTTTACCATGTTTTCGAAAAGAAATAAATCAGACTTCAAAACATTAAGTCTAAATCTATTGAAACGTCATAATACAAAATTTAAAGTAGCAGCGATCTTTGCACTATTAATGTCAACGGTAACGCTTAATTCAAGTTTTGCCAATGAAACAAATAAAGAAACGTTTGAGAAGATTTTCCATGTATATGTGGGGAATTTATATATTGGAGCAGTTGCAGATGAAGCAGCTGTACAGCAAATTATTGAGCAAAAGGAAAAAGATGCGAGTGATCAATTTAAGGGGTTAACTGTAGATGCGAGTTCAAATATTAAAATAATACCTGAACAAGTATTTAAAGTAGATGCAGATGAACAAGCGACATTAACAAAACTACAAGATAGTATTACAGTTCAGGCACAAGCCTATTCGATAAAAGTAGATGGCAATGATGTAGCGTTTTTAAAAGATGAAAATGATTTTGAGGCAGCAATTAACGGATTGAAGCTTAAATATGTTTCACCAACACAATTAAATGAAGTAGAAGCAAGACCAGCTACAGCCTCTTTACCCCCATTACAAGATTCTGAAACACGAATTGTTGATGTGAAATTATCATCGGAAGTAAAAGGTCAACAAGTTGCAGTAGCACCAGCTGAAATTGTTACAGTGAATGAAGCAATTCAATTATTACAAACAGGTTCAGTAGAAAAAGAATTATATACTGTTCAAGTTGGGGATGTGTTAGGTTCAATTGCAAAGGCGCATAGCTTAACGACAGCAGAATTAGTTCAATTAAACCCGTCAATTACAGTGAACTCAGTATTACAAATCGGTCAGCAACTAAATGTCACAGTGGAAAAGCCATATGTGTCAGTAAAAGCAGTTTATGAGAAGAAGCAAGTAGAAGCCGTTGATTTCACGAAAGTTGTGACAGAAGACGATACAATGTTAAAAGGTAAAAGCGTAGTAAAACAAGAGGGCGCTATCGGTAAAAAAGAAGTATCATATGTAATTTCAGAAGAGAATGGCGTTCGTACAGAGCGTGTGCAAACGAATGAAAATATGTTAGTCGAGCCAGAAGACCGTGTAGTTATAATTGGTACAAAAGTAGTCCCTTCTATTGGAACAGGTACATTTGCGTGGCCTGCAAATGGAGGACGTATTTCAAGCCAAATGGGTACTCGTTGGGGACGTTATCACTATGGAATTGATATTGCCCGCCCATCTGATTACACAATTAAAGCATCAGATAACGGTACTGTAAAAACGGCAGGTCGCCATGCAACATACGGAAACTATATTGTAATTAACCATAATAATGGATATGAAACACTATATGCACATTTGTCAAAAATTGGTGTTAAAGTCGGACAAGTTGTGGAGAAAGGTTCTTCACTTGGTGTGATGGGTTCAACAGGTCGTTCTACTGGAACACATCTACATTTCGAAGTTCATAAAAATGGTTCAGAAGTAAACCCATTATCTTATTTAAATTAACTGATGAGGAACAGTCCAGTTTGGGGGCTGTTCTTTTTCTAGTAGGATAAGGATATTTACATAAAACTAGCTATTGCCCCTCACCAATATCGAATGAAAATCCAAGTTATATTTGGATAATATTTATTCTATTATTTCCCGGAAAATATTTACCTTGATTCAGCAGAAGTTCAAACCCATGCTGAATCAAGGTAAGCCCCGGCGGATGTCACAGATTTTTTAGAGGAGTTTTTCGAGCGAACTCGAAAAAAATCTGGACGCAATTACGCCTCAGCGTAATTGATTGGAAACACCTCTATAATGCAACGAAATGAAAAGCATGTTAGAGTAAAGTAAGTGAAATAAAAAGAAACTGTGTATTATATAGAATTATAATTTAGTAGGAAATGGGGCAAGCTGTGTGAATAAAACAATATTAGTTGTAGATGATGAAAAGCCAATTGCGGATATTTTACAGTTCAATTTAATTAAAGAAGGTTATCGTGTCATTTGTGCTTATGATGGAGATGAGGCCTTACAAAAGGTGGAAGAGGAACAACCGGACTTAATGTTATTAGATATTATGCTTCCAAAACGTGATGGGATGGAAGTCTGTCGTGAAATACGTAAAAAATATGATTTTCCGATTATTATGTTAACGGCAAAAGGCTCAGAGATTGATAAAGTACTAGGATTAGAAATGGGCGCAGATGATTATGTGACAAAGCCATTTAGTACGCGTGAATTAATTGCACGTGTAAAAGCGAATATGCGCCGATTGAATGTTCCTGTCCAAGTTGAAGAAGCCCAAGAAGAAACGAATGATATTGTTGTGGGCCCTTTAACAATTCAACCAGATGCCTATTTGGTATTAAAACGAGAGGCTTCTATTGAGCTAACCCATCGTGAGTTTGAGTTATTACATTATTTAGCGAGACATATTGGTCAAGTCATGACGCGTGAGCATTTATTGCAAACGGTCTGGGGCTATGATTATTTTGGCGATGTTCGTACAGTAGATGTAACGATCCGTCGTTTGCGAGAAAAGATTGAAGATAACCCAAGCCATCCATTGTTGATTGTAACAAGACGAGGAGTGGGCTATTACTTAAGGAATCCTGAACAGGAGTAGACTACTATATGCAAAAAGTAAGCTTCTTTAAGTCTATACATGTCAAGCTGGTGCTGATCTATGTATTGCTCATTGTTATTGCCCTTCAAATTATTGGGATTTATTTTTCCAAAGAGCTTGAGGATAGTTTAAAAGGTAACTTTCAAGATTCCATTTTGCAAAGAATGGAGCTTGTTCAATATAGTATACGAGAAGAGATGCTAAAGGAAAGCAATGAAACAAACTCTACATCTACGACTACGCCTACGCCTGAATCGGGCATAGATGCTATTTTGCGTGAATTCTCAACCGATGATATTAATGAAATCCGCGTAATTGATAGGCGAAATCGTATTTTAGCAACATCAGATAGGGATAATCAATCCATGGTCGGGCAGCGTTCAAATGACGATATTGTCCGTACGGCGATGTCAGTTGAGGCGTTACAAGATAATATTGCTCTTGATAAACAAACGATGCCGATGCAGCGAGTCTGGGTTTTAGCAGCGCCTATTACCGATACAGTTGGACCAAATAGTGAAGTATTAGGTGCGATTTACATTGAATCAAATATTGAAAAAGTGTATGAACAAATGAGTGAAATTAATCGAATCTTTGCTGCGGGCATTGCTGTATCCCTTGCTATTACGATTATATTAGGAATATTAGTAGCGCGTACAATTACACGGCCAATTTCTGATATGCGTAAACAAGCACAGGCAATGTCAAAAGGGAACTTTTCTAGAAAAGTACGTGTATATGGTACCGATGAAATTGGTCAATTAGCAATTGCCTTTAACCATTTAACAAACCGTTTACAAGAGTCACAATCGACAACGGAAGCAGAACGCCGGAAGCTTGCAAGTGTACTTAGTAATATGACGGATGGTGTAATCGCGACTGACCGCAAAGGAAAGATTATTTTAATAAATGAGCCCGCGCTTAGCTTATTGCATGATACGCGTGAATCTACTTTAAATCGTCCAATTGCGTCCGTTTTAGGCTTAGATCAAGAATATAGTTTTGAAGATTTAATTCATATGAAGGAATCAGTGAGTCTCGATTTTAGTACAAGTGACGCACCATATATTTTGCGTGCAAATTTTTCAGTCATTCAAAAAGAAACGGGCTTTGTAAATGGTCTTATTACCGTACTGCATGATATCACCGAGCAGGAAAAGATTGATATGGAACGCAGGGAATTCGTAGCGAACGTATCCCATGAATTACGTACACCACTTACAACAATGCGTAGTTATTTGGAGGCACTTGCAGATGGTGCTTGGCGAGATGAAAATATTGCACCTACTTTTTTAAATGTAACGCAAACAGAAACAGAACGAATGATACGTTTGGTAAATGATTTGTTACAATTATCGAAAATGGACAGTCAAGAATATGAATTAAACTTTGAGTTTGTTGAGTTTAATAAATTCTTTACACATATTATTGATCGATTTGAAATGTCTAAATCTAAAAACGTAGAATTCCTTCGCCTCTTACCAGAGACAAGTTATTTTGTGGATGTGGATGCAGATAAGTTAACGCAAGTAATGGATAATATCATTTCGAATTCGTTGAAATATTCCCCAGATGGTGGAAATATTCGATTTGGTGTTACTGTACATGAAAATATGTTGCGCGTCATGATTTCAGATGATGGAATGGGTATACCAAAGGAAAATGTCGGGCGAATATTTGACCGTTTTTATCGAGTGGACCGTGCACGTGCGCGTTCGATGGGGGGATCCGGCCTAGGACTGGCGATTGCTAGGGAAATGATTGAAGCACATGGCGGAAGAATCTGGGCAGAAAGTGAGGAAGGGGTAGGGACAACTGTCTTCTTCACATTACCTTTTGAACTGGATGGAGCGGGGGATTGGGAATGAAATATATTGAACAAATTAAATCCTACCTACTAGCCTTTCTTGTTTTGCTCAGCATAGTTTTGACCTTAATGATTTGGAATTATAAGCCTGAGTATACGGTTATTGAGGAAGCACAAGTAGATGAAATTATGATTGGCGATACGAAGCAATTACAAGATATATTGAAACCGTATCGATTACTATATCGCCAAGAAGATCAATTTTATGGCACTGTTTCAAATGATGTGATACAGAGTGTATATGATAAATTATCAACTTGGGACGCTCACGAAGTGGATCTGATAAATAGTAACTTATCGGATGAGCAAATGAACAAAATGTTGCGTGAGAATAATCGCCTCACGCTATTCTTTAATGAAGAAGTGCCATTACAAGTATTTAGTGGCATTTTACCTTTTAATGAAAGAGAAGTACCTGATGCAAATTTTACACGATTAATTTTAGATTGGTCGGAAGTTTTATCCAACAATCAATTGCAGCTACTGTTTTTAAATACTGAAAAACGAATTTTACTTCGCTCAACGATAGATATTTCCAATTCAATGCAGTTTATGGAGGAAATCGTTGACCCAATAAAAGAGTATCAAGCTTATTTCGAGGTTGAACGTGAATCATTGCTATCATTGTATGTCGCACAAGAAGCAATGGAATCAATTCAATATACTTATTTTATGGATAAGACCTCACCAGACCTTTATAAAAACATACTTTTTGGTGACCTAGGTATCGTCAAGCGCAGTACCGATAATACAAGGGAAGAAAAATATAACGATGGGACATCTGTAATGACCGTCGATACACAAAATCATATTTTGAATTATGTGTACCCGCAAGCAGAAAGTATTGCACCCATTCCATCTGCGACCTTGTTGTCTGATAGCTTCAATTTTATAAATGACCATGGAGGATTTACAGCGGATTACCGTTTCTCTTCGATGAATGTAGGTAAACATGTGATAGAATATCAGCTATTTATACAAGGCTATCCTATTTATAGTTCAATTACGACGTCCCGTATTATTACGACATGGGGTGAGAATCGGATTTATCGCTATCGTAGACCGTATTATTCGATTGATAATGAAATTCGAAGTTTTAGAACGACAAAGCAGCTGCCATCTGGAGATGAGGTTATTGAATATCTTAAAAACATGAAAGATCAGCCGTTTGATGAAATTGATGAAATAATTGTTGGCTATTCTTTAGTACAGGATATAAAAAAGGGAATATTTTTACTTGAACCGAGCTGGTTTATTATTTCAAATAATGTATGGACACGCATTTTACCCGAGCAATTAGGGGGTGCTAACGATGGATTGGAATAGATCAAAAACGATTTTTATCGGTGTGTTTTTAATACTCAATATTTTTTTGTATACTCAATATTTAAATAGCTATAATGGTGGACAACAATTAGAAGTAATAGGAAAAACAACGGAAATTGCATCGCGTTTAAAAGAAGATAATATTACGTATGTTACCCTTCCGACAAATGTAGAAGTGACATCCTATTATTCGGGGACAATCAAAAACTTCAAACCATCTGAAGTGCCTTATTTTGCAAATCAACAAACAGAAATTGTGAATGAAAATAAACTGGTTGTAACATTGGAGAAACCCATTAGTCTGCGAGAAACTACTACGAAGGACAGCTATACGGAATTTTTGCATAGCTATGTCCATGAGGGTGCTTCATATACTTTATGGGAAGTAGATGAAGAAAAGCGACAAGCGACATTTTTCCAAAAGGTGAATGATCGTACACTGTATTATAATGTACGAGGCTATGTTCAAATTTATTGGGATGAAGAGGGCCGTGTATTTGCATATGAGCAAACACTCCTTGAAAACCATGAAAAATTCGATAATAAAAAGTCAATATTACCGCCAATCCAAGTGCTGCAAATATTATATGGGAAGAATTTATTAAAACCAGATTCTCAAGTGACCCATATGAACCTTGGCTATTCAACGCTTGTTCAAATTACGCAAGCACAAGTATTTGCACCTACATGGGAAGTGCGCGTGTTAACAGCTGAAAAGGTAGAGGAAATTCATTTCGTTAATGCGGTGGATGGCAAAATTGTTGATATTCAAAATGATTTAACAGAAATGGACGCAGTTGAGGATACAGAAGAGTAAGGAGTTTTACGAATGCGATTTAGTGTTTTAGCAAGTGGTAGTTCAGGGAATGCCATCTATGTCGAAAATGATGAACATTCCTTTTTAGTAGACGTAGGTTTAAGTGGGAAAAAAATGGAGCAGCTATTTGCAAAAATTGATCGAGATATGAAAGATTTATCCGGCATTTTAGTAACACATGAGCATAGTGATCATATTAAAGGTTTAGGTGTCGTTGCTCGAAAACATAAGATTCCCATTTTTGCGAACGCACAAACATGGAATGCAATGGACGGATTAATAGGCAATATTCCAACTGAATTACGCTTCCATTTCGATATGGAAACAATGAAAACTTTTGGTGGCATGGATATTCAATCATTTGCCGTTTCACATGATGCCATAGATCCTATGTTTTATACGTTTAATCAAGATGGACGAAAGCTTGTTGTCATTACCGATACAGGCTATGTCAGCGACCGTATGAAAGGTCATATTGCAGCAGCGGATTCTTATGTATTTGAAAGTAATCATGATGTCAGCATGCTACAAATGGGGAAATATCCTTGGAGCATTAAGCGCCGTATTTTATCGGATGTAGGGCATGTTTCAAATGAAGATGCAGCTGTGGCAATGAGTGAAGTGATTGCAGAAAAGCCAACTCAAATTTATTTAGCCCATTTAAGTAAAGATAACAATATGAAAGATTTAGCACGTATGAGCGTTACCCAAACATTGCAGTCTTGTGGTGTGATTACTGGGGAATATGTGAATTTGCACGATACAGATGCAGAGGAACCAACGATGCTTATAACCGTGTAAAAGCGGGAAAAGAACTTTGTGAAATTATGCAAAGTTCTTTTTTTGTTGGGCAAGCTATACTATTCTAAGGAAAATACTATAGGAAATGAAAACTTTAGTTATTTTTTAAGTAGGATTTAAGTAATTTTCATCTAATTTTAATGTTTTATGTGTATTCTAACAGTAAGCAAAATAGTGAAAGGATGATTAAGATGAATCATTTCCCAGAGGACGAACAAAAATCCACGATTAATGATAGAGCAACAGAATTAGAAGAGCGTTTAAAACGTGAAGAAATAGAGAGACAGCAGCGATTACACAAGAAAAGTAATAAAGGCGGCAGTAAAATCGGCTATTTTATTTCAGGGTTGAGCGGTATTGTTGTAGGCGCATTATTAGTATGGTTACTCCTGCCATCACTTGCAGGTCAATTACCTGGTACGAATGCACCTGAAAACAAAACTTCGACAATTGACCAAACAGCAACAGAAGTAAAGTCGGATGTCGTAACAGCGGTTGAAAAGGCTTCGAGTGCTGTTGTAGGAATTACAAATATACAAGAGGTTATGCCAAACTTCTGGAATCAAAGTTCAAATACAACACAAGAAGTTGGCAGTGGTTCGGGTGTTATTTATAAAATAGAAGGTGACCGTGCATTTATTATTACGAATCATCACGTAGTAAACGGGGCAAAGCAGTTAGAAGTAACGTTAGAGGACGGTTCAAAAGTTGCAGCTGAAAATGTAGGTAGCGACATTTGGACAGACTTAGCAGTCATTTCAATTCCAAGTAAAGGTATTCAAACGGTAGCAACATTTGGAGACTCAGATGTATTGAAACAAGGGGAAACGGTTATTGCTATTGGGAATCCACTTGGCTTAGATTTCTACGGTTCTGTAACAACAGGTGTAGTATCAGGTAAAGATCGTTCAGTACCAGTAGATTTAAATGAAGATGGTGTAGAAGATTGGTCAACAGATGTTTTACAAACAGATGCAGCAATCAATTCGGGGAACTCAGGTGGTGCCTTAATTAATATTGCTGGTGAATTAGTCGGAATTAATTCCATGAAAATTGCTGCTTCATCGGTAGAAGGTTTAGGCTTTGCGATTCCAATTAACTCAGCAATTCCAGTTATTGAAGAGCTTGAAAAAACAGGTGAAGTAAAACGTCCATCAATCGGTATTTCACTAGTTGATTTAACAGAAGTACCGGCTTATTATCAACAACAAACATTACAATTGCCAGCAGAAGTGACAAATGGCGTTGTCATTACACAAGTTGTGCCAGGTTCAGCAGCAGATAAAGCGGGCTTAAAACAATATGATGTCATTATAGATATGGATGGACAGAAAATTGATGGGGCAATTGCACTTCGAAAACATTTGTATAATGAAAAAGAAATGGGCGATACATTAAATATTAAAGTGTATCGTCAAGGGAAAATAGTTGAAGCAGAATTAGTATTAACAGATAGTGCACAATTGTAACTGTGGATAACTGAAAAGGCTAGAATTAATGAATGACGGGTAGAAGGAAAATAGCTTTCCTTTGCTACTCGTTTTTTCTTTGTTACAATGGATTGTGGATAACATTGTGTGAATTGTGCATAAGTTTGTGGAAATTTCTGAATAGAAAGAAGGTATGAAAATTGCAAAAATATAGCTGTGAAACCCATATAGATCACGCTTTAGATATGCACGTAGCAGAAACGGGAGAGTTCCCAATGATGAATTTATTGAACGAAGAAGAAAAGTTATCAACAGTTTGTTCTTACTGTGAAGAGCAGGCAACATATATTGTATCAAGTAAATAACTTTACACAATATATAGGGAATGCATGTGGATATGTGGATAACTTTTGTGGATAACTTGTTTGTAAACGGAAAGTAAAGGTGGATAAGTTGTGAATATTACGGTTGTTTCAGTTGGAAAACTAAAAGAAAAGTATTTAAAAATGGGAATTGATGAATATGTAAAGCGCTTAGGCAGCTACGCAAAGATCGAAATTGTCGAAGTCGCGGATGAAAAAGCACCAGAACAATTAAGTGAAGCTGAAATGGAGCTTGTAAAAAAGAAGGAAAGCGAGCGCATCTTAGCTAAAATAAGCGACGGCACTTATGTAATCGCCCTCGCATTAGATGGCAAAATGAAATCAAGCGAGCAAATGGCAGCAGACCTCGATTCTCTCATGACATATGGTAAAAGTAAAGTCGCTTTTGTCATCGGCGGCTCACTAGGTCTACATGATGATGTATTAAAACGCGCGGATGAAAAATTGTGCTTTGGCAAGATGACATTGCCGCATCAGTTAATGAAGTTGGTTTTGATTGAGCAGATCTATCGGAGTTTTAGGATTATTAAGGGAGAACCGTACCATAAGTAAGTGCGATTTTTTGATTGAGTTATATAATAATTTTCTTAGTATACATGTTTGTTGTTATGTAAATGAAGTCTTTATTACTAAAAATACAGGATAACTCTACAATTTAACGGGGATTCGTATAAAGGATTATTAAATGATTTTCTGGACTTTGAACACGATTCGAGTAAATTTTGGCGATTAATCGCAAATCGTATAGGGGTACCATATGAGTGGCCAATTAAAATTGATCATGCGAATGGACCTATTTACATGAGACAACATGAATTTGATGTAGAACCAGATACAGAAGAAGAAGTGTAAATAAAGGCATTTTCATACGGAAAAGCTGTGGGAAGAAGCTAATATTTCGATATCTTTTAGACGGAATTAAAAACCCCACATAGACCAGTCGCTTACAACTGTATTATCAGTTAGTACAATTTTTCCAAAATAGAAAATATGAAAAGGTATGTGAATAGAGATGTTTGCATGCCTTTTTAGATGAGGTGGATTCCAAAGGGTAGTTATATTTGAGAATCCCCTCGATGAAAGATAAAGACAGTTAAACATAGAAGAGTTCTTTTATGAAGGCTTCTCTACTTTTTTGAATAAAAGGATCATCATAACTTTATTATAACTGTCCTGGAATATTATTCGGAATTATAGAAATTTAAATAATTTCTATAAATAAAAGAATCTAAAAATGCCTATATCTTTTTTGTTAATCTGAAATTTTGTTGATTACGACTTGTTATTTTGACGCATATTTTTACAAAATTTATAGGAGTTCATTCTATTATAAATAAAAAATCTTCATGTGAATAATTATGCGTTTCGTATAATAAATATACTGATTTTACATAATGCTGTATTTAGTATTTTTTTTGTGAAAAGAGTAAATGAATTAATTTTCATAGAGATTAATCACCAAAAAATATTAAAAAATAAATTGACACTCAAATATTTATGACTTAATATGAGTCTCAGCATAATAATATAGCTCTTATTAATAACCGTTGAGACGAGGGGTCGAAGATACGGTGGCCAAACAATTTAGTTCAAGTTGAATTAAATCCAGTGGGCCGAACCTGAGCACAAATTTACTTTTGTGAACAATAAGAGGAACAGCAGATGATAACTTTCGAAGCTTTCCTTAAAATTGGGTGAGCTTTTTTTTTGTGCCCTAAAACTATAATTTTGTTAGGAGCAGTGAAAATTGTCAGAAAAAGTATTATTCACATCGGAGTCTGTATCGGAAGGACATCCAGATAAAATTGCAGACCAAATTTCAGATGCAGTATTAGACGCAGCATTATCACAAGATCCGCTATCACGTGTGGCATGTGAAGTATTCACAACTACAAACACGGTAATTGTTGGTGGAGAGATCACAACAAAAGCAGAACTAGATATCGAAAAAATTGCCCGTGATACCCTAATTGGCATTGGTTACACAGATGATAAGTTCGGTATTGATGGTCATAACTGTAATGTACAAGTTTTAGTACACACACAATCTCCTGATATCGCAATGGGTGTTGATTCCTCAAGCGATACAAAAGAAGTTGGTGCAGGTGATCAAGGTATTATGTTCGGGTTTGCGACTAATGAAACTGAAAACTATATGCCTTTAGCAATCGAAATAGCGCATATGCTTGTAAAACGTGCAACTGAGCAACGTAAAAATGGTCAATTCAAATGGGCTCGCCCAGACATGAAATCTCAAGTAACAATTGATTATACAGACAGTATGCAGCCTAAAATTGATACTGTTTTAATGTCAATACAACATAATGATGATTTTGACCATGTAGCATTCATTGAGTACGTTACAGAAAACGTAATTAGAGCTGTTGCGAAGCAATTTGGTATGAATGAAGACTTCCGCATATTAATTAATCCAACTGGTCGCTTCGTAGTAGGGGGACCACACGGAGATGCTGGTTTAACAGGACGTAAGATTATTGTTGATACTTATGGCGGCGCAGCTCGTCATGGTGGTGGCGCATTTTCGGGTAAAGACTGCACAAAAGTTGACCGTTCGGCGGCTTACGCAGCGCGTTACGTTGCAAAAAATATTGTTGCAGCAGGCTTGGCAGATAAATGTGAAATCCAATTATCCTATGCAATTGGTGTAAGTGAACCAATTAGTATCGCTTTAGAAGCATTTGGTACAGAAAAAGTAGCGAAAGAAGAAATTTTAATAGCGATTCGTCAATTATTCGACTTAACTCCAACTGGCATTATCAACATGCTAGATCTACGTAAACCACAATATCAACAAGTAGCGGCTTATGGTCACTTTGGACGTAGTGATGTAAACGTAACTTGGGAAAAAACAGACAAAGTTTCGGAAATAGAGCAACTATTAGCAGTTGCTATGGAACAATAATGCAATGCGTGCAAGATCGAGTGGCTACAGAGGAATTTTTAGTCACACAAGATCGCATGCCATTATTTGAAGCTTTAGTTAACTATGCTAAACAAGACGTTACGCCGTTTGATGTACCTGGACATAAAATGGGGCTAGAAACAAACCCTTTAAAATGGACCCTAGGAGAAATGACGTTAAGAATGGACGTCAACTCGATGAAAGAGCTTGATTTATTAAGTCATCCGGAGTCAGTTATTAAAGAAGCGCAGCAATTAGCGGCACAAGCATTTAATGTAGATTACACTTACTTTTTAGTAAATGGCACTTCTGTCGGTATTCTGGCGATGATTTTAGCGACATGTAAACCAGGAGATACAATTATCGTACCTCGTAACTGCCATAAATCAGTGATGAACGGCATTATATTAAGTGGAGCAAAACCAGTATTTATCCAACCTGAAGTGGATCAACATTTTGGTATTGCACATGGCATTTCAGTTGAAAATGTAATATTGGCACTTGCAGAGAATCCACAAGCGACAACTTTACTTGTAACGTACCCAACATATTTTGGTTCAATGAATACACTGCAAGAAATATGTAAGCTGGCACATGAACAAAACGTAACAGTACTTGTAGATAGTGCCCATGGAGCACATTTAACATTTTTACCTAATGCAAATGATGCAATAAGTGCTGGTGCAGATGCAGTAACGATTAGTATGCACAAAACGGGTGGTTCATTAACGCAAAGTTCGCTTCTTTTACTACAAGAACAACGAATCGATTCGAAGCATTTGCAAAAAGTATTAAATATGCTTCAAACGACGAGTGCCAATTATTTATTAATGAGTTCTTTAGATGTAGCAAGACGTGATTTAGCATTGTTTGGACAGCAACGTTATAGCAAATTAAAGCCAATTGTTGATGCGGCAATTGTTGAGATTGAAAAAAATTCAAGCTATGAAGTACTAAAAGCTGAATACGTACAACAACACTTTAATCAGTCCTATGATTGGACGAAACTTGTTATTCGTGTGAACGATATTGGTTTAACTGGTTTTGAAGTTTACGAAATAATGAAACAACAATATGGCATTCAATTAGAACTTGCTGAAGGCTACGTCATAATGGCAGTCATTAGTCATGTTGATACGAAAGAAACAATTGAAAAATTAGTACAGGCGTTAAAACATATAGAATTTAAACATGCTAAAAAAGATGGGATTCAGTCAGCTCATGTGACAGCGAGTCAAATAAATATTTTAGCAATGACACCGCAACAGGCGTGTAATGCAAAAACAGAAACAATATCAATTTATAATGCGGTAGGTCGAATTAGTGCAGATTCATTAATGATTTATCCACCAGGAATACCACTAATAATCCCCGGAGAAGTTATTTCAGAGGACGTAGTAGAATTATATGACTTCTATTTTCTTAATTTTGGGAATGTTCTGATTGAAACGAAAGAAAAAAATCACATCACGGTCGTAAGGGAGACAAATAAATGAGCATTGAATTATCAACATTAGGTAGACACGTATTAATTGAATTTTATGGTTGTCCAAGTGAAATTATTGAGCAAAATGCTTTAATTGAGCAGTTTATGAATGAAGCTGCAGATTATTCTGGGGCAACAATTGTAGAATCATGTTTCCATCATTTCAATCCTTATGGCGTTTCAGGTGCAGTAATTATTGCTGAATCACATTTAACGATTCACACTTGGCCAGAATACGGATTTGCTTCAGTAGATGTTTACACTTGTGGTGACTCAGTGAGCCCTTGGAAGGCAGCAGAATATTTAGAGCAAAAACTACAAGCGAAAAAGACAGAATCATTTGAAGTACCTCGTGGAATGGCAGATAAAATTCGCCAATTTGCAGAACAAAAAATTGATACGATTCTAGTGAAACAAGAAGTATTAGAGGGCGTGATTTAATGAAATGGTATACAGAACAATGGAGTGATCACTGTAGATTTTCCATTGGATATAGCGAAGAAATTCATAGTGAGCAATCTCCGTTCCAAAAAATAGATTTTTATAAAGGTGAAGAGTTTGGTACTTTCTTCACTTTAGATGGATTGATGATGGTCAATGAAAAAGATGAATTCGTTTATCACGATATGATTACTCACCCAGCATTCGCTACCAACCCAGCTATTAAAAAAGTATTAATTATCGGCGGCGGTGACGGTGGTACTGCTCGTGAAGTTTTACGCTACAAATCAGTAGAAAAAGTAGTAATGGTTGAAATCGATGAGTTAGTATTCCGTTTAAGCCAAAAATATCTTCCAATTACAGCAGCAGGTGTTGAAGAAGATTCACGTATGGAAATGATTTTCGATGACGGCTTAGCTTACGTACAAAATGCTGCTGATCACTCATTCGATTTAATATTAGTAGATTCAACTGATCCAATTTCAGTCGGTGAAGGTTTATTTACAACAGCTTTCTATAAAGAGTGCTACCGTGTATTAAATGAAAAGGGAATTTTAATTAACCAACACGAATCACCATACTTTGCTGAGTATGCAGAAAACATGCGTAAAGCACATAAAAAGATTAAAGGGATTTTCCCAATCGCAAGTGTATATCAATTCCATATGCCAACTTATCCATCAGGGCACTGGCTATTCGGATTTGCTTCTAAAGCATTACATCCAATAAAAGATATTCAAGTAGAAGCCTGGGACAAATTTGGGCTTAAAACGAACTATTACAATACAGATTTACATGTTGGTGCATTCGCACTACCTACATTTGTGAAAGAGGCGCTTGATCGTGATGAATAAACCTTTAAACGTTAGCACTTTTATTGGTTGTGAAAGTGACTACTCTAATTCAGAAATCGTATTATTCGGTATTCCTTTCGACGGAACAACTAGTTTTCGTCCGGGAACTCGCTTTGCAATGCAAGCAATTCGTCCGGATTCATACGGATTAGAAACTTACTCTCCATATTTAAAGAAAGATCTTGAAAATTGTACGATTTACGATGGTGGCGATTTAGAAATGCCATTAGGAAATACGCAAAAAGCGATGGAGACGATTTTAGAATATACACGTGGTTTAATTCAAGATAATAAAAAATTCTTAATGGTTGGTGGCGAGCACTTAGTAAGTTTCCCGACAATCCAAGCAGCATATGAAAAATATCCAGATTTACACGTAATTCATATCGATGCCCATACAGATTTACGCGATGAATTTTTAGGTGAAAAACTTTCACATGCAGCAGTTATTCGTCGGTGTCATGATTTCTTAGGAGACGGACGCATTTTCCAATTTGGTATTCGTTCTGGAACTGAACAAGAATTTGATTGGGCAAATGAACATACGTACTTAGAGCCATTCTATTTAAATACTGTAAAAGATATCGTTGAGAAACTTCGTGATGTACCCGTATACATTACAATTGATTTAGACGTTTTAGATCCAAGCGTTTTACCGGGTACAGGTACTCCTGAGCCAGGGGGGATTACGTACCGAGAATTATTAAATGCAATCGGGTACTTTCAAAAATTAAATAATATTGTGGCAGCAGATGTGGTAGAATTATCGCCTCAATACGATCCATCTGGCGCATCAACAGCGGTAGCGTGTAAAACAATTCGTGAAATGCTGCTGACTTTAGCTAAATAAGTATAAATAACTAAGCATTCGAAGTGATAAACTTTTAATGCGCATCTGGCAATATTTTTTGGCGATTGACGTAAAAAACTACAACTGCCGGAATTGCTGAAGGAATTGAGTAATTGGCAGAAATAATTGAAATCCCCCTAGGTCGGAATTTGCGACTTAGGGGGATTTACTTGTTGGGATATTATGGGTAGATGAGTGCATTTTTCAAATATGGGAGTGAAATTAACCACATATATCGAAATACGTTATTTAGGACTAAACTTTGACGACGCGTGACAATATAAATTTGCTACCTATGATCTGGCGAACCGTATCATAAGTAAGTGCGGTTTTAATTTATTGAGTAAGAAAATATAAAATTTCGCAAAAGGTAACATTGAAAATGCTATTATTTACGTTTATGGCAAAGCGCTTTTGTTCATGGTTTTAATTGATAGCCCCTAAAAATTTCATGGAAACAAAAAAATGCAACATCTCACAAGGAGATGTTGCGGTAGAATTCTTTGTTCCTGAAGAACTCTAATGGGTTTGGCACCCAATAATGCTAATTTGTTTAATCTGAAATTACCATTATTCAGTGTCAATACTTGTTGTTTACTACTTAATTAGTATAGCATAGCAATCTGTGAAATAATAATTAATTATGTATTCCGTGTATACGTTACACAGAATACATAAAATTGAAGACACATTCGATTTATGTTTAAGCGTTGTATAAAAATCGCACTTAAGCCTATTACGAAGAACCGTAACATAAGTAAGTGCGATATTATCGGCATGTTCTTGAGCAAGCGCATATATTATTAATCATTAGCTAGACCTATTCAGATAAAATGAATAAGTCTATTTTTTTGCAAAATTTGAAGTGCTTTAACATCTAGCTAGTTATTTAAGTAAAGAGGGGAAGATATGGACTTTGAGGAAATCTATCAAGCATATTTTCATGATTTTTATTTTTATATGAGATCACTGGAGTCAGATGAAAATATTGCAAAAGAAATTACACAAGAAACATTTTTTAAGGCACTAAAGTCCATTCACCAATTTGACGGCAAAAAAGATATACGAGCATGGCTGTTTACAATCACAAAAATACATATTTTACGCATAATTAATAAATTCACATGAGCATAGTTTTTATACATAGCAACACTGTAATATTGAATAAATCTAAATACTTCCTCCATTAACTCTTTAACAAGCAAGGGTAAAAAAGTAAATATTGATACGAACAATTACCTAGTCAAAGCGCATAGTATATTGAATAACAATTACACGAAAGGCGGAATCCATTGTATCATCCACAATTTCAATTTCAACCATCTAATGTTTCACGTGAAATGACCGTGATAGGGAATGGAGAAATAGTAGCGCAGCCTGAGTATGTTCAAATTCAGATAGAAGTACGTACAGAAGGAAAGGATGTCAGTCTAGCTCAACAAGAAAATGCCATAATTATGAATCGCGTCATTGATTCACTCGTGGCGTTAAATATTCCAAGAGAGGAGATCCAAACAACTGTCTATACAATTTCTCCTAACTACGATTATATTGAGGGAAGACAGGTGTTCAGGGGCTTTGAGGTGCAAAATGCAATTACTGTTAAAATAACGGAGATTAGTCAAGCGGGTATGGTTATTGATACAGCTATACAAAATGGGGCAAATCATGTTTCAGCTATTCAGTTTAAAATTGAAGATTCAGATGCTTATTATCAACAAGCTCTTAATTTAGCACTAGTTAATGCAATGGGGAAAGCCAAATCCATGGCTGAAACGATGCATATTCCATTGCAACTAATACCAATTGAGATTATTGAAGAGACCCATAATGTTACACCTGTTTCTTATAAGGCGGTTCAAATGAGTAATCAGGAATTTATAACACCTATTGAACAGGGAAGAATCTCTATTAATGCCTCTGTTCGAGTTAAATTTCGATTTTAATGTAGCATATTCTAAACTAATCCCCCTTTGACCGTGATTTGGTAGAGGGGGATACTGTTAATCGTTATTTTACGTAAAATGAATGGAGTTTTTTATGATCCATAATTCTTAGTGAACCGAGTGTTATAGTATTAATTTGTTCTATGGAGAACCGTACTGTAAGTAATGCATATATAAAGTGATAGGTAGTGAACATTGTATGGGAATTAAATATATACTTGAAAAAGTTGTGAATTAGAGCAGAAAGCTATCAATTTTGAAAAGTTTATGCTTGATATTTCCGGTTATAATAAATACTATAAGTAGACCAAAAATTTTATTAAAGGTAAGTCTCACTTGATAGAAAAAACCTCTATTACAAAAGACATAGCTTAATAATAATATTAAGGAGAGAATCAAATGAAAAACAATGAATTAAAAGAAACACCACATATTAAGCCAAATGGGGTAGAAATAGCAGAAACTATACTTTTACCAGGAGATCCACTTCGTGCAAAGTTTATAGCTGAAAACTTTTTAGAAAAACCTGTTCTTTTTAATGAAGTTAGAGGTATGCTTGGGTACACAGGCGAATATAAAGGAAAGAAAGTTTCTGTTATGGGCACCGGTATGGGCGCACCAAGCATGGCGATCTATTCATGGGAACTAATCAATGTTTTTGGAGTTAAAAATTTAATTCGTATCGGTTCATGTGGGGCTATGCAAAATGATATTAAGTTATATGATATTATACTTGCTATGGGAGCAGCAACAAATTCTAATTATGCACATCAATTCAATCTTCCAGGTCAATTACCAATTACAGCATCTTATGAATTATTAGAGAAAGCTAAGAAAATAGCTGATGAAAAGAATTATAAGGTTCATGTAGGGAATGTACTATCTAGTGATGTTTTTTATAATGCTGATGAAACCGTAACAGAAAAGTGGGCTAAGATGGGAATATTAGCGGAAGAAATGGAAACGACAAGTTTATATTTAAATGCTGCTAGTGCTGGAGTTAAAGCATTAACAATTTTAACAGTAAGTGACCATATGATTACACATGAACAAACAACACAAGAAGAGAGACAAACTTCATTTACAAAGATGATGGAAATAGCGTTAGATTTAGTATAAGTAATAGGAGTCATATGAGTTATTACTTATAGAAAGCACATAGTCTACTTTATTAAAGAAGTATCAAAACAACCTTGATACTTCTTTTTTCAATTTTATATAAAGGGATTACTGTAATATCGTTAATTATGGAATGGAGGGATTTTGGTTATTCCCTAAAATCCGAACACCCTTCTGTATTTGGCTAGTTGAACCGAGTACAAAACGATAGTTCAGTGAGATAACGCACTGGACAAAAAATAGTATATAGAAAATCGAATCTCGAAAGGAATTGGCGCTTAAACGATTACTTCCCATTTTTATAGCTAGACTTTCCAACAGCTTTCTTAAAAAGTAATCTGAAGTTTAAAGGCATCCGAAATTCACTTCTCTCATCATTATGACAGGGCAGGGGAAGCCTCCAATTATAGTGAATGGCAGACATCCGGATTATGATTACAATAAGGACGGTAAGTGTGAGCTCAAGGGGAGAATCCCATCCAAGCCAAATAGAGAGTGCACATAAAATTGTTAAAATGGCATGAATTTCTTCCTTCAATGCCAGTGGTTTTCGACCTGCGATAACGTCCCGAATCATTCCGCCACCCACACCAGTAAATAACGCTGCTAAAATCATCACGCCTAAATCATTGGAAAAAACTTCGCTGGCTAGCATTGCTCCTTGAAGAGCGAAGGAAGCAAGTCCAATGGAATCAAAAAATAATCCCCAGCGTCTCCAATGATCAATCCACTTTAGTGGGATTAATACGATGATTGTCAATGTGATTAACACCGTTAAAATAGCAGAATGCTCCCAAAGTTCCGTAGCAGGAACCCCAATAATTACATTTCGAATCAGTCCTCCCCCAAAAGCTGTAATAAAGCCTAATGCGTATACCCCGATAAAAGAAAATCTCGTTTCAAGAGCAATGAATGCTCCAGTTGCTGCATAAGAAATAATGCCGATATAATGTAGGACAATCCAAGACATACTTTAAAAACCCCCTTATTATTTTTAGAAGGAAGTGCAAGTTAAATTTCTACACAAAAAAACTCCACCACAAGAAGTCTTGTAAAAAGACCTTGTAGTGGAGTAATCAATTAGCAATACCTACTAATGAATCAATCCATTATTGAAAAACCAAAATAGCGTTCTAACAAAAAAATTATTAGAATTCCATTTAAAAGAGTGGCTAAATTATGTGCATTTCTTCCATTATACTATTCTGTTTAAAAAGAACATAGAGGGTAATTTAATTTTCCTACAATTTTGATGTATAGTTTTGAATAAACAGGGGGCGAAAACATGAAGAAAAGGGAAACGGCATTTAATGAAATTGTACGAAAGGTTCGTAAAGAAATCTATGGAAAAGGACCGGAGAGAATCCACACTCATTTCGTGGAGAATATGGCTGTCACTACTATGTATGGCATTCTAACACCAACTGAAAAATTTATCATACAAGCTGAAGAAGGTAAAAAAGTAATTCATAATGCTAGAACTCAAATGATTCAAGAAGTGTATAAGGTGCAAGTCCCTGAAGGAATGGAAGAGCTTGTCGATTCAAAGCTACTTCATTTATTTTCTGATATAAAGGTTGAAGAGGATATGGCTGTATCGGTCTTTATATTTGAAAAGCCAATCGTATAGAAACTTTTGAATTTTACGCAACTGAAGTTTTTGTAAAAAAGTGAGAATGCGAGGGCTTCATTTAGCTGTGTTATGGAGAACTGTATTACAAGTAAGTGCGTTTTTTATGAATGTTATTAGTATCTAGTTAGTGACCATTTTGTTAATGTCAACAAAATGGTCCGACTTGGTTCTAATGCAGAACGTGAAATAGAGGACATTATACTATCAAGATACGTTTGTTATTTAGTTGTACAAAATGAAGATCCCACTAAAGAAGTTTGCTTGTAATTTAAACCTCTATATATAGCGAATAAAAACCACCACCACAATACTTTTGGACTATACTTATACGTCATATATCACAGATTAATGGCTAGTATTTGTTAAATTTCCTTGAATTTTGTAGAGCAACATGAGATTATAAGTGGGTGTGATTTTAAACTAAAGCTATAGAAGTTAAAGGCAAACTGTTCCGAAAGGGCAGGACGCAAAGCCTAGGATCTAAAGTTTAGAGGACTATCAAAAGTCCTTTAATCATAAACAATGATCGCCTGGTTACCGAATTTATGAGTTACTATATATAAATTCCTTGGCTACTCTATATTAAATAGATTAGCCTTTTTGAGTGTTTAAAACTACCTGGCAATAGGGAAAAGTCATAGCTAGAAAGAATTAAGAGATTCTAAAAATTACCGATTTAAAAGCTTTAAAGCAATAGCAGTCTAAGCTTAAGCTACTATTAATTAAAAGGAGAGGATTGTAGAAATGGATAAGAAAAGATTTTCGTTCAAGGCAAAATTATTAGTTCTCTCTTTATTACTATCATTAGTACCGATAGTTCTTATTGGCGTTACAGTTAATAAAATAGTTAGCGAAAAAACTAAGGATGATTACATTAGTTTCAGCGAGAAAGAAATTAAACAGGTGGACAATGGAATTGCGCTCTATTTTGAAACGATTAGGGAAAATGTTAATTTATTGGCGAATGACCGTTTCGTTGTAGATGCCGATTCAACGATTACTTCCTATAAAGATATTGCAGGAGAAGGTTCAATCGATATGACCCCTTCAGCAAATGGGGAGAAGGAGAAAGCTATTTTCGATGTGTTTTCTCGTTTTAGTGATAGTCATCCTAAAGCTCCTTATATTTATATGGGTACATCGGATGGTGGCTATGTCCAATATCCAGAAGGTCCCGTGCCAGCTGGTTTTGATCCTCGAGACCGCCCTTGGTACAGCGCAGGTATTGAAGAACCAGGGAAAGTAAAATTAACAAGTGCCTATGCAGCAACGGGGATAGAGGGAATTATCGTAAGTAATGTCGTTTCAATTGAAAAAGATGGAAAACAAACTGGTGTGTTAGGTTTAGATGTAAGTTTGGATGGCTTAACAGATATAATTAAGGAAATCAATATAGGTAAAGATGGTTATGTAATTCTTGCACAAGAAGATGGAACAATCCTTGCACATCCAAAAAATTCTGAATTGAATTTCCAACCAATTTCTTCATTAAATATCCCATCATTAGATTTTTTCGAGGAAGATGGCTTATTTGAAACTGAATTAGATGGCGAAGACTATATGTTAAATACAATTTCTTCTGAAATTGAAGGGTGGAAGTATATTGCTGTCATCAAGAAAGCTGAAATATTAAGTACAGCGACTTTCATACGAACAATGCTTTTCGTAATAGGTGGAGTTATTGCCATTCTTGCTGTAATCGCTTCTATTATTATGAGTTTACGTATAACGAAGAGAATTAATAGTATTAGTGATGTATCTTTAGCGATGTCTAAAGGTGATTTAACTCAACAAGTCACGGTAAAGGTAAATGATGAAATTGGGGATATGGGCAAGAATTTCAATACGATGTCAAACAGTTTAAAAGAAACGATGCAAAAAATTGCGCATGAATCTCAACAATTATCCGCTACATCCGAAGAGCTGGCAGCATCTTCAATCCAAAATCAAACAGCTTCTAATGAAATATCTGAATCGATTCAACTTGTTGCTACTGGAGCGGATGAACAGGATGCCGCTATGAAAAACGCAGTAGGTATTATCAATGAAGTGATTAAGCATGTAGATGATGTGACAGTGAGTATGGGCAACGTAAAAGATTCGATTCATTATTCAACGGAAACGGCCAAGCAAGGTAGTGATGTCGTTGAACAAACGGTAAATCAGATGAGTGAAATTGATAAAAATGTGAGCTCATCTGCTGAAAAAATTAGCATGTTAAACGAAAAATCCAATGAAGTTAGACAAATTAGCTTGATGATACAGTCTATTTCAGAGCAAACGAATTTACTAGCTTTGAATGCTGCAATTGAAGCGGCAAGAGCGGGTGAACATGGAAAAGGATTTGCAGTAGTAGCAGATGAAGTTCGAAAACTTGCCGAGCAATCTAGCAACTCCGCATTGCAAATCAATGAAATTATTCAAGATATCGGAAAAGGTATTGAAGATTCAATGGGCCTTGTCAATCTAGGGGTAAATTCAGCAAAAGAAGGTATGAAGCTTGTGAATGAAAGCGGGAAAGCGTTTGGAGAAATTAAAGATTCCATTCTCGCGGGTACAACAAAAATTACTGAGGCTAGCATAGCAATGGAAAACATGAAAAATCATATAGCTGAAGTAGTAGTTCACATAGAAAAAGTTTCAAAGACGAGTATAGAAGTAAATAATTATTCACAAAACGTCGCGGCATCTTCTGAAGAAATGAGTGCTTCAATGGAAGAGGTTTCAGCAGTTTCTCAAGAGTTAGCTCGAATGTCAAGTGAATTGGAAATGGCCGTGCAGCAATTTAAATTGTAATTTACGGCAATAAAATATATAAATGATTTAGGCTTGTTGTAAGTGTTCTATACTTATGACAAGCCTTTTTTATGTGTCTCTTCCCATTAAAATGGGCAAAACACTAAGAAAGTCTTAAGAATTAATGTGTGTGTTTGTTAAGATTTAATTAGTATCATAACCTTATACGAATCCTATAGGGGTGATTGCGGGAACCTAAAGAGTTGGAGGAGTGAATGGAATTGAACATTTTGATTTGTGATGATGATAAAGAAATTGTAAGAGCGATTAGCATTTATTTAGAAAATGAAGGATATCAAGTATTCAAAGCGTACGACGGGATTGAGGCAATTGAGCTTGTTCAAGAACATGTGATTCACCTCATTATTATGGATATTATGATGCCAAAAATGGACGGGATTACGGCGACGATGAAAATTCGGCAAGAAAATATGATTCCGTTAATTATGCTTTCTGCTAAGTCGGAGGATCATGATAAGATACTCGGGTTAAATATTGGGGCAGATGATTATATGGCCAAGCCGTTTAATCCATTGGAACTGATGGCCAGAGTGAAATCGCAGCTAAGACGGTATACGACATTTGGCAGTCTTGAGGTGAGTAATCACGTATTTCAAACGGGAGGGCTTACGATTGATGATGAACAAAAGGTCATTTCCGTTGATCATGCTGAAGTTCATTTAACACCAGTGCAGTATAAAATCGTAAAGCTTCTCACAGCAAATGCGGGGAGAGTATTCACAATTGAAGAAATTTACGAAAGGGTATGGAATGAAAGGGCTGTTAATCCAGAAAATACAGTGGCGGTTCACATTCGTAAAATTCGTGAAAAAATTGAAATTAATCCGAAAGAGCCAAAATATTTAAAAGTTGTGTGGGGAGTGGGGTATAAAATTGAGAAATATTAGTCATGCGCTTATTACGAAAGTGATTGTGTTTTTACTTGCGGTCGTTTGTATAACGGGGACAGTGAAGACGATTGTTAATATGGAAGTAAATGAGGTTCATCTTAGTAGTATTAATCAAGATAATTATTTTGAAAGCCGAGCATTTGCGGATGAGAGTTACGGTATAATTTCCCCTTTAGCGCAATTAATCGGTAAATATAAAAGTGAAGAACATATTTTAAGTGGTAAGACACTAACTGAAGAAGAGATTAGAGAAATTGAAAGAAATTTAGTAATGAATTTAAGTTATCCATACGAATATAATGACAATTTGAGTGAAAAGGAAAATCATCGCATATTTAAAGAAATATATGCTGATGACATCAATCGTAAAAAAGACGAAAGCATGAGAGAGCAGGTAAGGGAATTTTACCGGTTACTCAGCACTTTAGAAGCAAATAAAGGGATCATCTATTATGCGAGTAACGGTGAGCAAGTATTTTCTAATAGTGGATTTAATAAGAAAGAACAATTTGAGGCGTATAATACGTATATGCTATTTGAGGATTATCAACAAAAGATGGTCCCAAATGAAGCGAAAGAAAGTCGATATTTTGATTACTTTACGCATGAAATTGATAGGCTGAATCCACAAACAGATGTCATTTACATGGCGTATAAAGAACCTTACTTACAACAAAAAATACAAGAGTGGGAAAGTAATAAAGCAATTTCTAAACGCTTACTTAATGAATTCCTTGTATATGTAGCAGGATTAATTTTAACTTTTGTTTATTTAATTATAGTGATTGGCAGAACATCATTTAAAGATAAAGAAGTTCATTTGAATGTTATGGATAAACTATATAATGATCTCAATATTGTAATCGTCATTAGTTTAGTTTCGATGTCGATCGCGTTAGTTATTGAAGGGTTCCACGATATATATATGCTTCTTACAGTACCTATTTTTAGCATAGCCTTACTGCTGATTTTATCACTCGTTAAGCATATCAAAAATAGATCAATACTTTCACATACACTCATTTATCAACTGCTTAAAAAGGCATTTCTTGCTGTAAAACATGTCTTTGATAGTGGGAGTACTGGTGTGAAAGTTGTACTGCTTGTCATCGGCTATCCAGTATTAGTTGCGGCAACATTTTTCATTTTCCCAATTACGATTGGTCTTGCAGCTTGGCTTGCACTAAAGAAAGTGAAGTCGTTTAACCGCATTAAAGAAGGCGTAGAGCAAATTAAAAATGGCGAGCTTCATCACCGAATTGAAGTGGGTGGTAAAGGTGAGTTTAGCGGGCTTGCAACGAATATTAATCGTATTACCGAGGGATTAAATAAGTCAGTGGATAGTGGGATTAAGAGCGAGCGTTTAAAAACAGAGCTCATTACAAATGTTTCTCATGATATCAGAACACCATTGACGTCCATTATTACGTATGTCGATTTATTAAAAATCGAAAATAATCCTGAAAAAATTGCTGAGTATATCGATGTGTTAGATCAAAAATCGAAAAGACTTAAAAGTTTAACGGATGATTTATTCGAAGCGGCGAAAGCTTCAAGTGGTAGTATGCCTGTTCAGTTAGAACGAATTGATATCGTATCATTATTAACGCAAGGCATAGGAGAGATGGATGAAAAAATTGAAGCGTCGGCATTAGATTTTAAGTTAGCTCACCCAACAGAAAAGGTGTATGTGGAGGCTGATGGCAAACTGCTATGGCGCTCTATCGAAAATTTATTCTCGAATATTTTTAAATACGCACAGCCTGCATCAAGGGTGTATATTGATGTAGAAGATTTAGAAAATGAAATAAGTGTAACCTTTAAAAACATTTCAGCATATGAATTAAATATTTCAGCGGATGAGCTAATGGAACGCTTTACGCGCGGAGATGAATCAAGAACGAGCCAAGGTAGCGGGTTAGGGTTATCGATTGCCGAAAGCCTAATTAATATTCAGCGCGGCAAGTTCATCGTTCAAGTTGATGGCGATTTATTCAAAGCGATGATTTATTTACCGAAGTTTACAAAAGAATAATTTAACTTGATTCAGCAGAATCAAGTTAAGCCCCGGCGGATGTCACAGATTTTTAAGGGAAGTTTTTCGAGCGAGCTCGAAAAAATCTGGACGCAATTACGCCGAGGCGTAATTGATATGGAGGAATAGGATGTGAGTATGTCCTATTCTTTTTTTGTGTTTAATCGAATATTAAAACTGCAATTCGACAAGTAAGGGACAACTATATTACAAGTTTGTGGAGTATTTTTAATCGGTTTATCTCTTTGTAAAAAGGGATAAACTTGTTAAATATAGTTCACACATCCAATCAAAAATGTATACTATAAACCCGAGTAAGTATAGAATAGGACAGTTAGCATTTGGTGTAGAGAGGGTGATCAATATGTTCAAAGCATATGCTTGGCTAACAGTTTGTGTGATGGTATGGGGAAGCAACTTTGTATTTGGGAAGATGTTAGTACAAGACTTTTCTCCAACGTTATTAACGATGCTTAGACTGCTATTTATTGTACTATTTTTAATGGGAATATCATTATATAAAAAACACTTTAAACGAGTGAATAAATCGGATTTACTCATCGTTATTTTACTAGGGGTTATTGGTGTTTTTATTAATCAATGGTCTTTTTTTGTGGGGTTACAAACAGCTGATCCAACAACTTCTGCATTAATTTTGGCAACTACTCCCATTTTAACGGGTGTATTAGCAGCTATTTTCTTGAAAGAAAAATTAACGATTCGTATGTTTTTGGGATCCATTGTAGCACTCCTCGGTATTTATTTCGTTGTAGCAAAAGGAGATATATCTTCTTTGCATATTGATAAAGGTCTATTTTGGATTGTTCTAACGATGATAACATTCGCTATTATGATTATTATGACGAGGCTCCTTTCTCATAGAATAGATCCACTTACGATTACGTTATATTCAAATGTTGTCGGTTTCATTGTGTCTATTCCTTTTGCTTTTACATTGGACAAGCCTTTACATGTAAGCACACAGCTGTCAGATTGGCTATTTCTCATTGGAACGGCCGTTGTTGTGCATGGTATCGCAACATTAATTTGGAATCATAATATTAGACATGTCGACGCTTCAAAGGCTTCGATATTATCCAATCTAGAGCCTTTTGTAGCAATGGTTATGGGATTAATCTTGCTATATAAACCAATAACAGGAGCGGAAATATTAGGTTCACTATTTATTGTTGGAGGAGTCGTTTTATCTACATATCAACGGAAAAGGTGAGGTAAGTTAAAAATTTGATAAATATGTTAATATAATAATTAGCATGTTATAATTTATTTTGTTGTAAATGTATACTAATTTATTTCAATGGCAACTAGATACTCTTAAATGAAGGAAGTGAATCTATGGATTGGTTTGGCAATATATTGAATGAAATAAATACATTATTATATTCATATGTATTAATTATATTGTTAGTAGGAACGGGTATATTTGTAACCTTTAAAACAAAGTTTATTCAATTTAGATTAATTCCAGAAATGTTTAAACTCATTACAGAAGCAGCACCAACAGATAAGTCAGGGAAAAAAGGAATATCTTCTTTCCAAGCCTTTACAATATCTGCGGCATCTCGTATTGGAACTGGGAATATAGCGGGTGTTGCGACGGCAATTGCTCTAGGTGGTCCTGGTGCGATATTTTGGATGTGGATGATTGCGCTAATTGGGGCGGCATCTGCATTAATTGAAAGTACATTAGCACAAGTATATAAAGTGAAAGACAAAAATACTGGATTGTTCCGTGGTGGCCCTGCCTATTATATGGAGAAGGGTTTAAATAAAAGATGGATGGGTATTCTTTTTGCCATCGCGATTACAATCACTTACGGTTTTATTTTTAATGCAGTACAGGCAAATACGATTTCCATTGCTTTTGAAGATAGTTTTGGTATAAATCGTGTTGTTGTAGGTTTAATACTAGCGGTTTTAACAGCAATTATTGTCTTTGGTGGGTTAAAGAGAATTGTAAGCTTTACACAAGTAGTTGTTCCGGTCATGGCAATTTTGTATATTGTACTTGCACTCATTGTTGTAGTCTTAAATATTTCTGAACTTCCGAATGTGTTTGTCCTAATTATTAAATCTGCCTTCGGTTTGGAAGAAGCTTTTGCCGGAATGATAGGAGCAGCCATTATGAATGGGATTAAACGTGGTTTATTCTCCAATGAAGCAGGGATGGGTTCTGCACCGAATGCAGCAGCAACTGCATCTGTTTCCCATCCAGTAAAGCAAGGTTTGATTCAAGCACTTGGTGTATTTATTGACACATTAGTAGTATGTACTGCAACTGCTGCAATCGTATTACTAGGTGATGCATATCTTCAATCTGACGCTACTTCAGTCAATTTAACTCAAGCTTCTTTAGTTGGAAACTTAGGTGATTGGGCAGGGAGTTTCTTAGCAATCATTGTATTTATGTTTGCCTTCAGTACAGTTATTGGTAATTACTACTATGGTGAATCGAATATTCGATTTATTAAAGAGTCAAAAATGGGTTTATTAGTATTCCGTATATTTGTCGTATGCTTTGTTATGTTTGGCTCAATTGCAAAGGTACAAGTTGTATGGGATTTAGCAGATCTATTTATGGGCATTATGGCTATCATCAATTTAATTGCTATTCTGTTACTTTGGAAAGTGGCCAAACCGGTTATTGATGATTATTTAAAACAACGTAAACAAGGAAAAAATCCTATTTTCTATAAGAAAAACATACCTAATATTGGAGAAGTTGAATGTTGGGGAGAAGATGAGGAAATAGAAAAAAATCGTTAAATGAAAGAGAGTGCCCATTTTTTACGGGGCACTCTCTTTTTAGTATTGTTTAATTTAGATTTACTTTGCAATTTCCTTTACAACATCGATTGTAAATTCTGCCCCGTAATGACCAGCTTTTTCTAAGTCTTCAATATTGTCATCTGTTACTTCAGAGTTAGAAATTGTTCGTAATGAAAGGAATGGAACATCTAGTAAATGAGTAACTTGAGCAACAGCAAATGCTTCCATTTCTTCACCGCTAGTTCCAAAGTTTTCGTGGAACCACTGAATACGGTCAATTTCTCGATTCCACCAGTCACCACTTCCGATAACTCCCTCTACAACGTTCCCATGTTTATATTTGTCAGCTACATTTTTAGCGGCTTCAACAAGTTTTGGATCACTTGGTAATGAAGAATAGTTTTGTGTCTCTCCATTTTCATTTTTAAGTTCTGTTGCCATATGAATCCAGTTTTCTGGTTTCATCCCTTGCCCATCTTCCATACGTTCAGAACGGAAGCTTCCGATATTGATAACTTCTGTAGCAATTACTGTATCGAATACGTGAATATCCGGATCATGTCCACCAGCTGTACCTTGATTGATTACTACTTTAGGATTATATTTTTCAATTAGTAAAGTAGTTGATGCCGCTGCATTAACCATTCCCACTTCTGTTTGAGATACTACAACCGGAATACCTTCAATTTCACCTATATAAAATGAGAAATTACCGTGTTTCTCCTCTTTATAATCACCCATTGCTTTTAAAAACTCTGAAACTTCAACTGCCATTGCTCCTTGAACAGCAATTGGTTGTTCTTTTGTCTGTTGCTTGTCTAGTTCAGTAGACTTTTCTTCATTAGCTGAACATCCGACTAACAATAAAAGTAAGATAGCAATATTCGTAAATAACTTAAAAATCTTGTTCATTATTTCTATTTCCTCCGCGACATTTGGTTAAACACGAACATTAACCGGTTTAACGTTATGATAGTTTGCATTTAGGAGTATACTATATTAGAAAAACTTTAACAAGGGAGAATTTTAAATAAAACTTATAAAATCTAATTGATAGTGAAGATTTTTTCGAGCTCGCTCGAAAAACACCCCTAAAAAATCTGTGACATCCGCTGGGGTTTGAACCTCCATTGAATCAAGTTAAATGAAATATTATTAAGTTTACTTTAAATAATAAAGGAGAATTATTAAGTAAAATTGAAAGATTAAATGGGTATAGGAGGGATTGTTATAACGATAATAAACAAGTTAGCAACACAGCTTAATCGTAGGGATGAAGAACCGAATATTGAGCTAGCACATGAATTAGTTAACAAAAATGATCATGAAGGTATTGAAGAAGTAATTCAAAATTTATTTAATAAGGATAAAGGAATTCAGCAGGATTGTATGAAAGTAGCATATGAAATTGGAGAAATGAAACCTGAACTGATAAGTGAGTATGCGTTAATTTTCATAGACCTTCTAAAAAGTCGTAATAATCGTTTAGTTTGGGGAGCGATGACCGCATTATGTAACATTGCCCTAGTAGCATCTGAGACTATTATGGACCATATTGAACTTTTATTTTCAACAGTGAAAACCGGCTCAGTTATTACTGTTGATAAAGGAGTCTTAACTCTAGGCAAGTTAGCATCCGTAAACAAACAAAACAATGAGCGGATTTTTCCGTTCTTACTCACCCATTTAGCAACATGTAGATCAAAGGAAATTCCTCAGCATTCTGAAAGTACCATCATTGCCGTAACAGGTGATAATAAAGAACAATTTTTAGCTGTGTTAAAAAATAGAGAAAATGAACTTACAGCACCCCAATTAAAAAGAGTCAAAAAGGTATATAAAATACTTGAGGTAGATTAATAAAATTTCAAGGGAAAAAGAACAGCATCTCTAACTTTGATGAGATGCTGTTCTTTTAATTGGAAAGCTAAATGAAGAAAGAAAACGGATAAAAGAGAGCCTTTTTCCAGTTACTTTTTAATAACAGGAATCCACATTTCACCAAATACTAAGCCGTCTCGCTGCCCCATTTCAACTACTGTATTTGGCCCACCAACATAGGCGAAGTCCTTTACTTCTGGTAAAGCTTTACCGAAAGCAAGACCAGTAAGTGTATTACTCAATTCAGTAGCAGTTTTCGCTTCCCCTTTAACAACGAGGTATTCGCCCGTAGGAAATTCAATAATTCTTGATACTTCTTGTATAGATGATTCAGCCATAACCCCAGCATAATGCATCATTTTATTATTAACGGCTTCATTCACGGAAAAAATATAGTTATTTGTTGCAATCGCTTTTAAAGCATCAAGTCGTCCATCTTGTGCAATCGCTGACCAAAAATCATTTTTTTCTTTGTTTATGCCAGCAAAGTCTGTGTAATCACTCTTCAGTTCAACCCCAATACCTAAAACTGTAAAGCCGTCTTTCTTTTCTAACGTATAATTTGCCATATTCAAAACCATCCTCTTTGTTAAATTATTCAAATGATTTTTCTTTTCACTTGATAAGATTATAATAACTTTAAATCATGTCAAAAAATGATACCTTTTAGGAGACTAAGATGAAAAAAGTTGAACGAATTAATACGATCATGCGGTATATCAACAACCGCGCCCACTTTACAATTTCTGAAATCATGCGGGACTTTAACATTTCTCGTTCGACAGCTATTCGAGATATTCGAGAAATTGAAGCTATGGGAATGCCACTTGTCGCTGAAGTTGGAAGGGATGGCGGTTATTTTGTCATGAACAACTCTGTCCTGCCAACTGTTCGTTTTACAGACAATGAGATTAAAGCCCTTTTTATTGCCTTTATGGCCACAAGAAATCAACAACTTCCATATTTAAAAAGTCGTCAATCTTTAGCTGAAAAGTTACTAGGTCTCATTTCAGAAAACCAGCAAGATGATCTTGTCCTGTTAAATCAAATCTTGCTTTTTGAAGGAACGAACCCTATTAATCCCGATCTGCTGGAGCTATCCGACTTGCCACATCCAATGTTGGAAAAACTTATTCAAATCCTCCTTTTGGATAGTTATTTATTGATTACTATTGAAGAGAATAGGGCAATCAAATCGTATCCAATATATCTTTTGTATCTCTATCATGAGAAAGGCGTTTGGTTCATTGAAGGCTTTAACTTAAACGATGAAAGTAGAAGGATTTTCCCCGTCGACAATTTGACCAATGTTAAACCATACGCTACGAAAAAAAGAATAAGTAAGAAAAAGATTTTAGAAAAGCTAACTAATCAGGAAGAAGTAATTAATCTTGTCCTTGAACTCGGTCCAAAGGCAATTGCCCAGTTCAAAAAATACCACCCTCTAAATATTTCAATTTCCTATACGAACCCTTATCAAGCGACAGCCATTGTAAAAACTTTTATTAATGTAAATAATTCAGAGGAATTGACGGACATAATAAATTGGCTGCTCTTTTTGGGTGGGGATATTAATATCAAGGAAATGCCAGCAGATATTTTAACAGGTTTACAAGAAAGACTATGTTTATACTGTCCATAATTGGCGTTAGTTAAAACTTTTAAGGCTCTAAATTTTTCCATTTGTTTAATTGGTGTATAGGGCATTATATGATGGAAATAAATAATCTAACTTAAACAATAACTTCAAAATCCCATTGAAAAGTGGATATTTACTTTTCAGTGGGATTTTTCTTTCCACTTGCATCTAACGTAACGTAAGATTTTATAATGGAGCAAAGGGAGTGGATTTTATGTATTCGATTGGGCAATTTGCGAAAAAAACAGGATTAACAGTGCGGGCATTACGATTTTACTCGGATAAGGGACTACTTGAACCTTGTCATATAACCGAAGCAGGACACCGTTTTTATAACGATGAAAGCATTGTACGAGTACAAAAAATAATGACGTTAAAGTATTTGGATTATTCACTTGAAGATATAGAGGTGTTATTTTCAAAAGGAGAAATCGGGTTAATTGAATCGTTACAGTTTCAGCGGAATCAGTTAGAGAAAAAGAGAAAGCAACTTGATAATGTCATTGGATATTTAGATCAGGCCATTGCAATTGGTGAGCGCAGTGAGACGATTGAGCCAACTTTATTTTTGTCAGTCATTCATAATTTGCTGAAGGAAGAGGAGCAGAAGGAATATTTACAATCTTATTTACCGGAAGCGCTTGTTGATAAAATTTATGATTATTTTGGAATGAATTTAATTGAGATGAATCACCAATATATTCAGCTAACACATCAACTAAAACAAGCCTATATAGAGCCAGTTCCAGATAAGTATTTACAGTCTTTAATTGAACAGTATTCCATGATTATTCCTCAGGAAATAGCTATGGAAATTGCAGAAGCATTAAAGGATAGTGATCTTACACAAATGGATGAGTGGCTATTCCCTTCACCATTTTCCCAAGATGAAGAGGAGTGGTTTCTAGAACAGGCAGAGCGTTTAGGATTATATGGGGGTTACGATGATGAATAGTTCTTACAAGGGAATTTGGCAGCTTGTGCAAAATAGTAAGCTTTTGAAAAGGCTTATGATTGGGACGCTGCTATTAAGCATTTTTGAAACATTAATCGGGCTCGGTGTACCACTCATTACAATGCGCATGATTAATGACTTTTCAACTATCGGTTTTTCATTGCAAGCTATTTTGCTCGTTGGTGTATTTCTTATTTTTCAAGCGGTACTTGGTGGTGTTACGTTTTATATGATGCGCAAATTGGGCGAGCGTATTGTTGCGAATTTACGTAGTACGGTGTGGGGGCATGTGTTACGTTTAAAAGTACCTTACTTTGATGCACATGAATCGGGCGAAACGATGAGCCGTATTACGCAAGATACGAATGTCATTAAAGCGCTTATAACAGATCATTTTATTAGTTTTGTTTCAGGCTTATTTGCGATTGTCGGTGCAGTTGCGATCTTAATTTGGATTGATTGGAAGATGACGTTACTTATGTTAATAGCAGTGCCATTAGCAATTGGTGTATCATTACCACTTGGTCAACGCATGAATAAAATTGCAAAGGCGAATCAAGATGAATTGGCAAAGTTTAGCGGGCATTTAGGGCGTGTGTTAACGAATATTCGTCTTGTAAAAACTGCACAAACAGAAAGCTTTGAGCAACAAAATGGCGAACAAAGAATTCAAAAGCTTTATTTATTTGGATTGAAGGAAGCGCGTATTATGGCTGTGTTATCACCAATAATGACGCTTATTATGATGGTGGTGTTAATTTTATTATTTGGTTATGGTGGTGCAAAAGTATCGACGGGCGCGATTTCAGCTGGTGAACTTGTCGCAATTATGATTTACCTCGTGCAAATTATTATTCCGTTTACACAAATGGCAACATTTTTTACAGCCTTACAAAAGGCCATGGGTGCAACGGAGCGTGTGCAGGAGATTTTGCAGCAACCGATTGAGACAGGTGGTAATGCTGTCGTGGTACAAAATAATGAATCGATCGTATTTGACCGTGTTGCTTTTGGATACAATGAGAAGCCACTCCTTGAGGAAGTATCATTTGAAATTCCAATGGGTAAAACGACGGCTTTTGTTAGTGCAAGTGGTGGCGGAAAAACGACGATGTTTTCATTAATGGAGCGCTTTTATGATACGACAGGTGGAGAAATTCGATTTGGTCAGCAACCAATTGATCAAATGGATTTAGCAAAATGGCGTGGATTGTTTGGCTATGTAACACAGGAATCCCCTTTGATGAATGGGACGATTCGTGACAATGTAACGTATGGCAGTGGGCAAGTTTCAGAGGGGGAGATTGAGGAAGCGCTAAAAAATGCAAATGCATGGGATTTTGTGAACGAGCTGGAACAGGGATTAGCAACAGAAGTTGGTGAAGGCGGTATTAAATTATCCGGTGGGCAACGTCAGCGGATTGCCATTGCCCGCGCATTGTTAAGAAATCCAGCCATTTTATTACTAGATGAAGCAACATCAAATTTAGATAATGATGCAGAACGTGAAGTACAAAAAGCGCTAGAACAAGTGATGATAGGGCGTACAACGGTAATTATTGCTCACCGCTTGTCTACAATTACACATGCCGATCAAATTTTAGTATTTGAAGACGGACGAGTGACTGGTGCAGGTACACATAGTGAATTGCTTCAAAAACATTCCTATTATCAGCAACTAATTCAACTGATGATTCATTAATCGTAAATAAAACGGGTGTGGTAAAATATTACTTAAAAGGGGTTGATACGAATGGAACAAACATTTCCGTTGCTTGAAACAGAGCGCTTAGTTTTAAAGGAAATTACTGTAGAAGACGCGCCAAGTATTTTGAACTATTTATCTGATAAAGAAGTGATGAAATATTATGGATTAGAGCCTTTTCAAACTGTAAAAGATGCGATAGATGAAATTTCATGGTACCAATCAATATTGAGTAATAAAACAGGCATTCGTTGGGGAATTACAGTAAAGGGTCAACTAGAAGTAATCGGAAGCTGTGGTTTTTTAAATGTGGATGCGCAACATGCGAGGGCTGATATTGGTTTTGAACTAAATCAAACGTATTGGGGTCAGGGGATCGCAAGTGAAACACTAAAACCAATTATTACATATGGTTTTAATCAATTACAGCTACAAAGAATACAAGCACTAATTGAACCAGCAAATACCGCATCTCAAATGTTAGTAGAAAGACACGGATTTGTAAGGGAAGGCTTGTTAAGAAGTTACGAATATACTTGTGGCAAATATGATGATCTGTATATGTATTCGTTGCTAAAACGAGATTTTGCAATGGCAAATAATAAGTAAAGTTTCTAATTCAATAAAAGCTGCTCGAAAACTAATTTTCATTTTAGGTTTTCGGGCTTTTTTAATTCATTCCATATTATATGAATACTCATCGTGTACCCGCACTGCATAAGACATCTTCTGGGAGTTTAACTTCTCAACAATGGTTGAAATGATATAACTGAAAAATCTGACCCTTCCATTTTTATGTAAATTGGCTATTTATTAAGGGTTAAATATAGCTATACTAAAACTATACTAACCACAAGGAGATGTTGAGAAATGAAAATTTCATTAGGGTCAGATGTAGTGCGAAAAGGGATGTCACTTATCCAAAATGGTGGTGTCATTATGGATGTAATGAACGCAGAGCAAGCGAAAATTGCTGAAGCAGCAGGGGCAGTCGCTGTTATGGCATTAGAACGTGTACCATCTGATATTCGTGCAGCTGGTGGGGTAGCTCGTATGGCAGATCCGCGTATTATGGAAGAAGTAATGCGTGCAGTATCTATTCCGGTAATGGCAAAAGCGCGTATTGGTCATATCGTTGAAGCACGTATGTTGGAGGCAATGGGTGTTGACTTTATCGATGAAAGTGAAGTATTAACACCTGCTGATGAGGAGTATCATTTATTAAAGAGTAAATATACAGTACCATTTGTATGTGGCTGTCGTGATTTAGGCGAGGCAGCACGCCGAATTGGTGAAGGTGCAGCAATGCTACGAACAAAAGGTGAGCCAGGTACAGGGAATATCGTCGAAGCAGTGCGCCATATGCGAAAAGTAAATGCACAAGTTCGTGCCGTTGTTGCGATGAATGATGATGAACTAATGACAGAGGCAAAAAATTTAGGTGCACCGTATGAAGTATTACTAGCGATTAAACAAGCAGGTCGTCTACCCGTTTCGAACTTTGCAGCTGGTGGTGTATCAACACCTGCAGATGCAGCATTGATGATGGAATTAGGAGCGGATGGTGTATTCGTTGGTTCGGGTATTTTTAAAGCAGAAAACCCAGAAAAGTTTGCCACTGCTATCGTTCAAGCGACAACCAATTATCAAGATTATGAATTAATAAATAATGTTTCACGTGGAATCGGATCACCGATGAAAGGAATTGACATTCGGGGTTTAGCACAACATGAGCGAATGCAGGACCGCGGCTGGTAATAATAAATAAATAGTATGTTAAAAGTGTAAATTAAAACGGTCCTTCCGCTTTGATGTACACTTTTTTTGTACAACAAAAAAGATAGCTGTTTTATGATAATAGCCATATGTACTTTCAATAGAATCAATTTCGCTTTTCCCTGAAAAACATGCCATAATAGATAGATTATGAAACAGTGAGGATGACTCGATGGAACAGATACGTGAATTATATGTAAATCCAAAATTTATTAAGCAAATGACGAATGGTTATCCGCTTATTTTAAAAGAAGCGGTTGATATGCCAGAAGTGGCGATTGCAGAAGGAACAATTGTACAACTACTCGATGCACAAGGCGGTTATATTGCGACAGGCTATTATGGTGAGCAAAATAAAGGCATTGGTTGGGTACTATCCCGCAAACAAAAAGAAGTAATTGATGTGCGTTTCTTTACGAAAAAGATTCGTGAAGCGGCTGAAAAACGTGCAGATTTTTTTGCATCAGAAGACACGACTGCTTTCCGTGTATTTAACGGAGAAGGTGATGGCGTTGGTGGTTTAACAATCGATTTCTTCAATGGGTTTTATATGGTGAGTTGGTATAGCGAAGGGATTTATGCTTTCCGTGATGTAGTGTATGAAGCATTAAATAAGGCACTTAATACGCGCGGTATTTATGAAAAATTACGCTTCAATACAAACGGCCAATATGTGGAGCAAGATGATTATGTATCTGGTGAAAAAGGGGACTTCCCATTAATCGTTTTAGAAAATGGCATGAACTTTGCGGTTGATTTAAACGACGGGGCGATGACTGGTATTTTCCTAGATCAACGTAATGTTCGTAAAGCACTACGCAATCAATTCTCAATGGATAAAACGGTGTTAAATACATTCTCATATACAGGTGCCTTTTCGGTAGCAGCAGCACTAGGTGGCGCATCAGGTACGACGAGTGTTGATTTAGCGAAACGCAGCTTGTCTAAAACAATTGAACAATTTTCAGTGAATGAAATTGACTATGAATCACAAGATATTAAGGTAATGAATGTATTTGATTACTTTAGTTATGCAAAGCGTCATGATTTGAAGTTTGATGTTGTCGTACTAGATCCACCGAGTTTTGCACGTACAAAGAAAATGACATTCAGTACAGCAAAAGATTATCCGAAGCTATTAACAGATGCACTTGCGATTACAAATGATCACGGTATCATTATTGCTTCAACGAATAACGCGAGCTTTGACATGAAAAAGTTTAAAACATTTATTGATAAAGCGTTTAAAGATGCAGATACACAATATAAAATTATAGAACAACATCAGCTACCAGAGGATTTTGTTGTACCACATAACTTCCCGGAATTTAACTATTTAAAAGTTGTAATCATTCAAGTCATAAACTAAAAGGATCAATAATTATGAAATATAATAAAACAATTATGCTAAAACTTATTAATGAGCATCGTGAGTTACATGACGAGCTAAAAAGATTAAAAGCAGAAATGGGCTTAGAAAAAAGCTTTGCAATTAAGGCAGTGTACCACTCATTTGTTGCAAGCGATGGTCCGTATATTAGAGATTATCAAGATTTAGAACGCCTACAGAAATAACTGTATTTAGCCGATTCGGGATAGTTAGAATCGGCTTTTTTCTATTTTAAAAACAGCATTGGGCAAACTTTACTAATTTTCCATCGAAAGTAACCACAGAAAATCATCTTCAACAAGCAATTGAATATCAATGCCAAGATCAATTAGTTGTTCTGCTTTTTGCTGTTTTGTGCTTATACCACGACGTTTATTTCCGAGTATAACGAAATCGGTTTCTGCTGTAACAGCACCTTGTAAAATTCCCCCGTAGGCATTCACTCTTTTTGCAGCTTCCGACCGAGTCATTGTAGAAAGAGCCCCTGTAAAAACGAATTGTTTCTTATAAAAAGGATGTCTTAAGCGTTCATTTGAATTTGTAAGATAGACGACATCTAAGTTGTTGTTATCTTTATGCATATTAAATCTCCCTAACTTTCATTAATGTTGCCGATACACCTATTATGACATTTTCAATCATTCATTGACAAAAGCATCGTATTGAAATACTAATTTTGGTAAAATGAACACAAAAGAAATAAACGGAATACTCAATACAATATTTTTGAGTAATGAATGGAGGTGCATACATATGAATAAACGAAAACGAGCATTATGGGGATTTATTATCGGTGATGCGTATGGTGTACCGATGGAGTTTATGGAGCGAGATTCTTTTGAAATTCATGACATGATTGGCTATGGATGTTGGGATGTACCAGCTGGAACATGGTCGGATGATAGTGCGATGACGCTTATTACGATACAGCATTTAATTGAAGATACATCCATTGCCGATTTAAAACGTGCTTTTTGTAATTGGGTCTATCGTGGACACTGGTCATACAATGATGAACCCGCATTTGATGTTGGCATGACGATTGCAGAAGTTATTAGCAGATGGGAAACAAAGGGACTTTTTGAAGCAGCAAAAGACGATGATCAATGCAATGGCAATGGTGCTCTTATGCGCATTCTTCCAATTGCCCTTTATAGCTATGGACGTGCAATTGAGGATCGCTATGTAAAGGATTATGCAACATTAACACACGGGCATATTCGTTCGACACTTTGTTGTTTCCATTATACATATATGGTGCATGCGTTAATGGACGACTTGTCATTGGAAGCTAGCTTAGCACGTGCAAATGAACAGCTACTTATTAAATTGAATGAGTACCCTGAAGAAATGGTCCATTTTGAACGAATCTTGAATATTGCTGCGTTATCACGAGAGGATATTCAAAGTAATGGTTATGTCATTCATACACTTGAAGCGGTTTATTGGAGTTTGTTGAATAGTGAAAGCTATTATGATGCCATTTTCAAAGCGGTGCATTTAGGCAATGATACGGATACAATTGCTGCAATTACAGGTGGCCTTGCGGGTATTTATTATGAGGAATTAAATATTCCAAATGACTGGATGGCACTCATTCCAAAGCAAGAAGAAATCGATCATCTCATTAATCGTTTTGTGAAAGTTATTTTCTAAATGTAAAATTTTTGAATCTTTTTATATGTTCGCTCGTAATTGTATAAAGGGAAAGTAAAGCACGACGGTTTTGTTAAATTGAAGGGGGCGTATTTTATGAAGCAACTTTATATTAAACAAAAGGTGTTCAGTCTTGGTGGTAAGTTTACGGTAAAGGATCAGCAGGAAAATGACCGATATTACGTGGAAGGCAGCTTCATGCAAATTCCAAAAACGTTTTCGATTTTCAATGCAACGAGAGATGAAGTCGCGCTCATTACGAAAAAAGTATTTAGCTTCTTACCAAAGTTTTTTGTTGAGGTAAATGGTCGAGAAGTGCTGACAATCCAAAAGGAATTTTCACTTTTCAAGGCACGCTATACGATTGAAGCAGCAGGCATCGAAATTAATGGGAACTGGTGGGACATGAATTTTCAAGTGCTGCAGCATGGAGAAGTTATTGGCAAGGTGAGCAAGGAATGGTTCACATGGGGTGATAGCTATAAGGTCGATATTTTAAATGATGAGATGGAGACTATAATTATTGCGATTGTTGTGGCCATTGATTGTGTGAAAGCGGACCAAGCGGCTTCTTCCTCGGCTTAAAGGATGTTCTGAAAATCTGTACAGGTGAAATCAAATGCCTGTACAGATTTTTTTAGGTTAGAAAGATGTTGAATGCCCTTGTAATCATCTTTATTTCGTATATACCAAATAGTAATATAAAAGTTATTTGGAAAAGGGAGAGGAAATATGCAACGTACAGTAAAAAATAAAGTGACAGGTGAACAAATTACATTTTTAGAAACGGCAGAAGAAACAAATGGTCGTTACTTGTATATTGAAGTGTCATTACCACCTCAAGGAGACGGACCACCTCTACATATACATGATGAGTTTGAAGAAGAGTTTGAAGTCATTTCAGGTAGATTAACAGTTACGTTAGGGAAAGAGCAGCATGTTTTAATGCCAGGCGATCGTCGTATAGCAGCCCTTAAAACGCCGCATACATTTACAAATAATCACGATGAACCAGTTGTTTTTCGTGTGCGTCTAACACCGCCCAGTCAATTTGAGCAATCAGTTCGAATTCACTATGGCTTAATTGATAATGGATTAGTCGATAAAAAGGGAAACCCAAAGGAAATAGCACATACGGCGTTAATATTATCGATGCAAAATACGCTAATTGTAGGTATTCCGTTTTGGCTACAACGCAGGATTTTTAAAATGGATTGTGAAGCGTGCGAAAAAGAATAATCGCTATGCAGGATTTTCAAAATATATAGGAAAATCGATATAGAAAAAAATAGAAGCTATAACGAATCCGTTTTTTACTTTTAACGGAAAATAAATTCCATGTATTCTTCCAATACAAAAAATGCTCACAATTGCTAGAGATTTCTTGAAATTAGTAAGCTTTTCAATAGCTTAGTACTAAGCCAACCTGAATATATTTTAATCTTTTAACAATTGTGTTACACTACAATGAGTTAAAAAATGATACAGAAAAAAATAGGCGCAATTATTTTTTTAGTCGAACATTAAAGTGAGCGCTTACATTATTTCTGCAAATCGTAATATATATATAAGGGAAGGTAAATATGAGTAACAAGCATATTAAATCAGACGTTATTTTAATTGGTGCCGGTATTATGAGTGCGACTTTAGGTACAATGCTTAAAGAATTAGCACCCGAATGGAAAATCACAGTATTTGAGCAGTTAGGTAAAGCAGGAGAGGAAAGCTCTCACGAATTAAACAATGCAGGTACAGGACATGCTGCATTATGTGAGCTTAACTATACAAGTGAAAAGTCAGATGGCTCTATTGATATTACAAAAGCAATTGCAGTAAATGAACAATTCCAAGATTCACTACAATTTTGGTCACATCTTGTGAAAAATGAACAAATTAAAAATCCTCAAGATTTCATTATGCCAATACCTCATATGAGTATGGTTCAAGGGGAAAAAAATGTTGAGTATTTAAAAAAGCGTCATGAAACAATGATTGCAAACCCTCTATTTAAAGGAATGGAATACTCAGAGGATGCAGCGACATTAAAACAATGGATTCCATTAATTATGAACGATCGTAAATCAAGCGAACCGATTGCAGCTACAAAAATCGATTCAGGTACGGATGTAAACTTCGGTGCATTAACGCGTATGTTAATCACGAATTTACAAAGCCAAGATGCAGATGTGAATTATAACCATAGCGTTAAAGGTATAAAACGCTTGCCAGACGGTTCTTGGGAAGTGAAAGTACATGACAAAGAGACGCATAAAATGGAGTATCATTCAGCTAAGTTTATATTCTTAGGTGCTGGTGGTGGTAGCTTAGAGTTACTACAAAAAACAGGTATTCCTGAAAGTAAGCATATCGGTGGATTCCCTATTAGTGGTCTATTCTTAGTATGTAACAATCAAGAAATCGTTGAACAACATCACGCAAAAGTGTATGGTAAAGCGGCAGTTGGTGCACCACCAATGTCAGTACCTCACTTAGATACACGTTATATCGATGGTAAAAAGTCATTATTATTTGGCCCATTTGCAGGATTCTCACCTAAATTCTTAAAAACAGGTTCAAACATGGATTTAATCGCAACTGTAAAGCCACATAACCTAGTTACATTATTAGCTTGCGGTGCGAAAAATATGGACTTAACAAGCTATTTAATCGGTCAAGTATTATTATCAAAAGAAAAACGTGTTGAAGAATTACGTAGTTTCGTTCCAGGAGCGAAGAGTGAAGATTGGGAAGTAATCGTAGCTGGTCAACGTGTACAAGTAATTAAAGATACAGACGCTGGTAAAGGTACATTACAATTCGGTACAGAAGTTGTAAGTGCACAAGATGGCTCAATCGCAGCATTACTTGGTGCATCTCCGGGTGCTTCAACAGCAGTTTCGGTTATGATAAAGGTAATCAAACAATGTTTCCCAGAGGAAATGAAGAAGTGGGAACCAAAGCTTAAAGAAATGATTCCTTCATATGGTAAGAAACTTGCTGAAAATCCAGAACTGATTAAACAAGTTCACGCTTCAACAGCTGAAACATTAGGCTTACACAAGAACTAATTCGTTATAAAATAGAGAGGACCTTTAATCATACATAAGATTAAAGGTTCTTTTTTTGTATTGAAGAAGGAATCGTATAGCACACTAATGCACAATCAGTATATTAATGAACTGAAATTTAGTAAAATACTTAAAATAAGACGTATTTAAACGGAGGAAAAGATATGTACAAATTAGATTTTCCATCACCACTTGGCATAGTTGAAATTACGAGCACAGAGAACGCGATTACATCGGTAATTTTTGCCGAACGAGAGCAAGCAATTTATGAACAAACGGGTGAAACACCAGCTGTATTAAAGGATTGCTATGATCAACTAATACAATATTTTAACGGTGAGCGTACGGAATTCAACGTTCTATATGAAATGAATGGCACAGACTTTCAGGAAAATGTTTGGAAGGCTTTAACGACAGTACCTTTTGCCAAAACCGAATCTTATAAAGATATTGCAATTAAAGTAGGCAATGAAAAGGCTGTACGTGCAGTAGGAACAACGAATGGAAAAAATCCCATAAGTATCATTGTGCCATGTCATCGTATTATTGGTGCGAATGGTAAACTAACAGGTTATGGAGGCGGTCTATGGCGAAAAGAATGGCTGCTTGAACATGAGAAAAAAACGGCGAAAGAATAGGATTGGTTAAATGAATGAGCAGCAATATGAAAAACAATTAAATATTAATACATCGGGCTTTCAGTATGGTTTTCCAAAATTAGCACAGTACCACCGCTATGAGCCAACACCTTATAGCGGATTGGACCAATTATTTGAGCATTACATATTACCTGAAAATGCATGTCTTGTTGATATCGGCTGCGGAAAAGGACGTGTACCTATTTACGTGCACGACCAATTTCAAATACCAGTAGTCGGAATTGAAATGGATCAAAAGTTTTTTGTAGAGGCCGAGCATAACTGCGAGCAATATTTAAAGAAAAATAAAAAGAATGGTGCATCGATTCAATTTATTAATCAACTAGCAGAAACTTATAAAATAGCTGATAAAGATAATGTATTTTTTTTCTTTAATCCATTCTCGATTCATGTTTTTCGGCAGGTGATGAATCATATTTTGGATTCATTGGAACGGAAAAAGCGAGTGATTGATATTATTTTGTATTATCCTGCTCCAGAATACATGCTCTATTTGCAGCAAGAATTAGCCTTAAATTGCCTTGTAGAAGTTAAATTAGCGGATGAAAAAAATGAAAATGAACGAATTATTGTATTTCGAATTTCGTAAATGAATGCCCGTCATATATGAAGGAGTCTGCAAGAATAGTAAGAGTACAATAGTTTTAGTTAGAAAATACTAAATATACAGAAAAATCACACTAGACTAAAAATAAAGTTTCGATTACAATACAGAAGTTAGAATAAATGGATGTCAAAGGTCACGATTCTTTTGTTCAGAAAATTTAAAAAATAGATTGTTAAGATGGTAAGTATTAGGTATAATTATCTGAAATATCTAACAACTCTAGTATTCGGGGGGAATTTTAATGACACAGAAAAACAAAATGAAAAAGTACGGCTCTCTATTTATGGCAACTGCTTTACTAACAGGTGCTCTAGCTGGATGTAATACGGATGAGGATACGAGTTCTTCAGGTGGGAGCGGTAATTCTGCATCAGGTGATGTTATTAAAATCGGTGCAAACTTAGAACTATCAGGTGGTGTAGCATCTTATGGTTCTTCAATTGGTGATGGTGCCAAACTTGCCATCGAAGAAATCAATGCAGCGGGCGGTATTGATGGTAAGCAACTTGAATTAATTACAGTTGATAATAAATCAGAGAACTCTGAAGCAACGACAGCCGCAATTCGTTTAGCTGAAAAGGAACAAGTAGTAGCAATGCTTGCACCAGCTACTTCGGGTAACGCTTTAGCGACAGTTGAAATTGCGAATAAATATAAGGTTCCAATTGTAACAGGATCAGGTACTGCACCAAATGTAACGGTAAATGACAACGGTTCGGTAAATGAATTTGCGTTCCGTACATGCTTCATCGATCCGTTCCAAGGGACAGTAGCGGCAAACTTTGCAACGAAAGATTTAGGGGCGAAAAATGTAGCAATTTATGCGGATAATGCATCGGATTACGCAAAAGGCTTAGCTGCTTCATTTAAAGAAACGGTGTTAGCAAATGGCGGTACAGTCGTTGCTGAAGAGGCATATGTTGCAAAGGATGTTGATTTCAAATCAACATTAACAAATATTAAAGGGAAAAACCCCGACTTCGTGTTCATTCCAGGTTATTACGAAGAGGTTGGCTTAATTGTTAAGCAAGCGCGTGATCTTGGCATTGATGTTCCATTAATGGGGGCAGATGGTTGGGATTCACCAACGTTAATTGATTTAGCAGGTGCCAAAGCATTAAATAACACATACATTACAAATCATTATTCTTCTGAAGATCCTGATGCGAGCATTCAAAAATTCGTTGAAGCATTCAAAGGAAAATATAAAGAAGCACCAAATGCATTCCACGCTCTAGGCTATGATTCAATTTATTTCATTGTTGATGCCATTAAACGTGTAGATGGAGATATTACAGGTGAAGCCATTCAAAAACAACTTGCTGCAACGAAAGATTTAAGCTTAATTACCGGTACCTTCACAGTAGATGAATTCCATAATCCAGTAAAATCTGCTACAGTTCTGGAATTCGTAGATGGCAAACAACAGTTCAACTCTAAAGTTAATCCTTAATTCTGTACAAGTAAGGGAGGGCGAACTAGCCCTCCCTTTTTATTATAGTGTCATATTTCATCATACACAAAGGAGTGAAATTTATGGAATGGATCCAACAACTTGTTAATGGTATTTCACTCGGTAGTATCTACGCGCTTATTGCACTAGGCTATACGATGGTATACGGGATTATTAAATTAATCAACTTCGCACACGGTGACGTATTTATGCTAGGTGCCTTTATTGGCTTTTTTGCCATTGCACGTTGGGAAATGAACGTCTTTTTAGCCTTAATTTTAGCAATGGCTTTATGTGCAATTATTGGCGTTATTATAGAACGTGTTGCGTATAAGCGATTAAGAAATGCAACGCGAATAGCAGCGTTAATTACAGCAATCGGGGTTTCATTACTTATCGAATATACGGTTATCTTCTTTAGAGGAGCATCACCAGCTGCGTATCCGACTGTTTTTGAAACGAGTAATTTTGAAATTTTAGGAGTAAAAATTAGTACGCAATCTATTTTAATTTTATCTGTATCTATTTTCTTAATGGTTTTATTACAATTTATCGTTCACAAAACAAAAATCGGGAAAGCAATGCGTGCGGTATCTCATGATGCAGATGCAGCAAAATTAATGGGTATTAACGTTGATAATACCATTTCTGCAACATTTGCAATTGGTTCTGCATTAGCAGGTGCGGCAGGCGTCATTTTTGGTATTTATTACACACGTATTGACCCGTTGATGGGCGTATTACCAGGGATTAAAGCGTTCATTGCCGCTGTACTTGGTGGAATTGGCATTATTCCAGGTGCAATGGTCGGCGGTTTAGTATTAGGTGTCGTAGAAACAATCGTATCCGCATTAGGCTACTCATTATGGCGCGATGCAGCCGCATTTGTTATTTTAATTCTTATTTTAATTATACGACCATCGGGTATTTTCGGTAAAAATGCTCGAGAGAAAGTGTAGGTGGATAGCGTATGAAAAAATCAAAAGTTTTTTGGAGTTATCTTGCACTAGCGCTAGTAATCTATGCAGTCGTTCAATTTTTAATTAGCGGTAATATGGTGAGTTATGCTAGCCAAAACATGTTAATTACGATGTGTATTAATATTATGTTAGCTGTTAGTTTACATGTTGTAATTGGAATAACAGGCCAGTTCTCAATTGGTCATGCAGGGTTCTTAGCTGTCGGTGCTTATATTTCTGCAATATGTACAATGAAATTAGGGATGCCGTTCGTGACAGCTATTTTAATAGGTGCTGTTGTTGCAGCGCTTGCGGGTCTTTTAGTCGGGATCCCGTCCTTACGTTTAAAAGGGGACTATTTAGCAATTGCGACGTTAGGATTTGCTGAAATTATTCGTATTGTCTTTTTAAATATTGATTATGTCGGTGGAGCAGCTGGAATGCAAGTGACGCATCAATCGACTTGGACGTATGCATTCTTTGGTGTATTTATTACGATATTAGTCATTTCCAACTTTACGAAATCCCGTCATGGACGCGCTTGTATAGCGGTACGTGAAGATGAAATCGCGGCTGATGCCATGGGGATTAACACAACATACTATAAAGTCATTGCCTTTGCGATTGGTTCTTTCTTTGCAGGCGTTGCAGGTGCTATTTATGCACATAACTTCTACATTATTCAGCCAACTGCTTTTGGTTTCTTAAAATCATTTGATATTTTAATTTTCGTCGTATTAGGTGGGTTAGGTAGTTTATCCGGTTCAGTCATTGCAGCGATTTTCTTAACAGCCATTTCGACTTACTTACAAGGGTTCCCAGAGACGCGCATGATTATTTATTCATTAGTTTTAATTTTAGTTATGCTTTACCGTCCAAAAGGATTAATGGGAACGAAAGAAATTACGGACCTCTTTAAGTTTGGTAAAAAAGGAGGAACACGTATATGAGCGCACTTCTTAAAGTAGAAAACTTAGGCATTCAATTTGGTGGATTAAAGGCTGTACAAAATGTCAATTTGCAAATGAATCAAGGAGAGCTAATTGGTTTGATTGGTCCGAACGGTGCTGGGAAAACGACAACATTCAACATGCTGACAGGTGTTTATGCCCCGACAGAAGGAAAAGTGCTTTTTGACGGGAAATCGATTGGTGGATTAGACCCTTATAAAGTAACAAGACAAGGGATTAGCCGGACATTCCAAAATATTCGTCTGTTTAAGGAGTTATCCGTGTTAGATAACGTAAAAGTAGCGAACCACGGACTCGCAAAGCATAATGTGTTATCAAGTATTTTTCGCCTGCCAAGCCATTTTTCAGGTGAGGTTAAAATGGAAGAGGAATCATTAGCTTTTTTAAAAATATTTGGTCTAGAAGGTTTCCGTGACGAGCTTGCTAAAAACTTACCGTACGGGATGCAGCGCCGTTTAGAAATTGCCCGTGCGCTTGCAGCAGGACCAAAACTGCTGTTACTAGATGAGCCAGCAGCAGGGATGAACCCCCAAGAAACGCATGATTTAATGGAACTCATTTCCTTTGTGCGTAAGGAATTTAACTTAACAATTTTACTGATTGAACATGATATGAACTTAGTAATGGGGATTTGTGAGCGGATTTATGTGTTAGACCATGGGCAATTAATTGCGGATGGAACACCAGCTGAAATTCGTTCAAATCCAAAGGTAATTGAAGCTTATCTTGGTGAGGAGGTTACAGAATAACATGCTAAAAGTGAATGACATCGATGTGTATTATGGCAATATTCAAGCGTTAAAAGGAATCTCCCTCGAAGTAAATGAAGGTGAAATTGTCACGTTAATTGGTGCGAATGGTGCGGGGAAAAGTACATTACTCAAAACGATTTCTGGATTATTAAAGCCAAAGCGCGGGTCGATTGAATATTTAGGTTCAGCGATTGATGGTAAGGCAGCACAATCTATTGTGAAAGCAGGAATTTCGCATGTGCCAGAAGGTCGTCGTGTATTTGCGAATATGACAGTAGAGGAAAACTTGGAGCTTGGTGCTTATTTACGAAATGATCGTGACGGCATTAAAAAAGATATGGCGCATGTTTACGAGTTATTCCCTCGTTTACTGGAGCGTCGTAAGCAGCTATCCGGGACATTATCTGGTGGTGAGCAGCAAATGGTAGCGATGGGACGCGCACTGATGGCCAAGCCAAAGTTAATCATTATGGATGAGCCGTCAATGGGTCTGGCACCACTTATGGTGAAAAATATTTTTAATATTATTGAGATGGTGAACAAGGAAGGGACGACCGTGTTACTTGTCGAGCAAAATGCGAATATGGCATTATCGGTTGCACACCGTGCCTACGTATTGGAAACAGGGAAAATTGTTCTTTCAGGAACAGCAAAAGAGCTACAGGAAAGTGATGAAGTGAGAGCAGCTTATTTAGGTGGTTTATAAAATAGGGTTATACTAAAGTAAAAAACCAAAACGTGGATGAATCGCGTTTTGGCTTTTTAATATTCAAAATCACTTATTGTCTTGGTGTATAGTTTAGCAATGTAAATAGTTCTTCTCTTTCTTTATCCGTTAAATCACGCCATTGTCCAACTTTTAAATTACCTATTTGAATATTCATGATGCGTATACGTTGCAGTCGTCTTACAGAATAGCCAAGTGTAGAACACATACGGCGAATTTGACGGTTTAACCCTTGCTCTAAAATAATTTTGAATACATGTGATGAGACTTTTTCTACACGACAGGGCAAAGTTTTTGTATCTAAAATTTCAACACCAGCACTCATTTCATAAAGGAAGTCTTCAGTAATAGGCTGATCCACTTGGACAACATATTCTTTTTCATGATGGTTTTCTGCACGAAGAACCTCGTTGACAACATCCCCATCATTTGTAAGTAATAATAACCCCTCTGAATCTTTGTCCAAGCGACCGATATGAAAAACGCGCAGTGGGTGATTCACAAAATCGACAACATTCCCTTGGATATGCTTTTCCGTTGTACTTGTTATGCCAACAGGTTTGTTCAGCACAATATAAACGAGTTGCTCCTCTTTTTTGACCGGTTTCCCGTCTACGCGAACATCATCGCCGTCTTCAATTTGACTGCCGATTGTTGCAAGTTCGCCATTAATTGTAATACGTCCTTCTTCAATCCACTTATCTGCACCGCGACGTGACACGATGCCGGTTTCTGCTAAAAATTTATTGATTCGCATAATTTTCACCTACTATTAGAATACATTCAGTATACAATACATGCCGCATAAATTCGCCTCGTTTGTGCTTTGTGTGAGTGAATCAATTTTGCCTTGGCTAATTTTTGTCCAAATTTTGAATGAAATTAATTAAGGATGTTAGTAAGAGTTTCGGCGTTCATAACGTGTTTGAACATCGATTAAAGAGGATGAATATTGCATTTCCCTCACTACTTATTGAGTTAGGGATTTCCTGCTCAATGTAGATAAACGATGTAATAAAAGATGAGAAAAAACATTTTTCGAAAAAGCAAAGTTTAAAATTGAAATCTTCCTAGTTTTCTGACAATATAGTAATTGAAGATATCTTTTTTATAGAGTTTGCTTTTTTAAGTGAATGACGGTCTCTATATAATTCAGAAGGTATTGCTCAAAATATTATTGCAAAGGGGAGAATTTTCAATGACAGAGGTTAATGTAATTTCAAACGTTTATGCAAATCCAAATACGGAAGGTGCGCTTGTACATTTTAAGGAAAGTTATGACAACTTTATTAATGGTGAGTGGGTAGCACCAACAAATGGGGAGTATTTTGACAATATTACACCAGTAACAGGTAAAGTATTCACAAAAATTGCACGTTCAACAGAAGCGGATATTGAATTAGCATTAGATGCCGCTCATGCAGCTAAGGACGCTTGGGGCGCAACATCAGCTACGGAGCGAAGCAATATTTTACTTAAAATTGCGGATCGAATCGAACAAAATTTAGAAATGTTAGCTGTTGCAGAAACGTGGGACAATGGTAAAGCAGTGCGTGAAACATTAAATGCGGATTTACCACTTGCGGTTGATCATTTCCGTTATTTTGCTGGTGCATTAAGAGCACAAGATGGTTCACTTAGCCAAATCGATGAAAATACAGTTGCGTATCATTTTCATGAACCAATTGGTGTAGTCGGTCAAATCATTCCTTGGAACTTCCCGTTGTTAATGGCGGTATGGAAACTAGCACCGGCCCTTGCTGCTGGGAACTGTGTTGTTCTTAAGCCAGCTGAGCAAACACCGGCTTCTATTTTAGTATTAGCTGAATTAATTGGAGATTTATTACCTCCAGGTGTATTAAATATTGTGAATGGTTTTGGCTTAGAAGCAGGAAAGCCGTTAGCATCAAGCCCGCGTATCGGTAAAATTGCCTTTACAGGTGAAACGACGACGGGACGCTTAATTATGCAATACGCATCACAAAATTTAATTCCTGTGACGCTAGAGCTTGGTGGGAAGTCACCAAATATATTCTTTGAAGATATTATGGATGCAGACGATGCATTTTTAGATAAGGCAGTAGAAGGCTTTGTATTATTTGCGCTTAATCAGGGAGAAGTATGTACATGCCCATCTCGTGCGCTTATTCAAGAGTCGATTTATGAGAAATTTATGGAGCGCGTTTTAAAGCGTGTTGAAGCGATTCAAACAGGGAACCCGCTAGATCCAAACACAATGATGGGTGCGCAAGCTTCATCTGAGCAAATGGAAAAAATTCTATCTTATTTACAAATTGGTAAAGAAGAAGGCGCTGAGTGTTTAATCGGCGGTGAAAGAAATGAGCTTGATGGTGACTATGCAGAAGGTTACTATATTAAACCAACTGTATTTAAAGGTCATAATAAAATGCGCATTTTCCAAGAGGAAATTTTCGGACCTGTTGTAGCAGTAACGACATTTAAAACGAAGGAAGAAGCGTTAGAAATTGCGAATGATACATTATACGGCTTAGGCTCAGGTGTGTGGACGCGCGATATGAATACAGCGTATCGCTTCGGTCGCGGAATTCAAGCTGGACGTGTATGGACAAACTGTTATCATGCATATCCTGCACATGCAGCGTTTGGCGGTTATAAAATGTCAGGTGTCGGACGTGAAAATCACAAAATGATGCTTAATCACTACCAACAAACGAAAAACTTACTTGTAAGCTATGATGAAAACCGCTTAGGCTTCTTCTAAGAGAGGAGGGTCAAAATTGGTTGAACGTGTTGTGGCAACCGATGCAGCATTGGCGTTAATCGACAAGTTGAAAGTACGTCACGGTCCAGTTATGTTCCATCAATCAGGTGGTTGCTGTGACGGTTCCTCGCCAATGTGTTATCCAGATGGTGATTTAATCGTCGGCAATCAGGATGTTTTATTAGGTTATATTGGTGAGAGTCCATTTTATATGCACAAAAATCAATATGATTATTGGAAACATACGCAAATTATTATTGATGTTGTGGATGGGCGTGGGGGCATGTTTTCCCTTGAAGGAGTCGAAGGGAAACGCTTCTTATCACGCTCCAGAGCATTTAATGAGGCGGAACTCGAACAACTAAAAAGTTAATAGTGAGCACGGAAAAGTAGCAACTTCAACTTTTTCGTGCTTTTTTGATGTTAAGAAAACCATTAACTTCAATCAATTAAGCGTATAATAACTTTTAGGAACATGAGGCAATGCAAAATGAAACATTCCAAATTTGTTAATTCTATTTTCACGTGGAACAATTTTACTGATAAAAGATGAAACATATTTTAGTTACAAACTTAAAGTTAAAGAAATAGAAGCAATAAAGGAGCGATGAAATTGAAAGAAACGAAATTATGGATTAATGGTGCTTGGGAACATACAAAAGAATACTACCATTTAAATGCGCCTTATACAGGAGAAATCATTGCAAAAGTGGCAAAAGCGACGCCAGCAGATGTAGCGCGTGCAATTGAAGGTGCCCATGATGTATTTCAGTCATTTAAAAAAATCCCAGCCTATGAGCGTGCTGAAATTTTATATAAAGTTGTTGCAATTATGCGTGAACGAAAACAAGAGCTGGCTGAAATTTTAGCAATGGAAGCTGCCAAACCAATTGCAACAGGTTTAGCGGAAGTTGAACGAACAATTGCTACTTATCAGTTTGCTGCTGAAGCCGCGAAGCAATTAACTGGGGAGACGATACCAATGGATGCAGCTCCAGGTGCGACGGATCGAATGGGGTATACAAAGCGTATTCCTCTAGGTGTCGTTACAGCAATTACGCCATTTAATTTCCCATTTAACTTGGTCGCACATAAATTAGGTCCTGCTTTTGCAGTGGGCAATACAGTCGTGTTAAAACCTGCTACACAAACGCCATTAAGTGCGCTTGTTATGGCTGAAATTTTTAATGAAGCCGGATTACCAGATGGTGCGTTACAAATCGTTACAGGAAGCGGAAGTGAATTAAGTGATTGTTTAGTGACCCACCCTCTCGTTAAAAAGGTAACGTTTACAGGGAGTGGGGCAGTCGGCTTAAAACTGAAAGAAAAGGTCGGCTTACGCAAAATGACGCTAGAGCTTGGTTCAAATGCTGGCCTAATTGTAGAACCTTCAACACCACTTGAAAAAATAATAAAACGCTGTGTGAGTGGGGCATTTGGTTTTGCTGGTCAAGTTTGTATTTCATTGCAACGCATTTATGTACAGCAATCGATTTATGAGGAATTTACGAAGTTATTTGTGGAAGAGACGAAAAAGCTTGTCGTGGGTGATCCACTTCACGAAAATACGGATGTAAGTGCAATGATCCATCCTGATGAAGTCGCGCGTATTAAAAAGTGGATTGAGCAGGCAAAAAATGAGGGTGCGGTTGTCGAAACAGGTGCGGAGTTTACAGCGCGTACATGTACCCCGACAGTTATGACGAATGTACAGCCCCATATGAAAATTGTATGTGAGGAAACATTTGCACCGATTGTTTCGATTGTCCCTTATGAAACACTGGATGAAGCCATTGGATATATCAATGAATCACAATTAGGACTAAATGCTGCTATTTATACAAATGTTTTAACGGATGCTATGAAAGCCGCAGATTTATTGGAGGCGGGTACGGTTATTATTAATGATATTCCAACGTTCCGTATAGACCACATGCCATATGGAGGCGTAAAAATGAGTGGCTATGGTAGAGAAGGAATTAAATATGCAGTGGAAGAAATGACAGATTTAAAATTCATTACAATGAAACTTAATTTTTAAATGCCCTTAGGATGATTTGACTAGAGAAATCTTAAGCTGGAAAAGTGAATAGGAGGATGTTTTACAATGAATGCTGTATTACCAATGAGTTTTTCACGTACAATTCAAACACGATTAGTATTACCACCCGATACAAATCATCATAATTCTATTTTTGGTGGGAAAGTATTAGCTTATATCGATGAAATCGCGGCCATTACAGCGATGAAGCACGCGCAAGGGGAAGTGGTGACGGCTTCTTTTGACTCGGTTGATTTTGTTTCTGCTGCGTATGCGGGGGATATGATTGAGTTGGAGGCAATAGTAACTGGCACTGGACGTACATCGATGGAAGTGTATGTCCGTGTTGTTACTCGAAATATTAAAAATGGCTCTAAAAAACTAACGACAGAATCATTTGTAACGATGGTTGCCATTGATGAACAAGGTAAGCCAAGGGAAATCCCAGCTGTTGAGCCAAATACTGAGTTTGAAAAACATTTATTTGATACAGGCCCGATTCGTCAAGAGCATCGAAAAGCGAAACGTGCATTATCTAAAAATAGAAGAGGTTAATGGATAGACGTAAAAATCCAGCATGTCGTTATAAAACGAAATGCTGGATTTTGATTTTGAAAAACTTACTTTAATCGTGTAATTCATGCACAATGCGTAATAAAGAATCTGATGAAGTGGATACGAGTGTAGTGGTTTGCGTTAAGCCTGTTATAACAGTAGAAATGGATTGGATATCTTCTGTCGTTTCTTCATATTTTGATCTAATTCCTGACACTGCCTCGGTAATAGATGTAAAGGAATCAGATAAACTCTTTTGTGTTTCGACACTCATTTTTATTTGCTCATCGACGCTCGTAACGGACGTTGACATTTGTTCAATATTTGATTCGGTTTCATGAATTAGGTGCGAAACATTTTGCACGGCATTTTTCGTTTCTTCCGCCAATTTTCGTACTTCATCTGCGACAACCGCAAAACCTTTCCCATGCTCGCCAGCCCTCGCTGCTTCAATCGAGGCATTTAAGGCAAGTAAATTCGTTTGATCAGCAATTCCTGTAACAAGGCCAACAATTTCAGAAATCTTTTGAGATGAACGACGTAAATTAATCATGGAAGATTCTAAAATATCCACGCCATCTAATACAGTTGCCATCAGAGCGGTTTGGGTAGCAAGATGGGCAGTCCCGATTGTGGATTTATCCTCAGTTTCTGCGACTAAACTTAGTCCTTCCTTTGTAACGCCGGTGATGTCTTCTGTTTGTCCTGCAATTTCTTGAAGGGACGCATTTGTTTCATCACTAATACTATTTAATTCCGTTGCGGTACGTTGAATACGGTCAATTAACTTTTGTTTAATGAGCTCCCCTTCATTTCGGATGCGCTGTTCTTCAAGCTCGTACGCTTCAATAACGAGTTGTTGCTCAAAGTTAATTACTTTAGAGAAGGCATTGATAGCGCGTCCCATATCATGTGAAGGCATATTGATTGTTTGGATAAAATCAATAAATGTTGTCATCAATGATTGGAATGAGGCGATATACCATTTGGATTGTAAGCCGATTCGTACATGGACATGCGCAATAATCTTTCGTTCCTCGATGTAAGCAGAATCAATACGACAATTAAAAATATCCTTTAAATGTTTATGTAATGTCACTTTTAAACGCTCGATTTGCGTAGTATTTTTAATAATTTGTACTAAATCTACGCTTAAACTAATGGCTTCATAAAATTGTTCAACCATGACTGGAATGAGGTCATTTGTATAGGGCTGAAGCTGTTTAAGAACTGCTAAATCTTCACGTGTCAATTTTAATAATTGAAGCTGCTTATTTAATTCAGGGTATTTGGAAATGTCTAAAATAACTTCCTTAGAATATTTTGCTGAATCAAAAAATGTTTGATTTGAAGCTTTAGATGACTTAGAGAACCAATTAACCATTGTTTTCCTCGTTTCATAATTTTCTGTCTTATATACATAATACGCTTTTTATGTAAGATAATCAGTATTATTTTACTATTTGTCGTGAAAAAAGTGACATTTGTATTTTAAATTTAAACAATGTAAAATATAGGATGAAAACATAACTTATATTTCCAAGCAAAGGACGTTGTATGATGCAGTTTCATAAAAGTCGTTTAAAATTTGTATTACCTTTATCTCTTGGTGTTGCGATTGCCGCGAATATTATGTTAGTGAATAATTATCAAGAAGTTCCAGACCAAAATCGAATATACATCGTTATTGGTGCAGCTCTTTTAACGGCAGTGATTTCATATTTCTTGTTTCCTCAAGACGGGGATCATCCCGAAGATCGAGATTCAAAATAATGGCGTCATACATAAAAAAACTCGACTTAAATGTGTCGAGTTTTTTTATGTTCAAAAGGAGATAATAATTAAAGGTATCATTAATATTTATGAATCTTTTTAAAACTTCGCACGTAAATAAGATAATACTCCTACGTAGGAGAAATAACGAACCCTATTAATGCGGTTCCAAATAATTTAAAACAAAGTGAGGTTGATTACAAATGGAATCTAAATGGTCAAAAGTAATTATTCATGCAAGCGCATTTTTTGCTCCTTTTTTAGTCCCGATTCTATTTTTCTTAATAAGTACGGAAGAAGATGTGAAACGAATTTCGATGCAAGCATTATTATTCCAAGTTATATTCGGTATTTTAATTGCGATTGCGGGAGTATTGTCATTTATACTAATCGGTCTACCATTCTTATTAGTATTCTTAGCGATTTTCTGGATTGCCCCTGTTATCGGTATCATCAAAGCGTTATCCGATTCGGACTGGAATTATCCAATTGTAGGTCGTTGGATTTAACAAATAACGTTTCTATAAACCACTATTTCAACTGTTGTTGGAATGGTGGTTTTGTACTATAGAACGGACAAATATCGCTCAAACGAAATAATAAATGTATAATTTTTCAAGAAAAACCCCATAAGTAAAGAGAGAAATTAACTTGTTTCAGCAAATTCCTTTTGTACCGTAAGCAAGGGCTATGATTTGCATTTCGTTTTTTGTCTATTGTATATTTAAGTCAAAGATAGTCAAAGTCAGTGGGTTGTGAGGTGAGAGACAGCATGAGGAATATATCTGACATTATTGAAGGGTATTTAAAAGAAGTTATTGAATTAAAAGGACAAGGACATATTGAAATTAAACGGAGTGAACTTGCCGATAAGTTCCAATGTGTACCTTCGCAAATTAACTACGTCATTAATACACGATTTACTGCTGAACATGGTTACTTAGTAGAAAGTAAGCGTGGAGGTGGAGGCTATATTCGAATTTTGCGCGTTACCATTCACTCCAAGAAAGATTTATTAGATGAAATGGACACACAAATTGGTGATGATATTGCGCAAATAAATGCCAATCGCATAATATACCGAATGCTTGAAGAAGCGATTATTTCCGAGCGTGAGGCAATGATTATGAGAGCGGCGATGGAACGCGAGACTTTGCAATTACCGTTGCCATTACGCGATCAACTAAGGGCGAATATTATGCGTGCCATGTTAAAAGTAATTTCGTTTGAGAAGTGAGGGGGATGTTAGATGATATGTGGACATTGTAAGCAAAGACCTGCCAATGTGACCGTTACACAAGTTCAAAATGACCAAAAAGTTGAACGGTATTATTGCGAAATATGTGCCGCACAATTTCACCCATTTCAATTTGAGGTAAGTGAGGAGCCCGTTTCAATTCAACAATTTATTTCCAATTGGATGAATTTCTTACCAGCTTCGACTACGAAAGAAATTAAACAGGCGACAGAGAAGAAAACAACAAATTGCCCAACATGTGGTTTGACGTATCGCCAATTTTTAAAACAAGGTAAGTTTGGATGTGAAAATTGTTACGAAACGTTTAATGCGCAATTACCACAATTGCTTGAACGCATTCAAGCGGGCACTAAACATGTTGGTTTTAAAGAACAAACGATATCAATAGAAAAGATAAAGCACCAAATTGAAACACTACGAGAACAATTGCAGCAGGCCATTGTGGCGGAATACTTTGAAGATGCCGCCAAGATTCGTGATGAAATACGCTTGCTTGAGAGCAAAGTATATTCGGGAGGTGAGGGGCAATTATGAATATCGAGCACTTTTTAACGAATGCCAATCCGGGCTGGATGAAAAATGAAGATGGTTCGGATATCGTCATCAGTACGCGCATTCGACTTGCTCGTAATATTGCTGGGACACGATTTCCGAATAGCTTTACTGAAGAGGAAGCACAGGGAATAGAAGATCAGGTGATGAACGCGTTATTTTCTATTGAACAAAACCCGTATCACTTTTCTTACTTTCCTATAAAGGATATGCCGCAATTGCAACGTCAGATTTTAGTTGAAAAACATTTAATTAGCCCTAATTTAGCGAAACGTAAAAAAATTGGCTCCGTTTTTATCACAGAAGATGAAGCATTCAGTATTATGGTGAATGAAGAGGACCATATCCGAATACAATGTTTAGCCTGCGGAATGCACATTGAGGATGCATTTGAGAAAGCGCGCAAAATAGACCGTTATTTAAGTCGACATATTACGTATGCTTATCAGGAGAGATATGGTTATTTAACGAGCTGCCCAACAAATGTCGGTACAGGTTTACGCGCCTCGGTTATGCTACATTTACCAGCCCTAACCGTTACAAAACAAATGAATGCATTAATTCAAATGATGACAAGATTAGGAATGGTTGTAAGGGGTATATATGGAGAAGGTAGTGAAAATTTGGGGAGTGTTTACCAAATTTCAAACCAAATAACGCTAGGGAAATCTGAATTGGATATTTTGCAGGAGTTACGTGATGTTGTTGAACAAGTGATACGAAAAGAGAAAAGTGCTCGAAAAGCATTACTTATTCGTGCACCATCGACATTAGAGGACCGTTTGAGTCGGTCACTCGGCACTTTAAAATATGCCAAAATTTTAACGAGCGAGGAAGCGGCGAGTTGCTTATCCAATGTACGGCTAGGAGTGAGTTTAGGGCTATTAGAACCGATTTCTCAAAGTCGATTGAATGAGTGTATGTTATTAATTCAGCCGGGATTTATCCAGCAATATGTCGGTACTACGTTGCAACCAGCTGAACGCGATATGTATCGTGCGAAGCTGTTACAAGATAAACTAAGTGAACAAGATGAAAGTGTTAATAATGGGGAAAAAGGGGAGGATTCTATATGATGTTTAATCGATTTACACAACGCGCACAAAAGGTGTTACAACTTGCTCAAGAAGAGGCAATTCGTTGGAAGCATAAAGAAATTGGAACAGAGCATATTTTACTTGGCCTTATTCGTGAAGGTGGTGGGATTGCCGCTAAAGCGTTAGAGGCGATTAATATTAGCCCACAAATGATTGAATCGGGTATTGAAGAGCTTGTAGGAAAAGGAACAGAAGAAGTTGGCCCGATTGTTCATTACACACCGCGAGCTAAAAAAGTAATTGAATTATCTTTAGATGAATCACGTAAACTCGGTCATGCTTATGTAGGGACAGAACATATTTTATTAGCGTTAATTCGTGAAGGAGAAGGCGTTGCCGCACGTGTATTAGCCAATACAGGCGTTAGTATTAATAAGGCACGTCAGCAAGTACTATTACTTTTAGGGAATAATGATTCAACTAATGGAAGTAGCACGCCGATGAATCAAACGGTTAATACACCAACATTGGATAGCCTAGCACGTGATTTAACAGTGGTAGCACGTGAAGGTTCCCTTGACCCTGTTATCGGCCGTTCAAAGGAAATTACTCGTGTGATTGAAGTTTTATCTCGCCGTACGAAAAATAATCCCGTATTAATCGGTGAGCCAGGTGTTGGTAAAACAGCGATTGCAGAAGGGTTAGCGCAGCAAATCGTAAACAACGAAGTACCTGAAATTTTACGTGACAAACGCGTTATGACTTTAGATATGGGAACTGTTGTAGCGGGTACAAAATATCGTGGTGAATTCGAGGATCGTTTGAAGAAGGTAATGGATGAAATACGTCAAGCAGGTAATATTATTTTATTCATCGATGAGCTGCATACATTAATTGGTGCAGGTGGTGCAGAAGGTGCGATTGACGCATCGAATATTTTAAAGCCATCATTAGCGCGCGGTGAATTGCAATGTATTGGTGCAACGACATTGGATGAGTACCGTAAGTATATTGAAAAGGATGCAGCACTTGAACGCCGCTTCCAACCAATTAAAGTAGATGAACCGACTGTTGATGAAACAATCCAAATTATTAAAGGGCTACGTGATCGTTATGAAGCGCATCATCGTGTAAAAATTACGGATGAAGCAGTGGAAGCGGCAGCGAAATTATCAGACCGTTATATTTCAGATCGTTTCCTACCAGACAAAGCAATCGATTTAATTGATGAGGCTGGTTCAAAAGTACGTTTACGTTCTTACACAGTGCCGCCAAATTTAAAAGAGCTAGAAGATAGTTTAGAGAGCATCAAGTCTGAGAAGAATGCTGCTGTATCGAGCCAAGAATTTGAAAAGGCTGCAGCGCTTCGTGACTCAGAACAAAAGGAAAAAACGAAATTAGAGCAAATGAAAAAAGAGTGGAAAGAGAAACAAGGGAAAGAAGAGTCTACAGTAAATGTGGATGACATTGCGCAAGTTGTGGCGATGTGGACGGGAATTCCGGTTTCAAAAATCGCTCAAGAAGAATCCGCAAAACTATTGAATCTTGAAGAAGAATTACACAAACGTGTAGTTGGCCAAAGTGAGGCAGTAGAGGCAATCTCTCGTGCAATCCGTCGTGCTCGAGCGGGGTTAAAGGATCCGAAACGTCCGATTGGTTCATTTGTATTCCTTGGTCCAACAGGTGTTGGTAAAACAGAGCTAGCACGCGCTTTAGCAGAGGTCATGTTCGGTGATGAAGATTCGATGATTCGCGTCGATATGTCTGAGTATATGGAAAAACACTCAACTTCTCGCTTAGTTGGTTCACCTCCAGGCTATGTAGGGTTTGATGATGGTGGTCAATTAACAGAAAAAGTTCGTCGTAAACCATATTCTGTTGTGCTTTTAGATGAAATTGAAAAGGCGCATCCAGATGTGTTTAATATTTTATTGCAAGTACTGGAAGATGGCCGATTAACAGATTCGAAAGGTCGTACAGTAGATTTCCGCAATACAGTGGTTATTATGACATCGAACGTTGGAGCAGATGCCCTTAAATTCCAAAAATACGTTGGCTTTAATGTTGGCGATACAACAACGAAAAATAAAGATATGAAAGGGACGATGCTTGCAGAATTGAAAAAAGCATTCCGTCCAGAATTCTTAAACCGTATTGATGAAATGATTGTGTTCCATTCATTAGAAAAAGAGCACTTAAAAGAAATCGTTACGCTGATGGCACAGTCTTTAATAAATCGTTTGAAAGAGCAGGATATCGTATTGGAGCTAACGGAAGCGGCCCTTCAAAAAATTGTCGAGGAAGGCTATGATCCACAATATGGAGCGCGCCCATTACGTCGTGCAATCCAAAAACACGTAGAGGACCGCTTATCAGAGGAGCTATTAAAAGGCGAAATTGATAAGACGCAAAAAATCGTGTTGGATTACGTAAATGAGGAATTTATGGTACACAGTCAGCAAAGTAGTGTGGCTACAAACTAATTTCACAAAAATATAACACTATAAATGAATTGCGGGGTAGGATTTTTCTACCTCGTTTTTTTGTTCAAAAAGAAACTTTAGCGAAAAGAATAGGCGCTGTGAATGGTTTCATGTACAATATAAGAACAAACATTCGGAGGTTTAATATATGGCAAAGAAAAAATCAAAATTTATGTGTAATAGCTGCGGTTACGAGGCGGCAAAATGGATGGGGCGTTGTCCTGGTTGTGGTGAATGGAATACGATGAATGAAGAAGTCGAGGTCATTTCAAAGGGACCACGAGGAGCTTTTCAGCATTCTTCAACGACGACAAAAGCAATTCCTATCATTAATGTAGACACACCAGAAGAAACGCGTATTGTAACACAAATGAATGAATTTAACCGCGTTCTTGGGGGCGGTATTGTACCGGGTTCATTAGTGTTAATTGGGGGAGACCCAGGGATTGGGAAGTCTACTTTACTGCTCCAGGTTTCGGCATTGCTCTCCAATCAAGGAAAGCGCGTATTATATATTTCTGGTGAGGAGTCTGTTCGTCAAACAAAGCTACGTGCAGAGCGTCTAGGTGTTAAGTCGCCGGAGCTATACATTTATTCGGAGACCAATTTAGAATTTTTAAATCAAACGATAGAAGAGGTTCAGCCGAAGTTTGTGATTGTCGACTCCATTCAAACAGTGCATCATCCTGAAGTGACAAGTGCACCCGGAAGTGTTTCGCAAGTAAGAGAATGTACGGCGGAATTGATGCGAATTGCGAAAACAAAAAATATCGCCATTTTCTTAGTCGGGCATGTGACGAAGGAAGGGCAAATTGCAGGGCCGCGTATTTTAGAACATATGGTTGATACCGTACTTTATTTCGAAGGAGAACGTCATCATAATCATCGTATTTTGCGCAGTCAAAAAAACCGTTTCGGATCAACAAATGAAATTGCGATTTTTGAAATGTTACAGGGCGGACTGAAGGAAGTATTAAATCCTTCTGAGCTTTTTTTACAGGAACGTTCACAAGGCGCACCTGGTTCGACGGTTGTTGCTTCGATGGAAGGAACACGTCCGATTCTTGTTGAAATTCAATCGCTGGTCACACCCACGAGCTTTAATTACCCAAAGCGTATGGCAACGGGTGTAGACCAAAACCGTGTGCAATTGCTGATGGCTGTGTTAGAAAAACGTATGGGCATGATGCTACAAGCCCAAGATGCGTATATTAAAGTAGCTGGTGGTGTAAAATTAGACGAACCCGCAATTGATTTAGCGGTTTTAACAAGTATTGTTTCAAGTTTTAAAGACCAGGCAGTTCGCCCGACAGATTGTTTTATTGGTGAAGTTGGCTTAACAGGTGAAGTGCGTCGTGTTTCCCGTATCGAACAACGTGTACAAGAAGCAGCGAAGTTAGGTTTTCAGCGAGTAATTATTCCAGCTTCGAATATTGGTGGTTGGGATTTCCCAGAAGGAATTCAAGTCGTGGGTGTCGAAACGATAAGTGACTCTTTAAAATCATCGTTTCGAGATTTATAAAGAAATAAAAAGGGGAAGTTCACCAAAATGGCGACTTCCCTTTATATTAAGCTTTTGCAGATGAAGTTTTTTTCGCGAATGCTTCTCTTGTGAAAATACCAAATGGCTTGCCAATCGGTAAAAACTTAAAGCCTAAATGCTTATTTAAAACATTTGCACCAGCACCATAAAATGATAGAAGGGCAATAATTAGTTCTGAATAAGCAGCTAGTAAGTGCATGCCGTTCTCCATAATGCCAAATGAACTTAAAGCTAAACCAACGAATAGGAAATCAATCATAACGAAAATGGCAAATAAAACTTTATTCGTTTCTGCTGCTCCAATCGTCATGAACAGGGTAAAGATTAAGTAACCTAAATAAACAACACCTAGCTGACGCGTATCAGCAGATACTTGTAATGCTTCACCGAACACGCCAGCTTGTACTAACCAGCTTGTACCAACACCCATCCAAAATAAGCCGTAAGCACCGAATGCTGTTGTACCAAATGTATTATTATGTTTTGCATCTAATGCAGATGCATAAAACTGAGCAATGCCGCCTAAGAAAATTGCCCAAGGAAGAACTAAACCTAACCCGTCTGTCCATCCAAGTTTTTGAGTGGACGCAACAAACGTCACGATTGCTAATCCAAATAAACCTATGGCTGACGGATCAGCAGTCGAAATTTTTATTTCTTTTGTTGTATTCAAAACGCATTCTCCTAACTTATGATGTATTCGAAACTGTTATATTACGGATAATATACTAAAATAATGTAATCAACTACAAGATGGTATATTTTTGAAGGAAGAGTGTCATTAAAGAATGAATATAATACAAATTTAACAAAGGAAATATCGTTAAAAGGCTCATTTTTGAGGAATAATAAAGATAAGGTAGCGCATTTTGTTGTAAATCAATGAAATATATCGAATACTGTTGTAGTACAAATTTGGGACTTGTTCGTCGCATCAAATGAATGATACATGTATAATTATTTTTAGGAGGTGAATAGCATGTTAAAGCGAATTATTCAAGTAGCTTTTTTATTTATCGGGGGAGTATTAGGTCTTAATTTCTTACCGCCATTATACGAGTTTATGAATTTATCATCTAGTCCATGGCTTACTAATCCATATATCTCGGTTGCGATAGGTGCTGCTTTGTTATTTGTGTTGTCCTTTGTGTTATCCGATTATTTTGTGAGGCTCATTACATGGTCTGAGGAAACATTGTTTAAATTACCTGTTGCTGATTTATTATTCGGTACGTTTGGTTTGATTGTTGGATTAAGTGTTGCAACATTGATTGGAGTCGGGATAAATCGATTGGACCTTTTCGAGGTGACAGCAGTTGTTCCGGTGATTTTATCGATTATTTTAGGGTATTTAGGATTCCGATTTGGCTTTAGTAAGCGAGAAGAGCTTCAGAACATGTTTACGGGAAGTGCTTCTTCCAAAAAAAGATCAGCAGAATCACCTCCAACGGAAGCAAGGGAGCGTTATAAATTACTTGATACGAGTGTCATTATAGACGGTCGAATTGCAGATATTTCTACAACGGGATTTGTTGAAGGGATACTTGTTGTTCCACAGTTTGTACTAACAGAATTACAGCATATTGCGGATTCTTCAGACACATTAAAGCGTACACGTGGTCGTCGAGGGCTAGATATTTTAAAGCGTCTCCAAGATGAACGTGCTTCAAAAGTTTTGATTACTGAAATTGATTTTGACGATGTAGCAGAAGTTGATTTAAAATTAGTGCGTTTGGCGAAAAAAATGGACGCGCAAATTTTAACAAATGATTTCAATTTAAATAAAGTTTGTGAATTGCACAGTGTTCAAGTATTGAATATTAATGACTTAGCGAATGCGGTTAAACCTGTTGTTATCCCGGGTGAAAATATGCAAGTTGTCGTCATTAAAGATGGGAAAGAGCATAATCAAGGCGTTGCATATTTGGATGACGGTACAATGATAGTAGTAGAAGGTGGTCGTAGCTATATCGGGCAGGCGATTACAGTAACAGTAACGAGTGTACTCCAAACGTCGGCTGGGCGCATGATCTTTGCGAAGCCGAAAGAAGATTAGGGAAGTGAAGATTTTTGCGTTATGAAGTCGTTTTACCAGCAGCTGGTAGTGGGAAGCGCATGGGAGCTGGGCAAAATAAATTATTTTTACCATTAGCAGGGAAGCCTATTTTGGTGCATACATTATTGGTTTTTGAGCAAGATGAAAATTGCACAGGAATTTGGCTTGCCGTAAAAGATGAAGAACGTGCATCTATTCAAACATTGCTTGAACAATATCAAATTACCAAAGTAAAGGGATTACCAACAGGTGGTTTGGAACGTCAGCATTCGGTTCACTCTTGTATTAAAGAGATGACAGCAGTGGAAGTTGTACTTGTCCACGATGCGGCCCGCCCATTCATTACGACACCAACGATTACAAAGCTGGCACAAGTTGCGTTTGAAAAGGGCGCGGCTATTGCGGGGGTTCGTGCGAAAGATACGATGAAAATTGTAAAGGAAGGGCTTATTAAAGAGACGGTAGACCGGGAATCGTTATGGATGATTCAAACGCCTCAAGCATTTCGTTTTGATTTAATTGTTGAAGCGCAAGATGTCGCAGAAAAAGTAGGCTTTTTAGGGACGGATGAGGCAATGCTCGTTGAACGTTTAGGACATGAAATTCATATTGTGGAAAGCGATTATGAAAATGTTAAAATGACAACGAAAGAAGATTTAATTTTTGGCGAAGCGATATTAAATCATCGTAAAGTGTAAGTAACTATAAGCATCTTGGAAGGGATTTAAACTTCCGAGGTGTTTTTTCATTTCGGTTTTATCGGAAAGTCTAAGATTTTAGCCTACCGTAGTTAAGAGGAATAAACCAATTAGAACGGTGATAAGTAGGGAACGAATAAATGATTCAACCGTATCATACAACTTGGGTCGTGCACCAAAAATGCGCTAGCGTTTTTGTTAAATTGCACAAAAATTAGTGCTTTTATCGGAAGTTGATTATACTAAGGTTAAAGAGAAAATTAGAAAGAAGGTGAAGGCTAGTTTATCTACATTCGATAGGCTAGTGTGATATATGTTTCGAATTGGACAAGGATTTGATGTACACGCATTTGCGGAAGGTCGCCCATTAATTATTGGGGGTATCACAATCCCGCATGAACGTGGACTTTTAGGGCATTCAGATGCAGATGTACTTTTACATACGGTGACAGATGCAGCGCTTGGGGCAATTGGAGAAGGGGATATTGGACGTCACTTCCCAGATACAGATCCAGAGTGGAAAGATGCGGATTCAGCCAAATTACTAGCGTATATTTGGAAAATGGTAGAGGAGCGCGGCTACAAATTAGGGAATGTTGACTGTACGATTATGGCACAACGTCCAAAAATGGCACCGTATATTGTACCGATGCAAAATCGCATTGCCGAATTATTAAATGCAGAGCCGTCTCAAGTGAATGTAAAGGCGACAACAACGGAGAAATTGGGCTTTGTTGGTCGTGAAGAAGGCATTGCTGCAATGGTAACAATTTTATTAATCAAAGCATAAAATGCGAGGTGCTCCAAATTTCGGCTAGAGCAACTTTAATTTAGCATTTGCAAATGGTAAAATGAACAATGAGAAAGATTAAAAATAAGAATAGAAGCAAATTTAGGAGGCACAATCATGACTAAAACAGTTCGCGTTCGTTATGCACCATCGCCAACAGGGTTTTTACACATCGGCGGGGCACGTACAGCGTTATTTAACTATTTATATGCAAAACATCATAACGGTACTTTCGTGGTGCGTATTGAAGATACAGACATTGAGCGTAATGTAGAAGGTGGAGAAGCGTCACAGCTTGATAACTTACGCTGGTTAGGTATTACACCGGATGAGTCAATTGATATTGGCGGACCTTATGCACCATACCGTCAAATGGAGCGTTTAGATATTTACAAAGAGCATGCAGAGAAAATGCTTACTGCAGGTCAAGCTTACAAATGTTTCTGTTCTTCAGAAGAATTAGAGGCTGCTCGCGAAACTCAAAAAGCAAATGGTGTAGCGGCACCTATGTATGAGGGGAAATGCCGTCATTTATCAGCTGAAGAAGTAGCACAAAAAGAAGCAGCGGGCATTCCACATACAATTCGTATGCGCATCCCAGCTAATGTCACGTATAAATTCACAGATTTAGTTCGCGGAGAAGTATCATTCGAATCGAAGGATATTGGTGACTGGGTATTAGTAAAAGCAAATGGTATCCCAACGTATAACTATGCGGTTGTATTAGATGATCACTTCATGGATATTACACATGTATTCCGTGGAGAAGAGCATTTATCAAACACACCAAAACAAATGATGATTTTTGATGCATTTGGCTGGGAATATCCACGATACGGCCATATGACGCTGATCGTAAACGAAGACCGTAAAAAGTTATCAAAACGTGATGAGTCAATTATTCAATTCGTTACACAGTATAAGGACATGGGTTATTTACCGGAAGCTATGTTCAATTTCTTCGGCTTACTAGGATGGTCTCCAGAAGGGGAAGAAGAAATCTTTACGCATGATGAATTTGTTCAATTATTCGATGAAAAACGTTTATCAAAATCACCATCAATGTTTGATAAAACAAAACTTACTTGGATGAATAATCAGTACATTAAAAAGTTATCTCATGAAGAAGTAGTGGCACTTGCGCTACCGCATTTACAAAAAGCAAATGTTCTACCAGAAACGTTAACAGAAGAGCAACATGCTTGGGCTTCTGCAGTAATCGGTCTTTACCATGAGCAAATGAGCTTTGGTTCGGAAATCGTAGAACTTTCTAGCCTATTCTTCACTGAAGAAATTGAATATGATGAAGCAGCAAAAGAAGTATTAGCAGGTGAAATGGTGCCAGCAGTAATGGCTTCATTTAAATTGCAATTAGAAGCATTAGAAGCATTTGATGCGCCTTCTATTAAAGCGGCAATTAAAGCGGTTCAAAAAGACACGGGGGCAAAAGGTAAAAACTTATTCATGCCAGTTCGTGTTGTAACAACGGGTCAAACACATGGTCCTGAGCTAGCAGATGCAATTAGCTTAATTGGTAAGGAAAAGGCGATTGCTCGCGTAGAAAAATTTGCACAGTAGTAATCAAAAACATTGATTTTTCATAGAATAAATGTAAAATGAATGTACATTACACATAACATAACGCGTTGAGAAGGAGAAGTACGTGGCGCACGCCTATTAGAGAGGATCATCATCGGCTGAAAGTGATCTAGGTTAGGGCAAAACTGAAATGCACCTTCGAGTATTTAGTTGAACGTTGTAGTAGGCTAAATCGCTTTGTCCACGTTATCGGGCAATTTTAAGCGGAAGAGTCTATGTACTTCTTCAACCAGAGTGGAACCGCGCGATACAAGCGTCTCTGTCACCTAATTTAGGGTGATAGAGGCGTTTTTTTAGTGGCTAAAAAAAGAAATAAATGGGGTTTTAAAAAGGGGGAGGGAACTGTATGTTTAAAAGAATGAAAGAAGATATTGATAATATTTTTGAGAATGATCCAGCGGCACGGAGCGTATTTGAGGTTGTTTTAACGTACTCTGGTTTGCATGCGATTTGGTCGCATCGTATTGCACATTGGTTTTTCAAAAGAAAATTATTCTTCTTTGCTCGTGTCATTTCACAAGTAAGTCGATTTTTTACAGGAATTGAAATTCATCCAGGGGCAAAAATAGGTCGCCGTTTCTTTATTGATCATGGAATGGGTGTCGTTGTTGGCGAGACATGTGAAATAGGGAATGACGTAACGATTTATCAAGGCGTAACACTAGGCGGTACAGGGAAAGAAAAAGGAAAGCGCCATCCGACATTAGAAGATGGTGTGCTCGTTGCAACCGGTGCAAAAGTGCTTGGTTCGATTACAGTCGGTGAAAATAGTAAAATTGGCGCGGGCTCGGTTGTGTTAAAAGAGGTTCCACCAAATGCAACAGTCGTAGGGATTCCTGGGAAAGTGGTAATGATTGATGGTATTCGTACGGGGGCGAAGAAATTAGACCATCAAAATATTCCCGACCCAGTTGGAGATCGTTGCGATTCATTAGAGAAAACAATCCAAAAATTACAACAAGAAATTTCTAATTTGAAAAAGGAGCAATGATAATGACGATTCAAATTTTCAACTCATTTACAAGACAAAAAGAACCCTTTCATCCAATCGAGGAAGGGAAGGTAAAAATGTATGTTTGTGGTCCAACTGTTTACAACTACATTCACATTGGGAATTCACGCCCTGTAATTGTGTATGATACAGTTCGCCGTTATTTCCAATATGCAGGCTATGAAGTAAAGTTTGTTTCGAACTTTACCGACGTTGACGATAAAATTATTAAAGCAGCCAATGAATTAGGCGAGGAAACAACTGCTTTAACGGAGCGTTTTATTGCGGCGTATTTTGAAGATATTACGGCATTAGGTTGCCAAAAAGCAGATGCTCACCCTCGTGTAACGGAACATATGGATGACATTATTGAGTTTATAAAAGTATTAATTGATAAAGAATATGCGTATGAATCACAAGGAGATGTTTATTACCGTACACGTAAATTTGATGGCTACGGAAAATTATCGCATCAATCTGTGGACGATTTAAAAATAGGTGCACGTATCGAAACGGGTGAAAAGAAAGAAGACCCACTTGACTTTGCACTTTGGAAAGCAGCAAAACCAGGAGAAGTGAAATGGGAATCTCCATGGGGCGAGGGTCGACCAGGCTGGCATATTGAATGTTCAGTAATGGCTCGTGAACATTTGGGCGATACAATTGATATTCATGCTGGTGGGCAAGATTTAACATTCCCACACCATGAAAATGAAATTGCACAATCAGAAGCACATAACGACAAAACATTTGCAAATTACTGGATGCATAACGGGTATATCAATATTGATAACGAAAAAATGTCGAAATCATTAGGGAACTTTATTTTAGTGCATGATATTCGTCAACAAATCGACCCACAAGTATTACGTTTCTTTATGTTATCGGTTCATTACCGTCATCCGATTAACTTTGCGCAAGATTTAGTGGAAGCTGCGAAAAATGGTCTGGAGCGTATTCGTACAGCTTATGCCAATGTCGCACATCGCCTAACAGCAACGGCGGGACTTGCGGAAGGAAGCGAACAGTGGCTCGGAGAAATTGCGCAAGTGAAAACGAATTTTGAAGAAGCAATGAATGATGACTTCAATACAGCTAATGCAGTTTCAGCATTATTTGAACTTTCAAGTATTGCAAACGTCTATTTAAAAGAAACGAATACAGATTCGAAAGTGTTACAAGCAATTTTAGATACATTTACAATTATCGGGGATGTATTAGGCATTCAAGTGAAAGTAGAAGCAGGCTTACTTGACGAAGAAATTGAAGCGTTATTAGAAGAACGTATTGCGGCGCGTAAAAACCGAGACTTTGCACGCTCTGATGAAATTCGTGATCAGTTGCTTAGCATGGATATCGTTTTAGAAGACACTCGTCAAGGGACGCGCTGGAAACGAGGTCAGTAAATGCATAATTTAAGACAGCAAGATGTAAAACAACTGAATGCTTTAGCGTTAGCTTATATGGGAGACGCCGTGCTAGAGCAAAGAATTCGCGAGCATTTACTATTACTAGGTAAAGTAAAGCCGAATACGCTCCATAAAGAAGCGACGAAATATGTCTCAGCAAAAGCGCAGTCAATAATCGCTTACCGTATGATTGAAGAACAATTTTTAACAGAAGAGGAGCAGGCAGTATTTCGCAGAGGGCGCAATGCCAAATCTGGCTCCGTTCCAAAAAATACCGATGTGCGCACTTACCGAAATAGTTCTGGTTTTGAAGCGGTACTAGGTAGTCTATTTTTAAGTAAACAGCATGATCGTGCCAATGAAATTATTGACTACGCAATTCAAATCGTAGAACAGTCAAAAGGAGTGTCGTAACATGACGGAACAAACTGGAGAAATGATTGCAGGAAAGAATCCGATTTTAGAAGCATTACGCTCAGGTCGCGAAATGAATAAAATTTGGATTGCTGAAGGTGTAAAAAAGACAGGGATTAATGAATTGCTTGATTTAGCACGAGAGCGCGGTATTTTAGTGCAATTCGTACCAAAGAAAAAAGTAGATCAATTAACGGATGCCAATCACCAAGGTGTGGTGGCATCGGTTGCTGCTTATGATTATGCAGAGCTAGATGATTTATTCAATGCCGCGCAAGCAAAAAAGGAAGATCCGTTCTTTATCGTATTAGATGAGTTAGAGGACCCGCATAACTTAGGGTCAATTATGCGTACAGCCGATGCGATTGGCGTGCACGGCATCATTATACCGAAACGTCGCGCGGTTGGTTTAACTGCGGTCGTAGCGAAAGCATCAACGGGTGCCATTGAGCATGTTCCAGTTGTGCGTGTTACAAATTTAGCGCAAACGATAGATGAGTTAAAAGAACGTGGCGTCTGGATTGCTGGAACCGATGCAAAAGGTTCGGCGGATTATCGAAAAATGGATGCTACATTACCGCTCGCTTTAATTATTGGTAGCGAAGGAAAAGGAATGAGTCGTCTATTAAAAGATAAATGTGATTTCTTATACCACTTACCAATGGTTGGACATGTAACATCTTTAAATGCTTCGGTAGCAGCGGCATTGCTTATGTACGAAGTGTACCGCAAGCGACAAGAAGTTAACGGATGAGGTGATGCGAAATATATTGCTGGTAGACGGCTATAATATGATTGGTGCGTGGAGTGAGTTACGTCCGTTGCGTGAACCGCATTTTGAGGATGCGCGTAATCGTTTAATTGAACGCATGGCGGAATATAAAGCACACACGGGATGGCGCGTCATTGTTGTGTTTGATGCACATCTCGTTCCAGGTACCGAACAGCTATACGTGCGTCATGCTGTGGAGGTTATTTATACACGTAAAAATGAAACAGCAGACGAACGCATTGAAAAGTTATCGACTGAGCTAAAAGGAAGAAAAATTCAAATTCATGTTGCGACATCCGATATGACCGAACAAAATGTTGTATTTGGACATGGTGCATTACGCAAATCTGCACGTGAATTTGAAATTGAAATGCAAATAATCCAATCAAAAATTTCGACAAAAGTTAAAGAAACGCAGGAAGATATGCCAGCCTCGAGGATTAAATTGTCAAAGGATGTAGAGTTACAATTTGAAAAATGGCGTAGAGGTCTCAAGTAATCGTTTGCCCATAAATTCCAGTTAAGTTATACTATTCCTAATGATTCTAGCGTAGCTGAGGTGATGTCATTGCTTAAAAGTGAAAAGATTCAAGTCATACAGCAGTTTGAACAATTAACAGATGAAGCCATTGTTGGACAAGTGCATCAAGGCAATTCTGATGCGTTAGATTTTTTAATTTCGAAATATCGGCTTTTTGTGAAAGCAAAAGCTAGATCTTATTTTTTAATTGGTGCGGATAAGGAAGATATTATCCAAGAAGGAATGATTGGCTTGTATAAGGCGATTCGTGACTTTAAGGAAGATAAACTTGCGTCGTTCCGTGCATTTGCAGAATTATGTATTACTAGACAAATTATTACCGCGATTAAAACAGCGACACGTCAAAAGCATATTCCGCTTAATTCATATATTTCATTAGACAAACCGATTTACGATGAAGAGTCTGAGCGAACATTGATGGATGTTATCACGAGCCCGATTTCAGAAGACCCTGAGCATTTAATAATTAATCGTGAAGATTATAGTCATCTTGAGAAAAAGATGGGGGAAGTTTTAAGTGAATTGGAGCAGCAAGTGTTGATTCGTTATCTGGAAGGACAATCATATAATGAAATTTCAGAAGAATTGAATCGACATGTGAAATCAATTGATAATGCACTGCAGCGTGTGAAGCGGAAATTGGAGCGTCATATTGAGTTGAAAGAAATGACTTAATGAGTATTGACGCGTGTTGACAGCAAGAAAATTAGGTGTTAGTCTTTAAAAGACAAACTGCCGAAAAGGTGATCGTTAATGGCGAAGAAGGTTGTTTTAAGTTGTGAAAAATGCGGCTCAAGAAACTACAATGTACCAAGAAAAGAAGGTACAACAGAGCGTCTTGAATTAAAGAAATTTTGCTCGCATTGCAATGAACATACAGTGCATAAACAAACGTTATAAATGTAGCATAGATAAACAAGTTGTTCGGAGGTTAGGCTAAGATGAGTAAAGTGACAAACTTTTTCCAAGATGTCGGTTCAGAAATGCGCAAAACAAGCTGGCCGAAAAGTAAAGAGCTAACAAAGTATACGGTAGTAGTTATTTCAATGGTTATCGTTATGGCGTTATTCTTTACAGTAGTAGATTTAGGATTCTCAGAATTATTCCGTTGGTTCTTGTCTTTATAAGTTGTCCCATGTTAATATTTCGAAATAGCCCGTCCATATTATATAACGGGTTTTTTCATTTGCCTTTACTTCTTTTATGGAGTTCTCACGTTTTTATAAACGGTGAGATAAATGAAGGTCTAATTAAGTTGCTATTTTGCGAGTGTCCAAACAATCGCAAACAAGACACGATTATGCTGAGGTATAATTGATATAGAATGAAGAATTTTTGTGCACAGGCAGTAAAATGCCTAACACATTTTTAAGTAAAGGAGGGACGGACGATTTAGTCCTACCTATATGGAGAAAAATTGGTATGTAGTCCATACTTATTCGGGTTATGAAAACCGAGTGAAAGCAAATTTAGAAAAACGCGTTGAAACAATGGGAATGCAAGATAAAATTTTCCGTGTAATTGTTGCTGAACACGAAGAAACTGATGTAAAAGAAGATGGTAAGAAAAAGGTAGTAATGCGTAAAGTTTTCCCAGGTTACGTATTAGTAGAGTTGATCATGACAGATGACGCGTGGTATGTAGTTCGTAATACACCAGGTGTAACAGGATTTATCGGCTCATCAGGTGGTGGGGTAAAACCAACACCGTTATTACCAGAAGAAGCGGACCGTCTGCTTGAACAAATGGGTATGACAGAAATGCAAATGGGTGAAGTTAACATTGCTGTTGGTGAAGTTGTTGAAGTATTAGAGGGACCTTTTGCGCATTTCCAAGGTCGCGTAGAAGAAGTAGATGGCGAAAATGCGAAGTTAAAAGTCCTTGTTGATATGTTCGGCCGTGAAACAGTAATGGAATTGGATTTTGCACAAGTTAAAAAAATATAACATTTAAATTACTTGATTAAGCAAATTAAAAGTGTTATTATTTCATAGGTCACCCTGTCTATTTGTTTGATAGGTGATTATTTTAGTTTTAATGTTATCGGCAAGTTAGCTGACGAACAGATATTGAGTGGGAGGGGTAACCCAATTACCACATCACGGACTTAAGGAGGTGTGTCTCGTGGCTAAAAAAGTTATTAAAGTTGTAAAACTTCAAATCCCTGCTGGTAAAGCAAACCCAGCGCCACCGGTTGGTCCTGCATTAGGTCAAGCAGGTGTTAACATTATGGGATTCTGTAAAGAATTTAACGCTCGTACTGCTGATCAAGCTGGTCTTATTATTCCAGTTGAAATTTCAGTATTCGAAGACCGTTCATTCACTTTTATTACAAAAACTCCACCCGCAGCAGTGTTACTTAAAGTAGCAGCTGGTATCCAATCAGGATCTGGTGAACCAAATCGTAAAAAAGTTGCAACGGTTAAACGTGATAAAGTTCGCGAAATCGCAGAACAAAAAATGCCAGACCTTAACGCTGCTTCAGTTGAAGCTGCTATGTTAATGGTTGAAGGTACTGCACGAAGCATGGGTATTACTATCGAAGACTAATAACCATCTTCACACTTGATGATGTTTTGTTTTTTAAGAAGGTTGCGGCGCTCCGATAGTGATTGAAGAGTACGCAACCTTTATTCGTGGGAGGTCAAATCCGTTAAAACCACAATCAAGGAGGAAATTATAATGGCTAAAAAAGGTAAAAAACTGCAAGATGCAGCTAAATTAATCGACCGCGCAGCTCTATATTCTGTAGAAGAAGCAGTAGCTTTAGCGCAAAAAACAAGCACAGTAAACTTTGATGCAACTGTAGAAGTAGCATTCAAATTAGGTATCGATACTCGTAAAAACGACCAACAAATCCGTGGTGCAGTTGTACTTCCACACGGAACTGGTAAAACTCAACGCGTATTAGTTTTCGCTAAAGGCGAAAAAATTAAAGAAGCACAAGCTGCTGGCGCTGACTATGTAGGTGATGCAGAGTTCATCCAAAAGATCCAACAAGGTTGGTTCGAATTTGATGTAATCGTAGCAACTCCTGACATGATGGGTGAAGTTGGTAAACTTGGACGTGTATTAGGACCTAAAGGTTTAATGCCAAATCCTAAAACAGGTACAGTTACATTTGACGTAACAAAAGCTATCGAAGAAATCAAGGCTGGTAAAGTTGAATACCGTGCTGAAAAAGCTGGTATCATCCACGCGCCAATCGGTAAAGTTTCTTTCGATACTAAAAACCTAGTAGAAAACTTCTTAGCAGTATTTGAAGTAGTTCAAAAAGCAAAACCTGCTGCAGCAAAAGGTACTTACATGAAGTCTGTAAACATTACAACTACAATGGGTCCTGCTGTGAAAGTGGACACTAGCTCAGTAGCTAAATAATCTATTCCGGTTATTGAAACCGTTAATTTAAATTATATTAATTGACAACACACCGCTTACTTGGTAAGATGGATGCTGTTGTGAATCATCCATTTGTACCGTAGACAGTAGGAGTGACTTGTCACTTAATGATCCTGCCGAGGACATAGGAGTTCGGATTCTTTTTAAGATGATGTACTTTCTGCCTCTATGTCTATTAAGATGTAGAGGCTTTCTTTGTCGGTATAAATGACTCATTCTAATAGGAGGTGTCATCATGAGCAAAGCAATCGAAACTAAAAAAGTTCAAGTTCAAGAAATCGCTGATAAATTTTCAGCTGCTGCTTCTGTAGTAGTTGTAGATTACCGTGGTTTAACTGTTGCGCAAGTAACTGAATTACGTAAGCAATTACGTGAAGCGGGTGTTGAGTTTAAAGTTTACAAAAATACTTTATCTCGTCGTGCTTCTGAATCTGTTGGTCTTGAAGGAATCAATGAATTTTTAACTGGTCCAAACGCTATCGCATTCTCTAACGAGGACGTAGTAGCTCCAGCTAAAATCATCAACGATTTCGCTAAGAAAAACGAAGCGCTTGAAATTAAAGCGGGTATTATCGAAGGTACTGTGGCATCTGCTGAAGACGTTAAAGCCCTTGCAGAACTTCCATCACGCGAAGGTCTACTTTCAATGCTTTTATCTGTACTTCAAGCTCCAGTGCGCAACTTCGCACTTGCAACAAAAGCTGTTGCAGAACAAAAAGAAGAGCAAGGCGCGTAATTTTCGCATCTCAACTTCAAAAAACGGCTTAACGGCCTAAAAACTATAAAACATTCCATAGGAGGAAATTAAAATGAACAATGAGCAAATCTTAGAAGCTATCAAAGCTATGACAGTTCTAGAATTAAACGATTTAGTAAAAGCAATCGAAGAAGAATTCGGTGTAACAGCAGCAGCTCCAGTAGCTGTAGTAGCTGGCGGTGCAGCAGCAGCAGAAGAGAAAACTGAGTTTGACGTTATCTTAACAGCAGCTGGCGCAGAAAAAATCAAAGTAATCAAAGTGGTTCGTGAAATCACTGGATTAGGTTTAAAAGAAGCTAAAGAGGTTGTTGACAACGCTCCTAAAGCTCTTAAAGAAGGCGTATCTAAAGATGACGCTGAAGCAGTTAAAGCTAAACTTGAAGAAGTTGGCGCTACAGTAGAAGTTAAATAATTTCAGTTTAACTTTCGTTGCTAAGTATATTGCTTAGCTTCATAAGAAAAGCTCGTCACAGTATTGCGGCGAGCTTTTCTTTATTTCAATTTTTTGGGGGGCGTGTCACATGTCTGAACATTACTATTCCAATATGCCTCAAACTGATAGTAAACCACGCCAATGGAAGTTTACTTTATTAGGAAATACATTTATGTTCGAAACAGATACAGGTGTATTTAGCAAAAGCGAAGTAGATTTTGGCTCCCGTGTGTTAATCGATGCTTTTGAGATGCCAGACGTTATAGGGGATATACTTGATGTTGGTTGCGGCTATGGACCAATCGGGTTGTCTATTGCAAAGGTAAATCCAAAGCGTGAAGTATTGATGGTTGATATCAATACGCGAGCAGTTGCGTTGTCACAAAAGAACGCACAATTAAACGGGATTCAAAATGTACGTATTTTTGAAAGTGATGGCTTAAGTGCTATATCAACTGAAACGAAAGCAGCAGCTATTTTAACAAATCCACCTATTCGTGCTGGTAAGGATACAGTTTTTAAGTTTTACGACGGTGCCTATGAGTTACTAGTAGAAGATGGTGAATTGTGGGTTGTTATTCAGAAGAAGCAAGGTGCGCCATCAACAGTGAGTCATTTAGAGGGAATGTTTTCAGAAGTAGATGTTGTTGAGAAGAAAAAAGGGTATTGGATCATACGTGCAAAAAAATAAGTAAGATTGGCTCGGAAGATTGACTTGACAAATTGACTATGATAACATAATAAAATGCAAAAATATTATTTTGAGGTAGTGTGCCCTTTTGCATAACATAAAGTTTCTTATGGGTATACTTACTAAGAATAAATTTAGTTTAATCAAAAATGAGGCCTTATAAAAAGACTCGTTTTCTTTCCGTCTTTCGAAATCATACACTATTTGTAAGGTTTTGCAAAGACCTATTATCGCTTTATTGAGGGGTGAATGAGTTGACAGGTCAACTAGTTCAGTACGGACAACACCGCCAGCGTAGAAGCTTTGCGCGTATTAGTGAGGTGCTGGAGCTTCCGAATCTAATCGAAATCCAAACAGCATCTTATGAGTGGTTCCTTGAAGAAGGTTTGCGTGAGATGTTCCACGACATTTCTCCAATCGAAGATTTTACAGGTAATCTTTCATTAGAGTTCGTCGACTATAAATTAGGGGATCCTAAGTATGATGTTGATGAATGTAAAGAACGTGATGTAACTTATGCTGCACCATTACGCGTAAAAGTACGTTTGCACAACAAAGAAACAAAAGAAGTAAAAGAACAAGAAGTCTTCATGGGTGATTTCCCATTAATGACGGAAACAGGCACGTTTATTATTAATGGTGCCGAGCGTGTTATCGTTTCGCAATTAGTTCGTTCTCCAAGTGTATATTTCCACGACAAAACGGACAAAAACGGTAAAAAAGGCTTTGCGGCAACAACGATACCAAACCGTGGTGCATGGTTAGAATATGAAATTGATGCAAAGGATGTTGTATACGTTCGTATCGATCGTACACGTAAACTTCCAGCAACAGTGATATTACGTGCATTAGGTTTCGGTTCAGATCAAGAGATTTTAGATATCATTGGTGACAATGAATACTTACGTAACACGCTTGAAAAAGATAACACAGAAAGCACTGATAAAGCGCTACTTGAAATCTATGAGCGTTTACGCCCGGGTGAGCCACCAACAGTTGAATCAGCGAAGAACCTTTTATATTCTCGCTTCTTTGACGCAAAACGCTATGATTTAGCGAATGTTGGCCGTTATAAAATGAACAAAAAGCTTCACATTAAAAATCGTTTATTTAACCAAACGATTGCAGAAACACTTGTGGATTCTGAAACAGGTGAAATTCTTGTAGAAGCAGGTACATTATTAGATCGTCGTACTTTAGATAAGCTAATCCCTTATTTAGAAGCAGGTACGGGCTTCCGTACATTATCACAAGTTGGTGGTGTATTAGAAGAGGATATTACAATCCAATCGATCAAAATTTTTGCACCAAATGACGAAGCTCAAAAAGAAATTAACGTTATTTCAAACGCTTATATCGGAGAAGAAGTAAAAAATATTACACCAGCTGATGTAATATCTTCTATATCATACTTCTTCAACTTATTATATGGCGTAGGGAATACAGATGATATTGATCACTTAGGTAATCGTCGTCTACGTTCAGTTGGTGAGCTTTTACAAAATCAATTCCGTATCGGTTTATCTCGTATGGAGCGTGTTGTGCGCGAACGTATGTCAATCAACGATACAGCTGCTATCGTGCCACAACAATTAATCAATATTCGTCCAGTAATCGCGTCAATTAAAGAGTTCTTTGGTAGCTCGCAATTATCGCAATTCATGGACCAAACAAATCCACTTGCAGAATTAACGCATAAACGTCGTCTTTCTGCATTAGGACCGGGTGGTTTAACTCGTGAGCGTGCTGGTATGGAAGTACGTGACGTTCACTATTCTCACTATGGTCGTATGTGTCCGATTGAAACGCCAGAGGGACCAAACATTGGTTTAATTAACTCACTTTCATCGTTCGCAAAAGTAAATAAATTCGGCTTTATCGAAACGCCGTATCGTCGTGTTGATCCAAACACGGGTGCTGTAACGGGAGATATCCATTACTTAACGGCTGATGAAGAAGATAACTATGTAGTTGCACAAGCAAACTCATTATTAAATGAAGATGGTACTTTCGTGAAGGAAGAAATCGTAGGACGCTTCCGTGGAGATAACACTATATTTAATAAAGATCGCATCGACTACATGGACGTATCACCAAAACAAGTTGTATCTGCTGCCACTGCATGTATCCCGTTCTTAGAAAACGATGACTCTAACCGTGCGTTAATGGGTGCGAACATGCAACGTCAAGCAGTTCCATTACTTTACCCGAATGCACCATATGTAGGTACAGGTATGGAACATGTTGATGCTCGTGACTCAGGTGCTGCAGTCATTGCAAAATTCGATGGTATTGTTGAACATGTTGAAGCACGTTCTATTCATATTCGTCGTATTGAAACAATTGACGGCAAAGAAGTTAAAGGTGATTTAACAAAGTACAAATTACAAAAATTCATTCGTTCAAACCAAGGTACTTCATATAACCAACGTCCAATCGTAAAAATTGGTGATCGTGTGAAACCTCGTGAAATTTTAGCTGATGGTCCTTCAATGGAAAGAGGCGAATTAGCACTTGGTCAAAACGTACTTATTGCATTCATGACATGGGATGGCTTTAACTACGAAGATGCGGTTATTATGAGTGAACGCCTTGTAAAAGATGATGTATATACATCTGTTCATATTGAAGAATATGAGTCAGAAGCACGTGATACAAAACTAGGACCTGAAGAAATCACACGTGATATTCCGAACGTTGGGGAAGATGCGCTTCGTAATTTAGACGACCGTGGTATCATACGCATCGGTGCTGAAGTTCGCGACGGTGATATTTTAGTAGGTAAAGTGACGCCTAAAGGAGTTACAGAGTTAACTGCGGAAGAGCGTTTATTACATGCTATCTTTGGTGAAAAAGCACGCGAAGTACGTGACACGTCTCTACGTGTACCACACGGAGCGGGCGGTATTATCCTAGATGTTAAAGTATTCAATCGTGAAGATGGCGACGAATTACCACCAGGAGTTAACCAATTAGTACGTGCTTATATTGTTCAAAAACGTAAAATCCGCGTTGGGGACAAAATGGCCGGACGACATGGTAACAAAGGGGTTATCTCGCGTATCTTACCAGAAGAAGATATGCCGTTTATGCCAGATGGCACACCGGTAGATATCATGCTTAACCCACTTGGTGTACCATCGCGTATGAATATCGGACAAGTTTTAGAGCTTCACTTAGGTATGGCAGCACGCTATTTAGGCGTACACATGGCTACACCTGTATTTGATGGCGCTAACGAAGATGATGTTTGGGAAACGATGGAAGAAGCGGGTATGGACCGTGATGGTAAAACTACGCTTTATGATGGACGTTCAGGTGAGCCATTCGATAGCCGTGTATCTGTAGGTATCATGTATATGATTAAACTTGCCCACATGGTTGACGATAAACTTCATGCACGTTCAACAGGACCATACTCATTAGTAACGCAACAACCGCTTGGTGGTAAAGCACAATTTGGTGGTCAGCGATTCGGTGAGATGGAGGTTTGGGCACTTGAAGCATATGGTGCTGCTTACACATTACAAGAGATTTTAACTGTAAAATCTGATGATGTTGTAGGTCGTGTGAAAACATACGAAGCCATTGTTAAAGGTGAAAGTGTTCCACAACCAGGTGTTCCTGAATCATTTAAAGTATTAATTAAAGAACTTCAATCATTAGGTATGGATGTGAAGATGCTATCAATCAACGACGAGGAAGTAGAACTTCGCGACCTTGACGATGAGGAAGAAGCAACTGCACCAGTTCCAGAAGTGGAAAGTCCAAAACCTACTGACGATAAAGAAGACCCAGTAGAGTCAATTGAATAATTTCAAATTGAATCGGGCAGGTTATGTCCTGCTCGATTCTTTTTTATAAGTGGTAATATATAAAGGCAAATTTCATTATGGCCTAATATGAAATATTGCAATTTCCGAGCTACAAATAAAGTCATTTAAAGACTTATAACTTAAGGGAGGTAGGCTCCTTGATCGATGTTAATGAATTTGAATATATGAAAATTGGTTTAGCTTCTCCTGACAAGATCCGTTCTTGGTCATATGGTGAGGTAAAAAAACCAGAAACAATTAACTACCGTACATTAAAACCAGAAAAAGATGGTCTATTCTGTGAACGTATTTTCGGACCAACAAAAGACTGGGAATGTCACTGTGGTAAATACAAACGCGTTCGTTATAAAGGCGTAGTTTGTGATCGTTGTGGAGTTGAAGTAACGCGTTCGAAAGTACGTCGTGAACGTCAAGGACACATCGAACTTGCAGCACCTGTATCTCATATTTGGTATTTCAAAGGAATTCCAAGCCGTATGGGTCTACTTTTAGACATGTCTCCTCGTGCATTAGAAGAAGTAATTTACTTCGCTTCTTATGTTGTGATTGAGCCAGGTCAAACTTCTTTAGGTTTCAAAGACTTGCTTTCTGAGAAAGAATACCGTGCATATCGCGAAAAATTTGGTAAAGATTTTGAAGCGGCAATGGGTGCAGAAGCAATTAAACGCCTATTAGAAAAAATCGATCTTGAAGATGAAACAGCATCTCTAAAAGAAGAGCTTAAATCTGCACAAGGTCAACGTCGTACGCGTGCGATTAAACGTTTAGAAGTAATCGAATCATTCCGTAACTCTGGTAACAAACCAGAATGGATGATTTTAGACGTACTTCCAGTAATTCCACCAGAGCTTCGTCCAATGGTGCAATTAGATGGTGGTCGTTTTGCAACTTCAGACTTAAATGACCTTTATCGTCGTGTTATTAACCGTAATAACCGTTTAAAACGTTTACTTGACCTTGGTGCTCCAAGCATCATCGTACAAAACGAAAAACGTATGTTACAAGAAGCAGTAGATGCCCTAATCGACAATGGTCGTCGTGGTCGTCCGGTAACTGGTCCTGGTAACCGTCCTTTAAAATCACTTTCACATATGTTGAAAGGGAAACAAGGTCGTTTCCGTCAAAACTTACTTGGTAAACGTGTAGACTATTCTGGTCGTTCGGTTATCGTAGTAGGTCCAAATTTAAAAATGTACCAATGTGGTCTTCCGAAAGAAATGGCAATCGAACTATTCAAGCCTTTCGTAATGAAAGAATTAGTAGAACGTGGCCTTGCTCATAACATTAAGAGTGCAAAACGTAAAATTGAGCGTTTACACAATGAAGTGTGGGATGTTTTAGAAGATGTGATTCGTGAGCATCCGGTATTACTTAACCGTGCACCGACACTTCACCGTCTTGGTATCCAAGCGTTTGAACCTACATTAGTAGAAGGTCGTGCAATTCGTCTTCACCCATTAGTATGTACAGCTTATAACGCTGACTTCGATGGTGACCAAATGGCGGTTCACGTACCATTATCAGCAGAAGCACAAGCGGAAGCACGATTATTAATGTTAGCTGCTCAAAATATCTTAAACCCGAAAGATGGTAAGCCAGTAGTAACACCATCTCAGGATATGGTATTAGGTAACTACTACTTAACGCTTGAGCGTGAAAATTCAGTTGGTGAAGGTTCAATCTTCAGCGACGCGAATGAAGTGTTAATTGCATATCAAAATGGGCATGTTCACTTACATTCACGTATTGCAATAAAAGCAAACTCTTTAAACAATCCAACATTTACTGAAGAGCAAAATAAATTGTTCTTATTAACAACAGTAGGTAAAGTAATCTTTAATGAAATTTTACCACGCTCATTCCCATATATTAATGAGCCGACAAATGTTAACTTAGAGCAAAAAACACCTGAGAAGTATTTCGTTGATTTAACAATTACTGAAGAATTACTGAAGGAAATCGAAGCAACTGAGGGCTATTCAGATTTATCTGAAGAAGAGCAAATCCAAGCACAACGTCGTGCAGTATTAGCGAAGCATTTCACAAATGTACCAGTTATCGATCCTTTCCGTAAGAAATTCTTAGGAAATGTAATTGCTGAAGTGTTTAAAGAATTCCATATTACAGAAACATCTAAAATGCTTGACCGCATGAAAGACTTAGGTTTCAAATACTCTACTCGTGCTGGTATTACTGTAGGGGTATCCGATATCGTGGTGTTACCAGATAAAGGTGGTATCTTAGAAGAAGCACAAGAAAAAGTAGATAAGGTATTGATGCAATTCCGCCGTGGTTTAATCACAGAAGAAGAGCGTTATGATCGTGTCATTTCAAGTTGGTCAAATGCTAAGGATATTATCCAAGGCAAGCTGATGAACTCATTACAAAAAACAAACCCAATCTTCATGATGTCTGACTCTGGTGCCCGTGGTAACGCATCAAACTTTACACAGTTAGCTGGTATGCGTGGTCTGATGGCCAATCCGGCTGGTCGTATCATTGAGTTACCAATCAAGTCTTCATTCCGTGAAGGTTTAACAGTATTAGAGTACTTCATCTCTACCCATGGTGCGCGTAAAGGTCTTGCCGATACAGCACTTAAAACAGCCGATTCAGGTTACTTAACGCGTCGTTTAGTAGACGTTGCACAAGATGTAATCGTTCGTGAAGACGACTGTGGTACAGATCGTGGTTTATTAATTGGAGCCCTAATGGAAGGTAACGAAGTAATTGAAGCGTTAGACGAACGTATTGTTGGTCGTTATGCGAAGAAAACAATTCGTCATCCAGAAACAGGCGCCGTTATTTTAGGACCGGATGGTTTAATCACTCAAGATGTTGCTCGTGTTATTGAAGATGCAAAAATTGAAGAATTAACAATCCGTTCGGCATTTACATGTAATACAAAACATGGCGTATGTAAAAAATGTTATGGTATGAACTTAGCAACTGGTGAAGGCGTAGAAGTTGGTGAGGCAGTTGGTATTATCGCTGCGCAATCAATTGGTGAGCCAGGTACACAGTTAACGATGCGTACATTCCATACAGGTGGGGTAGCCGGTAACGATATCACACAAGGTCTTCCACGTATTCAAGAGATTTTTGAAGCGCGTAATCCTAAAGGTCAATCCGTTATTTCGGAAATCTCAGGTACGGTTGTTGAAATCGAAGAAATTCGTGAAGGTCTGAAAGAAATTACTGTCCAAGGTGACGTGGAAACACGTAAATATCAATCGCCATACAATGCACGATTAAAAGTGCAAGAAGGCGACACGATTATCCCTGGTCAAACATTAACAGAAGGTTCTATCGATCCGAAACAATTACTAAAAGTAAAAGACGTATCGACAGTTCAAGAATATCTGTTAAAAGAAGTACAAAAAGTATACCGTATGCAAGGGGTAGAAATCGGTGATAAGCATATCGAAGTAATGGTACGCCAAATGCTTCGTAAAGTTCGTGTAATCGAAGCGGGTGATACAGATTTATTACCAGGTTCATTACTAGATATTCACCAATTCTCTGAAGCAAATGCTGAGTCTGTTTTAAAAGGCAAAAACCCGGCAACTTGTCGTCCTGTCATTTTAGGTATTACAAAAGCTTCTCTAGAAACAGAATCATTCTTATCGGCTGCATCATTCCAAGAAACAACGCGTGTGTTAACGGATGCTGCAATTAAAGGTAAGCGTGATGAACTTCTAGGTCTGAAAGAAAACGTAATTATCGGTAAACTTGTTCCGGCAGGTACTGGTATGCAACGTTACCGTCAAATCCGTATGGAGCAAGAGGGTAAAGAAGAAGTAACAGTAACTGAGTAACAGACTTTCAACATATTTAATTCCGGTAGAAGATAATCCTTCTGCCGGAGTTTTTCTAAAAATAACTGTCCATTTATAATGTTTGAAAAGAACAGATATTCTTTAATGATATTGGTTGACAGTGTAAGTTTGAAATGATAATATATTGAAGGTTGATAGTTAACTGTCTGTACTTAGGAGAACATGCAAATGTTTTATGAATAAGTAAAATAGACTAGTCAAACAATCATAGGTATAAAGCAAGCAGTGAAAGCAATGCATGCTGGACAAGTAACAGCTCTTTTGTTGCAATTAATGCAGACAATTGGGTAACCGATCCGGCCATTCTTCTCGCGAAAGAAATCGGAATACCAGTTTATCTTGTTAATTCAAAAAAAGAACTTGATAAAGCTTGCGGCATTCATGTTAGAGCTGCGGTTGTTGCGATTACTGCGATGTAGTTTTTGTGTGTATATATGCACAAAGACTTTGTTTTTACCCAAAAAATGAACCACCTGGATGTGTGGTATTGAAAAAACGAAAAAATGAAGGGAGGACAAATCGATGCCTACAATTAATCAATTAGTACGTAAGCCTCGTCAATCTAAAAACACGAAATCAAAATCTCCAGCGTTAAACAAGGGATATAACTCATTTAAGAAGTCTTTAACTAACGTTAAATCTCCACAAAAACGCGGAGTTTGTACTCGTGTTGGTACAATGACACCACGTAAACCGAACTCGGCTTTACGTAAATATGCGCGTGTACGCTTATCTAACCTACTTGAGGTTACAGCATATATCCCAGGAGAAGGTCACAATCTACAAGAACACAGTGTTGTACTTATCCGTGGAGGACGCGTAAAAGACTTAGCTGGAGTACGTTACCATATCGTTCGTGGTGCACTAGATACAGCTGGCGTTAACGGTCGTTTACAATCTCGTTCTAAATACGGTACTAAACGCCCGAAAGAAAAAAAATAATTTAACTTAAAATATGTAATCACTATTCGAAAGGAGGAAAACACATGCCTCGTAAAGGTCCTGTTTCCAAACGTGACGTGTTACCAGATCCACTTTATAACTCAAAGCTAGTAACTCGTTTAATCAATAAATTAATGGTTGATGGTAAAAGAGGTACTTCTCAAAAGATTTTATACGGCGCTTTCGAATTAGTTCAAGAGCGTTCAGGTCAAAATGCTTTAGAAGTATTTGAATCAGCATTAAACAATGTAATGCCAGTTCTTGAAGTACGCGCTCGCCGTGTTGGTGGTTCTAACTACCAAGTACCGGTTGAAGTACGTCCAGAACGTCGTTCAACTTTAGGTCTACGCTACCTAGTTAACTACTCTCGTCTACGCGGTGAGAAAACTATGGAAGAGCGTTTAGCTAACGAAATTTTAGATGCATCTAACAATACTGGTGCTTCTGTTAAAAAACGTGAAGATATGCACAAAATGGCGGAAGCTAACAAAGCATTCGCTCACTATCGCTGGTAATATGTTTTAAGCTCTAGGTAACTAGAGCTTAAATTTTACTTATACAGTTAACCCAATATGGAAGGAGAAATTTCCTATGAAACGCGAATTCTCTCTAGAGAATACTCGTAATATTGGGATTATGGCTCACATTGATGCTGGTAAAACAACAACAACAGAGCGTATCCTTTATTACACTGGTAAGATTCACAAAATCGGCGAAACACATGACGGCGGTTCACAAATGGACTGGATGGAGCAAGAACAAGAGCGTGGTATCACGATTACTTCTGCTGCAACAACAGCTCAATGGAATAACCACCGTATTAACATTATCGATACTCCTGGACACGTAGACTTCACTGTAGAAGTTGAACGTTCTTTACGTGTACTTGATGGTGCTGTAACTGTACTTGATGCTCAATCTGGTGTTGAGCCTCAAACAGAAACTGTATGGCGTCAAGCTACAACATACGGTGTACCACGTATCGTATTTATTAACAAAATGGATAAAATGGGAGCAGACTTCTTATATTCTTTAGGAACGTTACATGATCGTTTACAAGCAAACGCTCACCCAATCCAACTACCAATCGGGGCTGAGGATCAATTCTCTGCAATTATCGATTTAGTAGAAATGAAAGCTACATTCTACGGAAACGAAGAAGGTACAGCAGTTACTGAAGGCGAAATTCCGGCAGAACATTTAGCGCAAGCTGAAGAATACCGTGAGAAATTAATTGACGCTGTTGCAAGTGTTGATGAAGAACTTATGGAAAAATATCTTGAAGGTGAAGAAATCACTATTCCGGAGCTTAAAGCGGCTATCCGTAAAGCGACGATTGCAGTTGAATTCTATCCTGTATTATGCGGTACAGCATTCAAACACAAAGGTGTTCGTAAAATGCTAGACGCAGCAGTTGATTACTTACCAGCACCAACTGACGTACCAGCGATTAACGGTACTGACATTGATGGTGAAGAGGAAGTTATCCGCCATTCTTCTGATGATGAGCCATTCTCAGCTCTTGCATTCAAAGTTATGACAGATCCTTTCGTAGGTAAATTAACATTCTTCCGCGTATATTCTGGTACATTAGATGCTGGTTCATACGTACAAAACTCTTCTAAAGGTAAACGTGAACGTGTAGGTCGTATCCTACAAATGCACGCTAACTCTCGTGAAGAAATTGCGAAAGTATTCGCTGGGGATATCGCAGCAGCTGTAGGTCTTAAAGATACTACAACTGGTGATACATTATGTGACGAGAAAAACCTAGTTATTCTTGAATCAATGGACTTCCCTGAGCCAGTAATTTCACTTTCTGTAGAACCAAAATCTAAAGCTGACCAAGATAAAATGGGTCAAGCTTTACAAAAACTTCAAGAAGAGGATCCAACTTTCCGTGCTCACACTGACACAGAAACTGGACAAACAATCATCTCAGGTATGGGTGAGCTTCACCTTGATATCTTAGTTGACCGTATGCGCCGTGAATTTAAAGTAGAAGCTAACGTAGGTGCTCCAATGGTATCTTACCGTGAGACATTCCGTGACTCTGCTAAAGTTCAAGGTAAATTTACTCGTCAATCTGGTGGTCGCGGTCAATACGGTGACGTAACGATCGAGTTCTCTCCAAACGAAGAGGGTAAAGGCTTTGAATTCGAAAACGCTATCGTTGGTGGTGTTGTACCTCGTGAATACATTCCTGCTGTAGAAGCTGGTTTACGTGATTCTTTAGATCGCGGTGTAGTAGCTGGTTACCCACTTATCGATATTAAAGCAAAATTAGTATTCGGTTCTTACCATGACGTTGACTCGAATGAGATGGCGTTTAAAATTGCTGCATCTATGGCACTTAAAGAAGCTGCGAAGAGATGTAACGCAGTTATTTTAGAGCCAATGATGAAAGTTGAAGTTGTAATGCCAGAAGAGTACCTTGGTGATATTATGGGTAACATTACTGCTCGTCGCGGACGCGTAGAGGGTATGGATGCTCGTGGTAACTCACAAGTAGTACGCGCAATGGTGCCACTATCTGAAATGTTCGGATATGCAACAACTTTACGTTCAGCAACTCAAGGTCGCGGTGTATTCTCAATGACATTTGATCATTATGAAGAAGTACCAAAATCAATTTCTGAAGATATTATCAAAAAAAATAAAGGTGAATAATTGAATTTTCATCTTGCATGAAGTATAAATAATTTGTAAGCTATGATTGACTGATTACGATTGGGGCCCCTTTTGTAGTCAGCGATCTTAGAATAAAAAACCAAACATATATTTGAGGAGGCATTTTCTAATGGCTAAAGAAAAATTTGACCGTTCAAAAACCCATGCTAACGTTGGTACAATCGGACACGTTGACCATGGTAAAACAACTTTAACTGCTGCAATCGCTACAGTTCTTTCTAAAAAAATGGGTGGGGATGCGAAATCATATGCTGATATCGACAACGCACCAGAAGAAAAAGAGCGTGGTATTACAATCAATACTTCTCACGTAGAATATGAAACTGATACTCGTCACTACGCACACGTAGACTGCCCAGGACACGCCGACTATGTTAAAAACATGATCACAGGCGCTGCTCAAATGGATGGCGGTATCTTAGTAGTATCTGCTGCTGATGGTCCAATGCCACAAACTCGTGAACACATCCTTTTATCTCGTCAAGTAGGTGTTCCATACTTAGTAGTATTCATGAACAAATGTGATATGGTTGATGACGAAGAATTATTAGAATTAGTAGAGATGGAAATCCGTGACCTACTATCTGAATATGACTTCCCAGGCGACGATATTCCAGTAATCAAAGGTTCAGCTCTTAAAGCATTAGAAGGCGAGCCTGAGTGGGAAGAAAAAATCGTTGAATTAATGGACGCTGTAGATTCTTACATCCCAACTCCAGAACGTCAAACTGACAAACCATTCATGATGCCAATCGAGGACGTATTCTCTATCACTGGTCGTGGTACAGTAGCAACTGGCCGTGTTGAACGTGGTCAAGTTAAAGTCGGCGAAGTAGTTGAAATCGTTGGTATTACTGAAGAAGCGAAACAAACAACAGTAACTGGTGTTGAAATGTTCCGTAAATTATTAGACTTTGCTGAAGCTGGTGACAACATTGGTGCATTACTACGTGGTGTAGCTCGTGAAGAAATCCAACGTGGTCAAGTATTAGCTAAACCAGGCTCAATCACTCCACACACAAACTTCAAAGCTGAAGTTTATGTTTTATCTAAAGAAGAGGGTGGCCGTCATACGCCATTCTTCACTAACTACCGTCCTCAGTTCTACTTCCGTACAACTGACGTAACAGGTATCTGTAACTTACCAGAAGGCGTTGAAATGGTAATGCCTGGTGACAACATCGAGATGACTGTTGAGCTTATCTCTCCAATCGCTCTTGAAGAAGGTACAAAGTTCTCTATCCGTGAGGGTGGACGTACTGTTGGTGCCGGCGTTGTTGCTTCAATCCAAAAATAATTTTAGCTTATGCTAATAGTAAAAACCCCCTACTTGGACGCTTGTAGGGGGTTTTTACTATTTATTTTTAGTACAAATCAATGTTTTAAGCAATTATACTTAGACGTCACGAATTATAAAATAGAGTAAAAAGGCATTTTGATTAATTTCAAAATGCCTTTTTACTCGTATGGGAAAATTAGTTGGATTTTATATAAAAATCTTTTTTAACTTCTCCGGGAGCAATCTATTTAAAATTCGGCTAATACTAATAATCGTGGCTATAACGATTATGATCGACATGCCCCATTTAAAATACTTGTTTAAATCAAGTACTAAAAGCCAATCAAATATCTGTGCGATCAACCCAAGACTTACAGAATAAATGCCTACATACGTAATGAAACCAAAGATTACTTTGTTTATTGGAAGCCCTTTTAATTGTTTGCGATGATTCAACATTTTAAAGACTGCAAAGACAGAAAAGAGTACAACTAATAAAATGGATATTTGCAAGATGTCACCTCTAATGTGTAATTCTTATTCTATTATACGAGATATTATAAGTAACGTCATGTAGAAGCATCTATTTTAATGAAGCGATATAGTTAAAGGGCATAATGATTATGCGAAATATGTATTTCATTTATATACCCTTATAGAATTATAATAATAAACAAGAAGAGGGGATTTCTTTTCTAAGTGGATGAACGAATTTGTAATTTATTGCGGTCCACATGAAAATGGGACTTTGTTTTGTCCAGCTAATACCAAATAAAGATGTTCAAGGGGGATATTGTTCATGTCAACATATGTACAAGTGGGGAATTTACAAGTATCATCAACTTTATACGATTTTATTAACGGGCAAGTACTACCAGGTAGTGAGGTAGAACAAGTAGTATTTTGGGAGGGCTTTGATCAACTGATTCATGACTTAGCACCGGAAAATCAAGCGCTATTAGCAGAACGAGATTCATTACAAGAGGCAATAAATGAGTGGCATAAGGAAAATAAGGGGAATTTTGATTTTACCGCATATAAAGCTTATTTAGAGGGAATCGGTTATTTAGAGCCGAAAGTAGCGCCTTTTAAAGTGACCACTGAAAATGTAGATACAGAAATTGCATTCCAAGCGGGGCCACAATTAGTTGTACCAGTAAGCAATGCACGTTATGCAATTAATGCGGCAAATGCGCGTTGGGGAAGTTTATATGATGCACTTTACGGAACAGATGTTATTAGTAATGAAGACGGAGCTGAAGCAGGTAAAGGCTATAACCCGGTTCGTGGTGGCAAAGTAATCGAGTATTCGAAACAACTTTTAGATCAAGCGGCTGAATTACAAGGTGCAACTCACAAAGATGTTGTGAACTATGCGATTGTTGATGGCTTATTACAAGCGAAGTTATCAAACGGACAAACGACAGGTTTAGTTCAAGAAGGAAAATTAGTTGGCTATTTAGGGGAAGCGGCAGAACCAACTGCTGTAGTACTTAAAAATAATGATTTACATGTAGAAATTCAAATCGATCGCCTTGATGCAATTGGTAAGGATGATGCAGCGGGTGTGAAAGATGTTGTTTTAGAATCAGCTATTTCGACAATTATGGACTGTGAAGATTCCATAGCTGCTGTTGATGCAGAAGATAAAGTTGAAGTGTATTCAAACTGGTTAGGTTTAATGAAGGGCGACTTAACAGCTACATTTGCAAAAGGATCAAAAACGTTAACACGTACATTAAATCCAGACCGAGTATATACAAGCCCAACTGGTGGGACTGTGACAATTAATGGACGTTCATTAATGTTTATACGTAATGTAGGCCACTTAATGACGAACCCAGCGATTTTATATAAGGGTGGCCAAGAAGTGCCTGAAGGAATTATGGATGGTGTGATTACAAGTTTAATTGCAAAACATGAGTTGCTTGGTAACGGACAATACAAAAATTCACAAAAGGGCTCTGTTTACATCGTAAAACCGAAAATGCATGGCTCAAAAGAAGTGGCATTTGCCAATAAATTATTTGGACGTGTAGAAGATATCATTGGTGTAAGTCGTAATACATTAAAAATAGGTGTAATGGATGAAGAACGCCGTACATCGCTTAACTTAAAAGCGTGTATTCAAGAGGTTAAGGAACGTATTGTATTTATTAATACAGGATTCTTAGACCGCACAGGGGACGAAATTCATACATCAATGGAAGCAGGTCCAATGGTTCGTAAAGGTGAAATGAAAACGTCGACTTGGTTAGCGGCATATGAAAAGTCGAATGTTGTAGTCGGTTTAGATGCAGGCTTACAAGGGCGTGCCCAAATTGGAAAAGGGATGTGGGCAATGCCGGATTTAATGGCGGAAATGCTGAAGCAAAAAATTGCGCATCCACAAGCAGGAGCAAATACGGCATGGGTACCATCTCCAACAGCAGCGACGTTACATGCAATGCATTATCATGAAGTAAATGTAAAAGAAGTTCAAAAAGGAATGCCGACTTCAGAGGATTTACAAGATGCGATTTTGCAAATTCCTCTAGCTCCATCAACAGACTGGACGCCGGAAGAGATTCAACAAGAGCTAGATAATAATGCACAAGGGATTTTAGGTTATGTTGTGCGCTGGGTAGAGCATGGTGTAGGATGTTCGAAAGTTCCGGACATTAACAATATCGGTTTAATGGAGGACCGCGCGACATTACGTATTTCAAGTCAACACGTAGCAAACTGGTTACATCACGGGATTTGTACAGAAGAGCAAGTGCAGGAAACGATGGAGCGCATGGCGAAAGTAGTAGATACGCAAAATGCAGATGATCAAGAATATGTTGCAATGGCAGCGAATTTTGTTGAATCTGTAGCATTCCAAGCGGCTTGTGATTTAGTGTTCAAAGGATATGAACAGCCAAGTGGATATACAGAGCCAATTTTACACAAAAAACGTTTAGAAGCAAAAGCGAAATTTGCTCAAAAAGTGAACGCGTAATCTAATAAGGGGTGACTTTGATTATAGTTAATCAAAGTCGCCTTTTATTTTGTTTAGAATGCTGTTTAGTTTACTTAGGCATAAAATCACGTGCGAGTTCTATAAATTCACGAACAGCAAACGGTAAGTATTTATTTTTCTTCCACGTAATGCCGAGCTCTAAATGAATGACTTGCTCTTTTAAAGGAATGGTCTTAATCGTGTCATATGTAATCTTTTCAGCAATCTTTTGCGGGAGTAACGCGATGCCGAGCTTAGCTTGCACCATCTCGATAAATAAATCTTTTTGAGATGTTTCACAAACAATTGTTGGGAAATAGCCGGATTTTGAGCATTCTTCAATAATACGATCATATAAAATGAAATCATTGCGGTAAATGATAAATGCTTCGGATTGTAAATCGGACAGTTCAATAAATTCCTGCTTCGCTAGTGGGTGGTCATGATGAACAATTAATACAAGTGGATCTTTTACAAATCGAATGGTTTCTAATTGTTCATTCGTCGAGCAAACGCTACATACTAAGCCGATATCTAGTTCCCCAGCTTCAATCCCCTGTCGGATGCGTTTTGTGCCCACTTCAGTTAATAAAATTTCAATGTATGGATATTTTTCTTTGTAATAGCTAATTAATTTCGAAAAAAATTCTGCCCCGACAATTGGAGGAATACCAATTCGGATTTGCCCCTTTTTTAATTCCATTAAATCAGTTAATTCGGAGCGTAGGTTATGGAAAGACTCCAGTACTTGTAAGGCATTTACTAAAACAGCGTGTCCAGCGTCCGTTAACTCCAATTGCTTTGATGAACGGTAAAATAGCGGTACACCAAGTTCAGATTCTAAATTTTGAATCGCTTTACTAATGGAAGGTTGTGATACGTGCAATATGGTGGCGGCTTTCGTAAAGCTTGATTGTTTGGCAACTTCAACAAAATATTCAATTTGGCGGATATCCATGAATTCAAACCTCCTATACGAACGTTTGAATTCATTATATCAAACAAAGCATCTGGCGGTTGCCACAGATTTTGAATTGTGCCAAGCTAAAATGATGGAAATAGTTGTAAGTTTGCCGTTCGTGTATAATATAATAGCATTTAAAGGAGTGGATAAACTTGAAGATCATGCTAATAGAAGACGATCCATCAATTTTTGAGTTAATACGTGAGCGTTTTTCGCAATGGGATATTGATGTAGTAGGTCCTGAAGACTTTCAACAAGTAATGGATACATTTGAAAAAGAACAGCCTGAGCTTGTTTTAATCGATATTCAATTACCAGCATATGACGGCTTTCATTGGTGTCGAGAAATTCGCTTCGTATCAAAAGTACCAATCATCTTTCTATCCTCACGTGATCATCCGATGGATATGGTGATGGCGATGCAAATGGGGGCGGATGATTTTGTACAAAAGCCTTTCCATATGGAAGTATTGATTGCGAAAGTACAGGCACTGTTAAGACGAACATATACGTATCAAGAGCAGGCACCAGAAATCATCCAATGGAACGGAGCGCAAGTAGATTATAGTCGAAGTGAAGTCAGCTTGAACGGCGAAAAAATGGCGTTAACAAAAAATGAGCTTTTTATATTGCGTGTTCTGTTATCTCAAGCGGATAAAATCGTGTCACGCGACGAATTAATGCGCAAACTTTGGGATGATGAGCGTTTCGTCAATGACAATACGCTAACAGTGAACGTGAATCGTTTACGTCAACGGTTGGAGGAAATCGGATTAGAAGAGGTCATTTTAACGAAAAAAGGGCTTGGATATATGGCGGTTACTTTATGATCTGGCTATTTTTAAAGGAACATGCACAGTGGTTTCTGTTTTACGTTTTATCATTAATTAGTTTGAATGGTTTGCTCGTACTGGATAGTGGGCTTTATCATGTGTCGATACTGTATTTAAATAGTGTATATAGCGTGCTATTCTTCCTTTTTGTTGGCTGGCGTTTTTTAAAGGATTGGTCGCATTTAAAAAGAATGGAAAATCAAAATTTCGAAGACTTAGACCGTATGCAGAGCCCCTATATGTCACTTTTAGTGGATCGTTTTCAACAAGAATATGCACATCAAACAAATGAGCTCAATCAGATGAAAATTCAAGTATTAGAGGAACGCGATGATTTGCTTGCATGGGTACATGAAGTGAAAACACCTTTAACTGCGATGAAAATTATGATTGAGCATGTAGAAGATGGGAAGCTACAAACGCGCCTTGAGCATGAATGGCTTCGTCTCTATATGCTTGTTGACCAACAGCTTCATCAAACACGGCTCCAAACGATGGAACAGGATAATCGTTTAGAGCGTGTGGAACTACACAAAGTAATTTCTAATGAAATTCGTTCGTTGAAAGCTTGGTGTATGGAAAAGGGGATTGGTTTTGAAGTAGAAGAGTTGGAGCTAGAAATCGTAACGGATGCGAAATGGCTAGCGTTTATTTTGCGTCAAATTTTATCAAACTCAGTAAAATATAGTCATGAGAACTCGGAAGTGCATATTTTTATGTCTCAGCAACAAGAGAATTGGGCATTACATATACAAGATAGCGGGATAGGAATTGCACCAGAGGATTTACCGCGCATTTTCCGGAAGTCGTATACGGGTTCCGTTGGGAGAGAATCAACAGCTGCAACAGGGATGGGACTGTATTTAGCACGAAATGCTGCAACAAAAATCGGTATAAAGCTATCGGTAAATTCGAAAGTCAATGAAGGCTCAACTGTTACGCTAGTGTTTCCTGAACAAAATGAATACACGAAACTTTACGGTATGTGACGGAATTGTCATGTACCGTTTCTTTTTGTCATGCAAATCAAACGATTAATGCGTATGAACCTTGTACAATTAAGGGCATAAGGAAGCTGAAGGGAGCACAAAGATGAGTATTTTAATTGGACGCAAAATTAAAAAGACATATGGTAAGAAACAGATGGCCTATGAAGTATTAAAGGGCATTGACTTAGAAGTAGAAAAAGGTGAATTTGTTGGGATTATGGGTTCTTCAGGATCGGGTAAGACGACACTTTTAAATGTTCTATGTTCCATTGACCGTGTAACAGAAGGGCTTGTAGAAATTGACGGGCAACAATTACAAAAAATGAAAGAGCGTGATTTAGCGAAATTCCGTCGAGATCAATTAGGTTTTATTTTTCAAGACTATAATTTACTTGATACATTAACAGTAAAAGAAAATATTTTACTGCCACTATCCATTACAAAAATACCAAAAGCAGCAGCAGAGGCACGATTTGCAGAGCTTGTGAAAATATTAATGATTGAAGATATTGCGAATAAATACCCGAATGAAATTTCAGGTGGTCAAAAGCAACGAACTTCTGCGGCGCGTGCACTTATTTCTAATCCATCAATCGTATTTGCGGATGAGCCAACTGGGGCATTAGATTCGAAGTCAGCAACAGCGTTACTGAGTAATTTAGTAAAAATTAATGAACAAAAGAATGTGACGATTATGATGGTAACACATGATGCAGTGGCCGCAAGTTTTTGTTCGCGTGTATTGTTTTTAAAAGACGGGCAGCTGTATACGGAGTTATATAAAGGTGAAAAAAGCCGCAATGACTTTTTCCAGCAAATTTTGCATACGCAAAGTGTGCTAGGTGGTGACGGTCATGAAGCTTAATCAGTTAGTTTTTAAAAGCATGTTGAAAAATATCAAACATTATTATTTATACTTTTTTGCCCTAATTTTTAGTGTCACTCTATATTTTTCATTTGTGACATTGCAATATAATGAGTCGGTTATGCAGACGGCAGCGAATAGCGGATCTGCCGCAGCTGGTTTAAAAGCGGCAACGTACATTTTGTATTTTATCGTCTTATTATTCGTACTTTATGCAAATCATTTATTTATGAAGCGTCGAAGTAAGGAAATCGGGCTGTATCAATTAATTGGAATGACGAAAGGATTAATTATTCGTCTTATTGCACTCGAAAATATTGTCTTGTTCGTTGGTGCAGTGATCGTTGGTATGTTATTTGGGTTTTTAAGCTCACGGATTTTTGCGATGTTATTATTGAAAATCCTAGAGCAAGATACCGTGGTGGCAATGTCATTTAGTATGGAAGCAGTAAAACAAACGGTGCTGCTGTTTGCGATTTTATTAGCTATTATTTTAGTACAGATGGCCTTTATGATTCGCCGTGTATCGTTATTATCGCTTTTCACCGCTTCAAAACAAGCTGACGAACGTGTGAAACGCGTTAGCCCACTACAAATGATGATGGGCGCTATTGGGATTGGATTGATTAGTTACGGCTATTACGCATCCACACAGCTTTTCTCGGAGGATTCTGCAAATCAGTTATTTTTAAACATGATGATCATTTTAGCGACAACGATTGGCGGCACGTTTTTTGTGTTTCGTTTTTCTATAGCCTTCGTGTTGAATTTAATGCGAATGAAGAAAAACGGGCATTTATCACCTGTTGATGTACTTGCATTAACACCTATTATGCACCGTATGAAAGGGAACGCGAAGTCACTAACATTAATTACAATACTAACAGCAGTATCTCTTGCGATTTCAATACTTTCTTATATTTCGTATTATTCTGCAGGTGAAAAGGCATTTTCAGACTCGCCAACAGATTACACATTATATGATGACAATGGGAAGGAATTTTTAGCCGCGTTAGATGCAGAAGAAATTGATTATGATGCGGTGGATTTACGTTTACAAAAGATGGAGTTTTCACTTGAAGAATTAGTTGCCGAGCATATGAAAAATAATGATATGTGGAATATGGACATGGAAATTCATGCTGTGCCATTATCGGACTATGCAAAACGTTATCCAGGATTGAAGTTAAAAGGAAATGAAGCAATCATTACGGGATATAATAATTTATTATCAGAAATGCTTCCTTTAGAACCAGGGAACGTAACGATGAAAGCTGGAGACCAAAGCTATCCGGTTGAGGTAATGAAAATAAAGGATGAATACTTAATTGGTGGCATTGTTGCTGGCAATGGGCCAGCATTAGTCGTGTCAGATGCATTATTTGAGCAATTGGTGCAGCACAAAGACATGTCGGTCTGGCATAAGCAAACATCCCTTTCATTGAATGACCGAGGTGATTTAGCTCATGCAGAAACGCTCTATAAAGAAACGGGTGCCAATCATAATGAATTTTATAAGGCAGATGAAAAGGGTGAATTACACTTAAATACGCGTGATCAATCAAGTTTGGAAGGATCGCGGACGAACTATATTGGTATGATGGGTGTTACCATTTTCACGACAGCATTTTTAGGGTTAGCCTTTTTAGTAGCGACGGGGAGTATTTTGTATTTCAAGCAAATGACTGAAGCAGAAGAAGAACGCGAAGCTTACACCATTTTACGTAAAGTCGGTTTCACACAGCAGGAGATTTTACGGGGAGTTTACATGAAGCAGGCGTTTAATTTCGGTTTACCACTAGCGATCGGTTTGTTGCACAGTTATTTTGCAGTTAAATCCGGTTGGTTCTTATTCGGATCAGAGCTGGTTAGACCGCTACTTATAACAATGGGACTTTACATCGTATTGTATATAATTTTTGCATTGCTTTCTATTAGTTATTATAAAAAAGTAATTAAAGAGTCATTATAATAAAAAGGACTGTCGATTTAATATGAATTGACAGTCTTTTTACATTGACAGCATGTAGGTGAAATATTATACTTTATCACATTAGTGATTTAGCATACGAAAGTGAAGTGTAATAGATGAATGCAGTTTTAGTTGCGGTAGGAATCATGCTTATATTAAGTTTAATGCGTATTAATGTAGTGTTATCTCTAACTGTAGGGGCTATTTTAGGTGGGCTAGTAGGCGGATTGAATGTACAAGATACGATAAACGCCTTTGTAGACGGTTTAGGTGGAGGTGCTACGATTGCACTTAGCTATGCCTTACTTGGTGGATTTGCACTGGCAATCTCACGTACAGGTATTCCAGAAGTTTTAGTACAGCTAATTTTAAAAATCGTGCAGCGTGAGGGAGAATCGCAAAAGAAAGGTTTAGCGAAAGCGCTAATAATTTTTGTGCTATTAGCACTCGCAATTATGTCGCAAAATGTAATACCAGTGCATATCGCCTTTATTCCATTAATTGTGCCGCCAATGATTAAGCTAATGAATATGTTAGAAATTGATCGTCGTTTAATTGCGAGTACGTTAACATTTGGTTTAATTATGCCGTATATGTTTTTACCATTTGGCTTTGGTTTAATATATCAGGAGCTTATCGTGACACAGATGGGCTTAGCCGGCATGGAAATTGCACTTTCTGATGTTCCTAAGGCAATGATGATTGTTGCGTTAGGGATGGTTGTGGGACTTGTTGCGGCGTTTGTCGTGTATCGTAAGCCACGTAAATATAAAATGATTGAAGTAGAGACGGAAGAACAATCGAAAGTGGATGTAAAGCCGCGAAATATTTTATTTGCTGCAATTGCTTTAATCGCTTCACTAGCAGTTCAAATTCCAACGGGTTCAATGATTATCGGTTCGTTAGTTGGGATTAGCATACTCTATGTTACAGGGGCATTAAAGGTAAAAGAAGCAGATGAAATATTAACAGATGGCATGCGTATGATGGCATTTGTAGGTTTCGTTATGATTGCAGCAAACGGTTTTTCAGCTGTAATTAATGCAACGGGGGATGTTGAACAGCTTGTAGTGGGAGCAATGGATCTATTTGGTGGAAATATAGCGATTACTGTATTTGCCATGTTAGTTGTAGGGCTTATTGTTACGATGGGAATCGGTTCTTCATTTGCTACAATTCCAATCATTGCAGCCATTTTCGTTCCGCTTGCAATGGAACTTGGCTTAAGTGAGTTAGCAATTATTTGTTTAATTGGTACAGCCGGTGTACTTGGAGATGCAGGATCACCTGCATCCGACTCAACGCTCGGTCCAACAGCAGGGTTGAATGTGGACGGACAGCATAATCACATTTGGGATACATGCGTTCCCACGTTCCTATTTTATAATATCCCACAAATCATTTTCGGGTGGTTAGCAGTGGTTTTCTTCCTATAATATAGATACATCACTTTCTACGTTTAGAGGGTGATGTTTTTTTAATAACACAAGTAAGTTTTAAGAGATAATGCGCTGATTAATAAATTATATAGATTTAGAATCGTTTGGGTTGATTTCGATATGATAATCTTATATACTAATAAACGGCTCAAAGAGAGCGAATGTAGTAAATAAGAATAAAACATTTTAAAATGAATTTTGCTAAACCACTTGCAAATTTCTTTTTTATTGTGTACAATGTTTAATGTTAGTCTTTGACTGCGATGAAGCGAGAGGTTGCCGACACACCCGGCCGCTTTGCCATGGCGGTGTGTAGGAGAAATTTTCGTGGAGAATGTCTAGAAAATAGGCGAGAGGGAGGGAAAGTAATGGCAAAACAAAAAATTCGTATTCGTTTAAAGGCGTATGATCACCGTATCTTAGATCAATCTGCTGAGAAAATCGTTGAAACTGCGAAACGTTCAGGTGCTGGAGTATCAGGTCCGATTCCACTACCTACTGAAAGATCTGTTTATACAATCTTACGTGCGGTTCATAAGTACAAAGATTCTCGTGAGCAATTTGAAATGCGCACACACAAACGTCTTATCGACATCGTTAACCCAACACCACAAACTGTTGATGCGTTAATGAAGCTTGATTTACCATCTGGCGTTGATATCGAAATCAAACTTTAATGGTAAAAACAAATATACAAAACTTTTTCTTAAAATTAACAGGAGGTGTGACAAATGACTAAAGGAATCTTAGGTAGAAAAATTGGTATGACTCAAGTTTTCGCTGAAAACGGTGATTTAATCCCGGTAACAGTTATCGAAGCTACTCCAAACGTAGTTTTACAAAAGAAAACTGTTGAAACTGATGGCTACGAAGCGGTTCAAATTGGTTTTGAAGACAAGCGTATTAAGCTTTCTAACAAACCAGCACAAGGCCACGTAGCAAAAGCGAACACTGCCCCTAAGCGCTTCATCCGTGAGTTCCGCAACCTAGATGTAGCGGCTTACGAAGTTGGTCAAGAAGTCAAGGTTGAAATTTTCGCTGAAGGCGATGTAATCGATGTAACAGGTGTATCAAAGGGTAAAGGTTTCCAAGGTGTTATTAAACGTCATGGTCAATCTCGTGGTCCTATGTCCCACGGTTCTCGTTACCACCGTCGTCCAGGTTCAATGGGCCCAGTTGCTCCGAACCGCGTATTCAAACAAAAGAAATTACCTGGTCAAATGGGTGCTACTGTTATAACAATTCAAAACCTTGAAGTTATCAAGGTTGATGTTGAACGTAACCTATTATTAGTAAAAGGTAATATCCCTGGTTCTAAAAAAGCATTAGTAACAGTGAAAACTGCTATTAAATCAAAATAATTCTCTTAAAGAAAGGAGGAAACTCGAATGACAAAAGTATCTTTACTTAGTCAAACAGGTGCTTCAATTGGTGAAATCGAATTAAACGATGCGATTTTCGGAATCGAGCCAAACGAAGCTGTATTATTCGACGCAATTATTGCTCAACGCGCATCTTTACGTCAAGGTAATCACAAAGTTAAAAACCGTTCAGAAGTTGCTGGTGGTGGTCGTAAGCCATGGCGTCAAAAAGGGACTGGTCGTGCACGTCAAGGTTCGATCCGCTCTCCACAATGGCGTGGTGGTGGTGTTGTATTCGGTCCTACTCCACGTAGTTACTCTTACAAATTACCAAAGAAAGTTCGTCGCTTAGCTCTTAAATCAGCTTTATCAGCTAAAGTGTTAGAACAAAAATTAGTAGTTCTTGATGCATTAACTATTGATGCACCAAAAACAAAAGATTTCAAAGCAGTACTTGCTGCATTAGAAATCAACAAAAAAGCGTTATTCGTTACTGCTGAAGTAAATGAAAACGTAGCATTATCTGCTCGTAACATCCCTGGTGTTACAGTGTTAACAGCTGAAGGAATCAACGTATTAGACTTAGTAGGTCACGATAAAGTTGTATTCACTCAAGATGCTGTAAAAAAAGTTGAGGAGGTGCTTGGATAATGGAAGCACGTGATATCTTAAAACGTCCGGTCATTACTGAGCGTTCTTCAGAAATTATGGCAGAGAAAAAGTATACTTTCGAAGTAGACACTCGCGCTAACAAAACTCAAGTAAAACACGCAGTTGAAGAAATCTTCGGCGTTAAAGTTGAGAAAGTAAACGTAATGAACTACAAAGGTAAGTTCAAGCGCGTTGGTAAATTTGGTGGCTACACTAACAAACGTCGTAAAGCGATTGTTAAATTAACTGCTGAATCAAAAGAAATCGAGTTATTCGAAATCTAAAATTTGATATATTGAACTTTTAAGAAGGAGGGAAAACAAATGGCGATTAAAAAGTATAAGCCAACCTCAAATGGTCGACGCAATATGACGTCATCTGACTTTGCAGAGATTACAACTAATAAACCTGAAAAGTCTTTATTAGCTCCAAAAACTCGTAAAGCCGGTCGTAATAACCAAGGTAAAATTACAGTTCGTCATCACGGTGGTGGTCATAAGAAACAATACCGTATCATTGACTTCAAACGTAATAAAGATGACATTCCAGGACGCGTTGCTACAATCGAGTACGATCCAAACCGTTCTGCGAACATCGCATTAATTAACTATGCTGATGGTGAAAAACGTTATATCCTAGCTCCGAAAGGTCTTGAAGTAGGTCAAGTGATCGTTTCAGGTCCAGAATCGGACATTAAAGTAGGTAACGCGTTACCACTAATCAACATCCCAATGGGTACAACTATCCATAACATCGAGATGAAACCTGGTAAAGGTGGACAATTAGTACGTTCTGCTGGTACTTCTGCACAAGTACTTGGTCGTGAAGGTAAATACGTTATCGTTCGTTTACAATCTGGCGAAACACGTTTAATCCTTGCAGTTTGCCGTGCTACAATCGGTCAAGTTGGTAACGAACAACACGAACTAATTAACATCGGTAAAGCCGGTCGTTCTCGCTGGTTAGGTAAACGCCCAACTGTACGTGGTTCTGTAATGAACCCTAACGATCACCCACACGGTGGTGGTGAAGGACGTTCTCCAATTGGACGTAAATCTCCAATGACACCATGGGGTAAACCAACTCTTGGTTACAAAACTCGTAAAAAGAAAAATAAATCATCTAAATTTATTATTCGTGGACGTAAAAAATAATGTGGTAAACCTACGGTTCGATTCGCGAGCCGTGGACGTATCACGGAGGGAGGTTCCTAAATGGGCCGCAGCTTAAAGAAAGGTCCTTTTGCTGATGACCACCTAATTAAAAAGGTGGAAGCACAAGAGGCTTCTGAGAAAAAGCAAGTTATTAAAACTTGGTCTCGCCGTTCTACAATCTTCCCGACTTTTATCGGTTTAACAATCGCTGTATACGATGGTCGTAAACACGTTCCAGTATACGTGACAGAAGATATGGTAGGTCACAAACTTGGTGAGTTCGCACCAACTCGTACGTACAAAGGTCACGGTGCAGACGATAAAAAAACAAGACGCTAATTTTGAGAGGAGGTAAATCCTAATGACACAAGCTAAAGCTATCGCTCGTACAGTTCGTATCGCTCCTCGTAAAGTACGTCTAGTAGTAGACTTAATTCGAGGCAAGCAAATCGGTGAAGCAGTTGCAATTTTACGTCATACTCCAAAAGCGGCGTCTCCAGTCGTTGAGAAAGTATTAAAATCTGCAGTTGCTAATGCTGAACACAACTATGAGTTAGATATTAACAACCTGGTTGTATCTGAAATCTTCGTTGATGAAGGTCCAACTTTAAAACGTTTCCGCCCACGTGCACAAGGTCGTGCATCGGCAATTAACAAACGTACAAGCCACATCACTATCGTGGTATCTGAGAAGAAGGAGGGATAATCCGTGGGTCAAAAAGTACATCCAATAGGACTACGTGTTGGTATTATTCGTGATTGGGAATCAAAATGGTTCGCTGAAAAAGACTACGCTGATCTTTTACACGAAGATATCAAAATTCGTAAATATATCGAAACTAAACTTAAAGATGCATCTGTATCTAAAGTAGAAATCGAGCGCGCTGCAAATCGCGTAAACGTTACAATTCACACTGCGAAACCAGGTATGGTAATCGGTAAAGGTGGTACGGAAGTAGAAAACTTACGTAAACACTTAACTGAAGTAACTGGTAAACGTGTACACATCAACATTATTGAAATTAAACGTGCTGATCTTGATGCGAAATTAGTAGCTGAAAATATCGCTCGTCAACTTGAGAACCGCGTATCATTCCGCCGTGCTCAAAAACAATCAATCCAACGCACAATGCGCGCTGGTGCAAAAGGTATTAAAACACAAGTATCTGGTCGTTTAGGTGGCGCTGATATCGCGCGTGCTGAACACTATAGCGAAGGAACTGTTCCGCTTCATACATTACGTGCTGACATTGATTATGCACATGCTGAAGCAGACACAACATACGGTAAACTAGGCGTTAAAGTTTGGATCTACCGTGGTGAAGTCCTTCCTACTAAAAAGAACTCTGTGGAAGGAGGCAAATAATAATGTTATTACCAAAACGCGTAAAATATCGTCGTGAACACCGTGGTAACATGCGTGGTGAAGCGAAAGGCGGTAAAGAAGTATCTTTCGGTGAGTTCGGCTTACAAGCTGTTACAGCATCATGGATTACAAACCGTCAAATCGAATCTGCCCGTATTGCAATGACACGTTACATGAAACGTGGCGGTAAAGTTTGGATTAAAATCTTCCCGCACAAGCCTTATACGAAAAAGCCTCTAGAAGTCCGAATGGGTTCTGGTAAAGGTTCTCCTGAGGGCTGGGTAGCAGTAGTAAAACCAGGAAAAGTAATGTTCGAAATCGCTGGTGTATCTGAAGAGATCGCACGTGAAGCGCTTCGTTTAGCAGCACACAAACTTCCTGTAAAATGTAAAGTAATCAAACGTCAAGAAACTGGTGGTGAATCTAATGAAAGCTAATGAAATCCGTGACCTTGCCACTGCTGAAATCGAATTAAAAGTGAAATCACTGAAAGAAGAGCTTTTCAACCTTCGCTTCCAATTGGCGACTGGTCAATTAGAAAACACAGCTCGCATCCGTGAAGTTCGCAAAGCGATCGCACGTATGAAAACTGTGATTCATGAAAGAGAAATCAGTGCAAATAACTGATAAAGGAGGTTTTCAAGTATGACTGAGCGTAACCAACGCAAAGTTTACACAGGCCGAGTAGTTTCAGATAAAATGGACAAAACAGTTTCTGTTTTAATCGAAACACACAAAAAGCACAAGCTTTACGGTAAGCGTGTAAAGTACTCTAAAAAGTTTTATGCTCATGATGAGCTAAACACAGCGAAAATCGGTGATATCGTACGTATCATGGAAACTCGCCCGCTATCAGCTACTAAGCGCTTCCGTTTAGTTGAAATTGTTGAAAAAGCGGTTATTATCTAATAACACATTTCGGAATAAAACTAATTTCCGAAGGGAGGTAACCTAAGTGATCCAACAAGAAAGTCGTATGAAAGTTGCTGACAACTCAGGTGCACGTGAAGTTTTAACAATTAAAGTACTTGGTGGTTCTGGACGTAAAACTGCTAACATCGGTGATATCGTTGTTTGTACAGTCAAGAAAGCAACACCAGGTGGCGTTGTCAAAAAAGGTGACGTCGTTAAAGCTGTTATCGTTCGCACAAAATCAGGTGCTCGTCGTAAAGACGGTACCTACATCAAATTTGACGAGAACGCTTGCGTAATCATCAAAGATGATAAATCACCACGCGGAACTCGTATTTTCGGACCAGTCGCACGTGAATTACGTGATGGCAACTTCATGAAAATCGTTTCTCTAGCTCCAGAAGTTCTTTAATTTCATGACAGTACCAATCAAGGAGGTGCGACACATAATGCATGTTAAAAAGGGCGATAAAGTAAAAGTAATTACTGGTAAAGACAAAGGTAAAGAAGGCGTAATCTTAGCTGCTTTCCCAAAACAAGACCGCGTTCTTGTTGAAGGTGTAAACATCGTTAAGAAACACGTTAAACCTAACCAACTTAACCCACAAGGTGGAATTGTATCTCAAGAAGCTGCAATCCACGTTTCGAACGTAATGCTAATCGATCCTAAATCTGGCGAGCCGACTCGTGTAGGTTATGAGATCAAAGATGGCAAAAAAGTTCGTGTTGCAAAAAAATCAGGTGTAGTAATCGACTAATAAGTAAATTGAGAAGGGAGGTACACACATGAGCCGCCTAAAAGTAAAATATTTAAACGAAGTTTCACCTGCTCTTATGAGCAAGTTCGAATATAAATCAGTTATGCAATTACCTAAAGTTGACAAGATCGTAATCAACATGGGTGTTGGCGATGCTGTTCAAAACTCTAAAGCTCTTGATGTAGCTGTAGAAGAATTAACAATTATCACTGGTCAAAAGCCAGTAGTAACTAAGGCTAAAAAATCTATCGCTGGTTTCCGTTTACGTGAAGGTCAAGCGATTGGTGCTAAAGTTACATTACGCGGTGAGCGTATGTATGAATTCCTGGATAAATTAATTTCTATCGCACTTCCACGTGTACGTGACTTCCGTGGTGTTTCTAAAAAAGCATTCGACGGTCGCGGTAACTATACACTAGGTGTTAAAGAACAATTAATTTTCCCAGAAATCGATTACGATAAAGTTTCAAAAGTACGCGGTATGGACATCGTTATCGTAACAACAGCGAATTCTGACGAAGAAGCTCGCGAGTTATTAACACAGTTCGGTATGCCGTTCCAAAAGTAATTAAACAAGGAGGGCGAAAACGTGGCTAAAAAATCAATGATCGTTAAACAACAACGCACGCAAAAATTTAAAGTACAAGAGTATACACGTTGTGAGCGCTGTGGGCGCCCACACTCAGTATATCGCAAATTTAAACTTTGCCGTATTTGTTTCCGTGAACTTGCTTATAAGGGACAAATTCCTGGCGTTAAAAAAGCCAGCTGGTAATCCCCTAAATTGGGAAGGAGGTAAATTTTCATGACAATGACTGATCCGATTGCAGATATGCTGACACGCATTCGTAATGCGAACATGGTTCGTCACGAGAAGTTAGAGGTTCCTGCTTCTAACGTAAAGAAAGAGATCGCTGAAATTTTAAAGCGTGAAGGTTTCGTACGTGACGTAGAATATGTAGAAGACAACAAGCAAGGTATCATCCGTATTTTCTTAAAATATGGTAAAGATAACGAGCGCGTAATTACTGGTCTTAAACGTATTTCTAAACCAGGTCTACGTGTATATGCTAAAACTAACGAAGTACCTAAAGTATTAAACGGTCTTGGTATCGCTTTAGTATCAACTTCACAAGGTTTATTAACTGACAAAGAAGCGCGCGCTAAAAAAGCAGGCGGCGAAATCTTAGCATACATTTGGTAATAAGTAAGAAAAGAACGGAGGTGCAACATAAATGTCTCGCGTAGGTAAAAAAATTATTGAGGTACCAACTAGCGTAACAATTGAATTCAAACCTGAAAACACTGTTACTGTAAAAGGTCCAAAAGGTGAATTAACTACTCAATTCCACCAAGATATGAAAATCGAGCAAGAAGGCAACATTCTTACAGTTGTTCGTCCTTCTGAATCTAAAGAACACCGCACTAACCACGGTACAACTCGTGCGTTATTAGCTAACATGGTAACGGGTGTTTCTGAAGGTTTCTCACGCTCTCTAGAACTTATCGGTGTAGGTTACCGTGCACAATTACAAGGTAATAAACTTGTATTGAACGTTGGTTACTCTCATCCAGTAGAGTTTACACCTGAACAAGGTTTAGAGGTCGAAGTTCCTTCAAACACAAAAATTATCATCAAAGGTATTTCTAAAGAGCGTGTTGGTGCTTTAGCATCTAACATCCGTCAAGTACGTCCACCAGAGCCGTATAAAGGTAAAGGTATTCGTTACGAAGGTGAAATCGTTCGCCGTAAAGAAGGTAAAACAGGTAAATAATGCAGCCTAATACTGCATTAATCTAGAAAGGAGTGACCTCTGTGATTACGAAACAAGACAAAAATCAAGTTCGTAAAAAACGTCATGGGCGTGTTCGTTCTAAAATTTCGGGTACTGCACAACGTCCGCGTTTAAACGTATTCCGTTCTAACAAGAACATTTATGCACAACTGATCGATGATGTAGCTGGCGTAACTTTAGTTTCTGCTAACACTCAAGAAAAAGCTTTCGAAGGTGCTGGCGCAAACGTAGAAGCTGCTGCTAAAATCGGTGAAACAATCGCTAAACGCGCTGCTGAAAAAAATATTACTAACGTGGTATTTGACCGTAGCGGTTACTTATATCATGGTCGTGTAAAAGCTGTAGCTGAAGCTGCACGCGAAAATGGCTTAGAATTTTAAGAAGAAGGAGGGACATACTTCATGAGTCGCATTGACGCAAACAATTTTGAACTTGAAGAACGCGTAGTTACAATTAACCGTGTTGCTAAAGTTGTTAAAGGTGGTCGTCGCTTCCGCTTCACTGCATTAGTTGTAGTAGGAGATAAAAACGGTCATGTAGGTTTCGGTACTGGTAAAGCCCAAGAGGTTCCAGATGCGATCCGTAAAGCTGTTGAAGACGCGAAGAAAAACTTAATCGAAGTACCACGCGTGGGTGGAACTACTCCACACTTAGTGCAAGGTCGCTTCGGTGCAGGTTCAATCTTAATTAAACCTGCAGCTCCTGGTACAGGAGTTATCGCTGGTGGTCCAGTACGTGCTGTACTTGAACTTGCTGGTATTACTGATATTCTTTCAAAATCTCTTGGTTCAAGCACACCAATTAACATGGTGCGCGCAACTGTAGCAGGTTTAACTGAATTAAAACGCGCAGAGGACGTTGCAAAACTACGCGGTAAATCAGTGGAAGAGTTATTAGGATAAGGGGGGAATTATAATGGCAAAATTACAAATCACCCTTGTTAAGTCTGTAATTGGTTCTAAACCAGGTCAACGTAAAACTGTTGAAGCTTTAGGCCTACGCAAAACTAACCAAACTGTTGAACAAGCTGACAACGCAGCTATTCGCGGTATGTTAACAAAAGTAGCTCATTTAGTTACTGTTAAAGAAATTTAATTTCAATTATATGAACAAGGAGGTGCCACCCAAATGAAACTTCATGAGTTAAAACCAGCAGAAGGTTCACGTAAAGTACGTAACCGCGTTGGTCGTGGTATCGGTTCTGGTAACGGTAAAACTTCTGGTAGAGGTCATAAAGGCCAAAACTCTCGATCTGGCGGCGGCGTACGCCCAGGATTCGAGGGGGGTCAAAACCCACTATTCCGTCGTATACCTAAACGAGGCTTTACGAACATTAATCGTAAAGAATACGCGATCGTTAACCTTGATGCGTTAAACCGTTTTGAAGATGGTGCAGAAGTAACACCTGCATTATTATTAGAAACTGGTGTCGTGAGCAATGAGAAAACTGGAATTAAAATTCTAGGTCATGGTACGTTAAGCGTTAAGCTTAATGTAAAAGCTCACAAATTCTCTGCTTCAGCTAAAGAAGCAATCGAGAATGCTGGCGGAACAACTGAGGTGATTTAATGTTTCAGACGATCTCTAACTTTATGCGCGTTCGAGATATACGAAATAAGATCATCTTTACTTTATTAATGTTAATCGTTTTCCGTATCGGGACATTTATCCCGGTACCAAACGTTAACGCAGATGTATTAAAGGCGACTGATGAGTTTAACTTAGTAGGTTTCCTTAATACGTTTGGCGGTGGTGCATTGGCAAACTTCTCGATCTTTGCGATGGGGATTATGCCTTACATCACGGCATCAATTATTGTCCAGTTACTTCAAATGGACGTTGTACCAAAGTTTGCAGAATGGTCGAAACAAGGTGATGTTGGCCGACGTAAGTTAGCTCAATTCACACGTTATTTCACAATTGTACTTGCATTTATTCAATCTTTCGCAATGTCGTTCGGGTTTAACCAGTTCTACGGTGGATCGTTGATTCTAGATACAAGTATTCAATCGTACTTAACTATTTCGATTGTGCTTACAGGTGGTACAGCATTCCTATTGTGGCTATCTGAACAAATTACTGCTTATGGTGTTGGTAATGGTATTTCAATTATTATCTTCGCTGGTATCGTAGCTGCGTTACCTAACTCAGTAAACCAAATTTATGCACAACAAATTCAAGGTGCAGGAGACCAGCTTTTCATTAAGATTGTTATCCTAACACTATTGGTTTTAGTGCTACTTGCTGTTGTAGTTGGAGTTATTTACGTTCAACAAGCGTTGCGTAAAATTCCAATTCAATATGCAAAACGAGTTGCTGGTAATTCGCCTAAAGTGGGCGCACAACAAACGCACTTACCTTTAAAAGTAAATGCTGCAGGGGTTATTCCGGTAATCTTCGCGGTAGCGTTCATTGTAACACCTCAAACTTTAGCGACATTCTTCGGTGATAACAAAGTAACTGCATTCATTACAAACACTTTTGATTACTCAAAACCTGTTGGGATGATCATTTACGTTGGGTTAATCGTGGCATTCACATATTTCTATGCATTCATTCAAGTGAATCCAGAAAATGTGGCCGACAACTTGAAAAAGCAGGGTGCTTATATTCCGGGCATTCGTCCAGGTAATGACACACAAGCTTACTTAACAAAAGTTCTTTATCGTTTGACATTTGTTGGTGCGCTATTCCTTGTCGCAATTTCAGTCATGCCAATTCTTTTCATTAACTTTATGAACCTGCCAGCTTCGGCTCAAATCGGGGGAACAAGTTTAATAATCGTAGTTGGTGTTGCACTTGAAACCATGAAACAATTAGAGTCTCAACTCGTTAAACGTCATTATAAAGGCTTTATGAAATAAAGCAGGTTTAGGAGACATTTACGTTTCCTGAGCCAGCGCTATTTTAAAGGGGAGCATTCGTATGAATATCGTTTTAATGGGTCTACCTGGTGCTGGTAAAGGTACTCAGGCTGACAAAATTGTTGAGAAGTACGCAATCCCTCATATTTCTACAGGTGACATGTTCCGTGCTGCCATTAAAGAAGGCACAGAATTAGGTTTACAAGCAAAATCGTTTATGGATCAAGGAGCATTAGTTCCGGATGAAGTAACGATTGGCATTGTTCGAGAGCGTCTTGCACAAGCAGATTGCGAAAAAGGATTCTTATTAGATGGATTCCCACGTACAGTTCCACAAGCTGAAGCTTTAGATAGCATCCTTGAAGAACTAGGTCGTCCAGTTGAACATACGATTAATGTTCAAGTCGAAAAAGATGAATTAATAGCACGCTTAAGCGGCCGTCGTATTTGTAAAACTTGCGGCACATCTTACCACTTAATTTTCAATCCTTCAAAAGAGGATGGGAAATGTGATAAAGATGGCGGCGAATTATACACACGTGCGGATGACAATCCTGAAACAGTAGCAAACCGTCTGGAAGTAAATATGAACCAAGCACAGCCTTTACTTGATTTTTATGAAGCAAAGGATGTATTGACAAACATTAATGGACAGCAAGAAATTTCAAAAGTATTTGCTGAACTTGATGCTCTATTACAGGGCAGCCGCAGCTGATACCCGTCCGGGCGCTAGACAGCTTCCGCGGGAGGCGTGCGGAGGCAACAACGAAACATAATTTTTTGAGAGTTGCAAAAGCATATTATGCCCGGTATATACTGTAAAGGTTGAGCACATTTATCGTGTGATGAGATCTATTTAAGGTATAATGGGTTTCGTGGAAGCATCTGTGTAACGGGTATGAATCTCTCATCCAAGACATTCCGGCTATCGTGTTAACATAAGGGATACAGTTCCTTTATCGGATACTGTACATTCCATGGATTGTGTGAAGCGAAACCAGACAAGCGTCTTATTGAACATCTCTCATGCAATCCAGAACATATGTTGAAACGAGTTGCTTCTTTAATAGGAGAAAACAGTTGCAAGAGCTCAATTGAGTTTTTTGATATTTGCATATAGAAGGGAGACGAGAAGATGGCGAAAGACGATGTAATTGAAGTCGAAGGAACAGTTGTTGAGACTTTGCCAAACGCGATGTTTAAGGTAGAATTAGAAAATGGGCACACTGTGCTTGCACACGTATCTGGAAAGATTCGTATGCACTTTATCCGTATCCTACCTGGAGATAAGGTTACTATTGAGTTATCTCCATATGATTTAACTCGCGGTCGTATCACATACCGTTTTAAATAATCTTTTGCACTCCGGACTACTAAGGAGGTTAGGTTAGATGAAAGTGAGACCATCTGTGAAACCGATCTGCGAAAAATGTAAAGTAATTCGCCGACGCGGTAAAGTAATGGTAATCTGTGAAAATCCTAAACACAAACAAAAACAAGGGTAATTAAACAAGGAGGTGCACAACGTATATGGCACGTATTGCTGGTGTTGACATTCCTCGCGATAAACGCGTGGTAATTTCATTAACATACATTTTCGGTATTGGTAAAACGACTTCTCAAAAAGTATTAGCTGCAGCAGGTATTGACGAAAGTACTCGCGTTAAAGACTTAACAGAAGATCAATTAAACCAAATTCGTGAACAATTAGACTCATACAAAACTGAAGGTGATTTACGTCGTGAAGTTTCTTTAAACATCAAACGTTTAATGGAAATTGCTTCATTACGTGGTATCCGTCACCGTCGTGGTTTACCTGTTCGCGGTCAAAATACGAAGAACAACGCTCGTACGCGTAAAGGTCCTCGTAAAACTGTAGCGAACAAGAAAAAATAATTAAGTAAAGGAGGTTCCTTCTTAACATGGCTCGTAAACAACAAACTCGTAAACGTCGTGTGAAAAAGAATATCGAAGCTGGTATCGCTCACATCCGTTCTACATTTAACAATACAATCGTAACAATCACTGATATGCAAGGTAATGCTATATCTTGGTCTTCAGCTGGTGCATTAGGTTTCCGTGGTTCACGTAAATCAACACCATTCGCAGCTCAAATGGCTGCTGAAACTGCTGCAAAAACGTCAATTGAACATGGTATCAAAACTTTAGAAGTTACTGTTAAAGGTCCTGGTTCAGGTCGTGAAGCTGCAATTCGTGCACTTCAAGCTGCTGGTATAGACGTAACTGCTATTAAAGACGTTACTCCAGTTCCTCATAACGGTTGCCGTCCGCCAAAACGTCGTCGTGTATAATAGGTGCTTCTTAGGAGAATAACTTCTGAGTACATCATTTTACTTTGTGCAATAGTCTTGTGCATATATAATGTCTATCTAAGATCGACAACTATGATGGTATGAACCTATACATTAGATGTTTTGAAGGAGGGTAAATTGGAATGATCGAAATTGAAAAACCAAAGATTGAAACAGTGGAGATCAGCGAAGCTGCCAAATATGGCAAGTTTGTTGTAGAACCGCTAGAACGCGGATATGGAAACACTTTGGGTAATTCTTTACGTCGTATCCTTCTGTCTTCATTACCTGGAGCTGCTGTAACGTCAATTCAAATTGACGGCGTACTACACGAATTCTCAACTGTAGAAGGCGTTGTAGAAGATGTTGCTTCAATTATCTTACACGTGAAAAAGCTAGCTTTGAAAATCTACTCTGACGAAGAAAAAGTCATTGAGATTGATGTGAAAGGTGACGGAACGGTTACTGCTGCTGACATTACACATGACAGTGATGTAGAAATTTTAAATCCAGATCTATATATTGCAACAATCGCTAAAAACGGTCATTTACGTATGCGTATGTACGCACAACGCGGCCGTGGTTACACTCCTGCTGATCAAAACAAACGTGAGGATCTTCCTATCGGCGTGATCCCGATCGACTCTATTTACACTCCAGTTTCACGCGTCAACTTCCAAGTTGAAAACACTCGTGTTGGACAGAATTCTGACTACGATAAGTTATCACTTGATGTTTGGACAGATGGTAGCATCGGTCCAAAAGAAGCGATTTCACTTGGAGCTAAAATTTTAACAGAGCATTTAAATATCTTTGTGGGCATGACGAACGAAGCACAAACTGCTGAAATCATGGTCGAAAAAGAAGAAGATCAAAAAGAAAAAGTATTAGAGATGACTATCGAAGAGCTTGATCTTTCTGTTCGTTCTTATAACTGTTTAAAACGCGCAGGTATCAATACGGTACTTGAATTAGCGAATAAATCAGAAGATGATATGATGAAAGTACGTAACTTAGGGCGTAAGTCTTTAGAAGAAGTTAAAGCGAAGTTAGAAGAGCTTGGTTTAGGATTGCGTAATGAAGACTAAGCGAAAACTTAAAAATTAAGCTAGATCAGATATAAATAAAGGAGGGAAACGTCCATGGGTTACAGAAAACTTGGTCGTACAAGTTCTCAACGTAAAGCTTTATTACGTGACTTAGCTACTGATTTAATTATCAACGAGCGTATCGAAACTACTGAAGCTCGCGCTAAAGAAACACGCAAAGCTGTTGAAAAAATGATTACTTTAGGTAAACGCGGAGATTTACATGCACGTCGTCAAGCGGCAGCATTTATCCGTCGTGAGCTAGTAACAGTTGGAGAAGGCGAAGAAGCAAACACTGTTTTCGCACTTCAAAAATTATTTGACGATATTGCACCACGTTATGCAGAACGTCAAGGTGGTTACACTCGTATTCTTAAAGTAGGTCCTCGTCGTGGAGACGGCGCACCAGTAGTAGTTATTGAATTAGTTTAATTCTAACGAAATGGTGAAGAGGGGTGTCCGGTTCACCGGTTGAACCCGCACCCCTCTTTTGTTTTATCTTTAAATTTGATTTATACGACAATAATTAAGCTGAGCGTTATGATGAGCGGGGCATTTTTGCTGGCGACTCGTTTAGCTCTCCGCACCTCATTCATTGGATGATTAGGCTTGAGCACCTAATGATCCTGAAAATGTTACGAAAAGCGCATTTCTGTGAATGAGGTGCGCGCTTTTTTATTTAATAAAGTAAGAAAGTATCACTTACTTATGGAATTTTGACTTGAGCATCAAAAGTTTCCATATACATATGCAAACATAAAGTACGTTTAATGGAGGACATTTTGTCTGACTATTGAAAAACGTGCTTTATTTTTATATAGGTATCCGTTATTTCCTGGGAAAAGGTAGCATCTATTTCTTAAAACGTGTAATATATCTTCAATCAGTAGAATATCCCACGTGTATAAGTGGTGAATTGTGCGGGTACAATTCAAAATCTAGACGCAATTTCGCCCGGGCGAAATTGATTAGTAGAGCAGAGAGGAGTTGAGCAACTATGTCTGAAATTTTATCGTTTAATCATATAACATTTTCCTATACACCGGAAAATGCAGAAGCACGAAAAGCAGTTCAAGATGTATCCTTTTCTGTAAACCAAGGCGAGTGGATTGCGATTGTTGGACATAATGGCTCAGGCAAATCAACAATGGCCAAATTAATGTGTGGCTTGTTGTTTCCAGAGCAAGGGGAAGTACGGATTAAACGAGATGTATTAACAGAGGAAAACTTATGGGAAATACGTTCTCAAATCGGTATGGTCTTTCAAAATCCAGACAATCAATTTGTAGGGGCAACGGTTCAAGATGATGTTGCGTTTTCTTTAGAGAACAATGGCGTTCCCTATGAGGAGATGGTCATACGTGTCAAGGAAGCGTTAGAGCAGGTGAAAATGGAGGGCTTTGTCAACCATGAGCCACATCATTTATCCGGTGGGCAAAAGCAGCGTGTTGCGATTGCTGGAGCACTTGCGATGTACCCACAAATTTTAATTTTAGATGAAGCGACATCTATGCTCGATCCACAGGGGAGAGAAGAGGTCCTAAAAACAGTACAAGCATTGCGTGAGAAAATTGGCTTAACGGTTTTATCGATTACGCATGATTTAGAAGAGGCGCTATTGGCGGATCGCGTTATTTTTATGAATGATGGAAAAAAATATGCAGAAGGTACACCGGAAGAAATATTTGCACTTGGGGATCAACTTGTTGATTTTGGGTTAGATTTACCATTTGCTACAAAGATGACAAAACTGTTACAAGCTCAAGGTGTACAGCTTGTAGGACAACACATGACAGAAGAAGAGCTGGTGAATGATTTATGGACATCAAACTTCAACAAGTAAGCTATGCGTATTCAAAAGGTACACCATTTGAAAAGTATGCGTTACACGATGTAGAGCTATCGATAGCAAGTGGGACATATGAAGCAATCATTGGTCATACAGGCTCAGGAAAGTCGACTATTCTACAGCACTTTAACGGACTCTTAAAACCGTCTAGTGGTACCGTTCATATTGGTGACCGTGTGGTTGAAGCGGGAAAAAGGGCAAAAGAATTAAAACCTATTCGTCAAAAGGTAGGCATTGTTTTTCAATTTCCAGAGCATCAATTATTTGAAGAAACTGTTTTGAAAGATATTATGTTCGGTCCAATGAATTTTGGTGTTTCTGAAAAGGATGCGGAAAAGCGTGCAAGGGAACTAATTACTCTTGTTGGCTTACCTGATAATATTTTAGAAAAGTCACCGTTTGATTTATCTGGTGGTCAAATGCGTCGTGTTGCCATTGCGGGCGTACTTGCGATGGAGCCGGAAGTGATTGTATTAGATGAACCGACTGCTGGACTGGATCCTAGAGGACAGAAAGAAATTATGGATTTATTTTATACGTTACACAAGGAAAAAGGACTTACGACCATTCTTGTCACGCATAGTATGGAAGATGCGGCACGTTATGCGGATCGAATTGCTATTATGCATGAAGGGAAATGTGTTTTAACAGGTGAACCTCGTGCGTTATTTGCAGATAGTGCAACATTGGCAAAATATCGTTTAGAGCCACCACGTGTCGTACGTTTCCAGCATAAAGTAGAGCAAATGATTGGTAAAAAATTATCAAAAGTATGCTTAATCGAGGAAGAGCTAGCCGAAGAATTGGGGCAAGCTATTCGAGAGGGGCGTGCTGAACAATGATGGAGAAAATGATCTTTGGTCGTTACATACCCGGAAATTCTTTTGTACATCAACTAGATCCACGTTCAAAATTAATTTTTGTCTTTGCTTTTATCATTATTGTCTTTTTAGCCAATAATATTGTGACGTATGCGATTTTATTAGCATTTACGTTGTTCGTTATTTTGATGTCTCGTATTCGACTGTATTTTTTAGTGAATGGATTAAAGCCGGTTATCTTTTTAATGGCCTTTACATTTATATTGCATATTTTGATGAACAAAGAAGGGGCCGTGTTACTTGATCTAGGTTTCATGAAAATTCATGAAGAAGGATTAAAGCAAGGTATCTTTATTTCGATGCGTTTTTTAGTACTGGTGTTCATTACGTCGATTTTAACATTAACAACATCACCGATTTCGATAACGGATGGACTAGAAACGTTATTAAATCCACTGAAGAAAATCAAGTTACCTGTGCATGAACTAGCACTCATGATGTCGATTTCTTTGCGTTTCATTCCGACGTTAATGGATGAAACGGATAAAATAATGAAGGCACAGATGGCACGTGGTTCAGACCTTAGTGCAGGGCCTCTAAAAGATCGCTTAAAGGCGGTTGTCCCGTTACTCGTTCCGTTATTTGTGAGTGCCTTTAAACGTGCGGAAGATTTAGCTACGGCGATGGAAGTACGTGGCTATCGCGGCGGGGAAGGGCGTACAAGATACCGCCAGCTGAAGTGGGATATAAAAGATACGATGAGCTTAGTGCTGCTTTTAGCGGTCGCTGCTACGTTGTGGCTGTTACGTAACTAAAGGAGTAAGGAAATGACGAGAATAAAAGCGATTATTAGTTATGATGGGACCCAATTTGCAGGCTATCAAGTACAGCCGGGAAAACGTACTGTACAACTTGAAATTGAAAAGGTGCTAGCCAAAATGCATAAGGGCGCAGAAATGAAAATTACTGCAAGTGGACGAACAGATGCGCGTGTCCATGCAACTGGGCAGACGATTCATTTCGATACGTTATTAGTCATTCCCTCTGATAGCTACATGAAGGCATTAAATGTGCAGCTCCCGCGAGATATCCGTGTGTTACAGCTTGAAGAGGTGGCAGATGATTTTCATGCACGTTTCGATGCGGTCGGGAAGCGTTATCGATATATTTGGGATTGTCGGGAAGTACAAAGCCCGTTTCGTCGTCATTATGCAGTGGAGACGAATGGTATGAAACCAAATGTTACGGCAATGAATGATGCAGCAAGGGCGATTGTCGGGCAGCATGACTTTAGCTGTTTTTGTGCGGCCAATACGAGTGTAGTGGATAAAGTGCGTACAGTAAGTGGTCTCGATTTTAAATGGCATCATGATGAGCTCCATATGACCATTACAGGCGATGGATTCCTCTATAACATGGTCCGCATTATTGCTGGTACTTTGTGGGAAGTTGGCATGGGGAAACGGGACAGTGGCTCCATTGCGGAGACGATTGCTTCACAAGATCGGAATCAGGCGGGTAAGACTGCACCAGCACATGGCTTGTATTTAGAAGAAGTTTTTTATAATAAAAATTAATTTTTTTATGGTGAAAAGGCAATTCTTTGGGGTGAATTTAATCGAAAAACCCAGTGTAAAAGGGTTTAACAACCTTTCCAGGTGTTCGATTAAATATCTTGACTTATTTCACGATACATTATATGATGATGTATGGTATTTTCATTACCACCACAAACATAAGCCCCGAAACTTATAAGTGTATAATAATGAAAAATAACGGTAATCAATATCGATTAGGAGGATACAAATATGCGCACAACATTCATGGCTAAAGGTCACGAAGTAGAACGCAAATGGTTAGTAGTTGACGCAGAAGGCCAAACGTTAGGTCGTTTAGCTTCTGAAGTAGCTGCTATCTTACGCGGTAAACATAAACCAACTTTCACACCAAACGTTGATACAGGTGATCACGTAATCATCATCAACGCGGAGAAAATTGAGTTAACAGGTAACAAATTAAAAGGTAAAATCTACTACCGTCACACTCAATTCACTGGTGGTTTAAAACAACGTACAGCTGGTGAAATGAAAGAAAAATACCCAACTCAAATGCTTGAGTTAGCTATCAAAGGGATGCTTCCAAAGAACTCTTTAGGTCGTCAAATGTTCACTAAACTGAACGTTTACACAGGTGCTGAGCACCCACATGCAGCACAAAAACCAGAAGCTTACGAGCTACGCGGTTAATATACAATAATAGGAGGAAATAACCTTGGCACAAGTTCAATACATCGGCACAGGTCGCCGTAAAAGTTCTACAGCTCGCGTACGTTTAGTACCAGGCGAAGGCAAAATCGTAATCAACAACCGTGATGTTGCTGATTACCTACCATACGAAACTTTATTATTAATCATCAACCAACCATTAGTAACAACTGAAACTAAAGGTTCTTATGATGTACACGTTAACGTAAACGGTGGTGGATTCACAGGTCAAGCTGGTGCAATCCGTCACGGTATCGCTCGTGCATTATTACAAGTTGATCCAGATTTCCGTTCGGCTCTTAAGTCAGCGGGTCTATTAACTCGTGATTCACGCATGAAAGAACGTAAAAAACCAGGTCTACGCGGCGCTCGTCGTGCACCTCAGTTCTCAAAACGTTAATCTTCCCGATTATACAGTTTTGCGAATTACAAAACCCTTTCTCACATTTGTGGGAGAGGGTTTTTACTTTTTTATGGGAATTAAACAAAAGCACCCATCCAGAAAATGTTTCTGATTAAGTGCTTAATTGATGTTAATTATTCTATTAGATACTTATAAGAAACGGTTAATGCTCAATTTCACCAAGCGATAATAATCTTTGCCCAATTTGATTTATGCTTACATAACTCTCGCTCATTTCGTGCATGCTCGCCGTATATTCTTCGGTAAATGAAGCGATTTGTTTTGTAGAGGCATTAATATGCTCAATAGAATCAGCAATAGTCAGTAATTGAGTTTCGATACTATTAGCGCTATCGGTACTATTGTGCGCCATTTTTTGAATTTCGTTCGCGACAACGGCAAAGCCTCTGCCATGCTCACCTGAACGAGCTGCTTCAATGGATGCGTTCAACCCTAAAATTTTTGAATGCATTGCAATATCTTTTACAGCTCCAACTATGGAATTAATTTGTTGGATATTGTTATTCATTTGCTCAGCATACTTCGATAATTCATCGATACGCTTGGAAACATCGGTACTTGCCATCGCCAGCTGCTCAGTCGTTGCAGACATTTCCTGAACAGAGCCAGATAGTTCATTTGCTACAATACGCATATTGCTTACACGGCTATTTGAAATAACCCCTGTCACAACGCCGACGATGATCCCGTTATCATATACGGGAACAGAAGATGCGATATATGGAAAACCAAAAGCCTCCTCATTGCGTTCCTCACGTAAAAATTTCCCACTCTTCATGGCACGAACACTTGTCGTAGTACGATGTTGTTCAACCGTTTCTCCAAGTGTAATTTTTAAATCCACCTTCTTGCCTCGTTTATAGCCGACAACTTTTTCTGTATCAAAAATCAAAATGCAGGCGTCCTCGGGATAAGTTGATTGATAAAATTCAATAGACTCAACAATAACCTGTAGTTTTTGATTCACTAAAAACACCCCTTTTTCTTATTATTTATAACTGATGTATTAATTTTAGAAGTTAAATGAATCTCTTTAACTATATAGTAAATAGTTCTAATAAGAAATGCATAGTCAAAACTTCCGAAATAATACAAAAAAATAACTAGATTTATTGTATACAAAGGTATACAATTGTATTCAAAATGATAGAGGTGAATAGTATGTATTTGGAGGATAAAGGAAGGCGTCAACGAGAACATGAGAAATGTAATGGAGAGGGACGTCGAAAAGGGGCTCAAACATTTCGAAGAGGACGTGCATTAGAATTTTATCGACAGTTAGGAACGAAACGCGACACATTGAAAAAACAATTGGAATCCAACGAGCTTCAATCAATTCATTCTATAATCGCGGGCGAGCTAAAGGCAACAGAAGCTATTATGGATGAATTTATCGTTACATTTCAATTAACTGAAATACTTGGAGAAACAACTGAGGAATAGAGGAAGTGGTATTTCAATATGCAAGCCGTATTAAAACTTACAAAATATATAAGGCCATATATCGTTTTTGCGATTATCGCACCAGTCATGATGCTTATAGAAGTGGGCATGGATTTACTCCAACCAACTATATTACAGCATATTATTGATGATGGAATTTCACAGGGTGATACATCCTACATAATAAAAATGTTTGGTCTTATGATGGGAACGTCAATGATCGCTCTAATTGGTGGGATAGGCTGTTCGGTTTACGCTTCAAAAACAGCCGTTAATTTTGCTACTGATTTGCGCCAAGATTTATATGAAACGATTACGTATTTTTCGAATAACAGTAAAGATAAATTTACGTTAGGTAAACTGATTACGAATTTAACAAGTGATGTGGAAATGCTGCAACGAGCTGTCACGATGCTTCTTAAAATTTTCGTGCGCGGGCCAATGATGTTCATCGGTGCGGTTGTTATCGTTTTTGTGACAGCACGCGAGCTCTTTCCGATTTTATTAGTCGTTGTGCCAATATTAGCTTTTGCTATGTACTTTTTTACATCACTATCAGGCAAGTTATTTCACAAAGTGCAGCGCGTTGTCGATCAAGTGAACACGAAAGTACAGGAAAACCTAGCGGGTATTCGTGTCATTAAGGCATATAATCGAAAAAATCACCAAATTGAACAGTTTACAGATGTGAATACGCAATTAATGAAACGGAGTATGACGGCGGATCAAATTATTGGCGTGTTAGCACCGTTAACGATGTTTGTCGTGAATTTAGGGATTGTAGCTGCACTTTGGCTAGGAGCAATTAAAGTAGAAAGTGAAACAATAAAAGTTGGGGTTATCCTCGCCTTTATCAACTATTTAATGATGGTCATGCAAGGGCTAATGAGTTCATCCATGGTACTTGTGCAATTAGCACGTGCCATTCCAAGTGCAGGGCGTATTGTTGAAGTGTTAGATGAAAAAGCCGATATTCAAAGTCCAAATCAACCAGTACAAAATTCTGTGCGCGGAGAGGTTGAATTCCAACAAGTAAGCTTTTCTTATATTAAAGGAACAGAGCCTGTTTTAAAAAATGTGAGCTTCCATGCAAAAGCGGGAGAAACCATCGGCATTATCGGTATGACGGGTAGTGGGAAATCAACGCTCGTCAAAATGGTTACGCGTTTGTTTGATGTCGACCAAGGTGTAGTCAAAATTGATGGTGTGCCAATTCAACAATATGATGTCGAGCAGTTGCGTCAATCGATTGGATTTGCGCCACAAAAAGCGACGTTGTTTTCAAAAACAATAGCTGACAATATCCGTTACGGTAATGAAATGGCATCCGATGATCGATTAGAAGAAGCATTACTAGCAGCCTGCGCAACAGAATTTATAGAAAAGCTTCCATCTGGGAAAGAGCATTTGTTGACACAAGGCGCAACGAATTTATCTGGTGGTCAAAAGCAACGTCTTGCAATGGCACGGGCATTTATTCGCAAGCCGGCAATTTTAGTATTAGATGATGTGACGAGTGCAGTAGATAGTATTTCAGAAAAGAAAATTCAACAGGCAATTGAAAAGCAATTTGGCCAGGCAACAAAATTTATCGTGTCTTCTAAAATTTCTTCGATTCGTCATGCCGATCAAATTCTTGTGATGGATGATGGTCAAATTGTAGCGTGTGGTTCACATGAAGAATTATTGAAAACAAATTCAATGTATCAGGAAATTGATAAAACCCAAGAAGGAAAAGGAGGTACCCTACATGACTAAAAATCCAGTCGGGCCTCCGTCAACAATGGGACACCCCGGTGGTCGATTTACAGGGCCAGTAGTAAAACCGAAAAATCAAAAGCAAACATTGTTACGTATTTGGAGCTATTTGAAATTACAAAAAGTTGAGCTTATAAGCGTTATAATTATTGTCGTTATGAGCACGTTGTTAAGTTTAGTAGGACCATTTTTAATCGGAAAAACAATTGATGATTATATCGTCAAATTAGATGTAAATGGCGCGGTGAAAATGGCTCTTGTTTTAGCCGGTATTTATATTGCGTCATCGGTATTAACATGGGTGCAAACATTTGTGATGATTCGCATTTCGCAAAAAACAATTTACCGAATACGAAAACAACTATTTGAGCAATATCAATCATTGCCACTCGCATTTTTTGATCAGCGTAAGCAGGGTGATTTAATGAGTCGCATGACAAATGATATTGAAAATTTAAACGCAGCGCTTTCGCAAAGTGTGATTCAAATTGTTTCGTCCTTTTTAACGATTGTTGGAACGGCATTTGCCTTATTTTATTTAGATTGGATGCTTGCGCTTGTAACGCTTACGGTTATTCCGTTAATCGTTTGGGCGACGAAGCAAATTATTAAGCGGAGTAGTGTGAATTATAAAGAACGACAACGTAATTTAGGTGCGTTAAATGGCTATATAGAAGAAACGATTTCAAATGCAGATATTATTACGTTATTTGGTAAGGAAAAGCAAAGCATTGAAGAGTTCCGTGAAGCTAATGAAAAATTACGTACATCGGCTATGCGCGCGGATACGATTTCAGGATTCATGGGCCCAATCAATAACTTCATGAATAATTTAGGCTTGAGTTTAGTTATTGGTACAGGAGCGATTATGGCTGTAACGAGCGGTCTTTCCATTGGTGTCATCGCATCATTTGTTACGTATACCCGCCAATTTTTCCGCCCAATCAACCAGCTATCTAATTTACTAAATACGTTTCAGTCAGCGATTGCCGGCTCAGAACGTGTTTTTGAAATACTCGATGAATCTCAGGAAGTAGCGGATGTTACAAATGCAAAGGTTAAAAATACGTTTGCAGGGAATGTCACGTTTCAAAATGTTGATTTTGCCTATGAGCAAGGAAAACCGATTTTACATGGTATTGATTTTCATGCCCAAGCGGGAGAAACGATTGCCATTGTTGGTCCAACCGGCTCTGGGAAAACGACAATTATTCAGCTGCTGACGCGTTTTTATGATGCTACCGGTGGACGGATATTGCTAGATGGTGAGCCAATTGAGCATTATCAAATGAGTAATGTACGAGATCATGTCGGTGTTGTTTTGCAGGATACGTACTTATTTTCTGGAACAGTCCGCGAGAATATTCGATTCGGTAAGCTTGATGCAACGAATGAAGAAGTGGAAGAAGCGGCTAAAGTTGCGTATGCACATAATTTTATTAAATACTTACCCGAACAGTATGAGACGGTGTTGACAAGCGGCGGATTAAATTTAAGTCAAGGACAGCGCCAATTGATCGCTATTGCTCGTGCTATTTTGGAAGATCCAGACTTATTAATTTTAGATGAAGCGACTTCGAGTGTAGATACAATGACCGAAGTACACATTCAAAAGGGATTATCAAATTTAATGAAGGGGCGTACAAGCTTTGTCATTGCTCACCGTTTAAAGACGATTGAAAATGCCAATCAAATTCTCGTAATTAATGAGGGAAAAATAGTCGAACGAGGAAATCATCAAACTTTAATGAACAATCAAGGCTTTTATGCGGCATTGCAAAATCAGCTTATGGCTTGATAGGGAATAATCCACCGTCCATTTGCGTATAGTAGGCAAAAAGGGCGGTGGTTTTTTTGAGGCGTTGGCTTGCATTGATTTTTGTTATATTTTGCTCGATGATGGTCGTTGTATATGAAACGAGTGCATCGGATAAACGATTTTTTTTGCCGGAGCCTTTAGGTGGGGTGAAAATTGTTTTAGATGCAGGACACGGAGGAATGGACGGAGGAGCATCTGGTGGCGATGTAATTGAGAAAGAAATTACACTGGCGATTACTAAAAAGGTGGAACGTCAGCTAACGCGTTTAGGGGCAGAAGTCGTTTTAACGCGTAAAGCAGATGGGGATGTGATTAGTGAACATGCATCGAAAGGACAAAACCTTACGAATCGCGAGCGAAAAAAACAAGATATCTTTTTACGTGAATCACTTGTAAAGTCTCAGGATCCAGATTTATTTGTAACGATTCATGCAAATGCGATTCCAAATGCGAAGTGGCGAGGTGCGCAAGTATTTTTCCATAAGGACGGACATCCCAATAGCGAGTTGTTAGCTAAAACGGTACAACAATCATTACGCGAAACACTGGAAAATACAGACCGAGAAGCACTATCCATTAAACAAGTGTATTTATTGAAAAAAGTAGAAGTACCAGCAGCTTTAGTTGAAACGGGTTTTATTAGTAATGAGGAAGAACGTGCATTACTAGCAACGGATAGTTATCAAGAGAAGATAGCCTTTGCCATTGCACGCGGAATTGAAAATTATATCCACCTAAATATAGACTAGGCAACCTATAATAGTAATGCGAAATGAGTATGATATACTAGCATTGAATATTCAATTTAGGGGAGTGTTTGATGTGTTAAACGTACAAAAAGTTCAAGAACTAGTAGGACAATTACAAGATCCGTTTTTACATAAAACTTTAGCAGAAACAAACGGAATAACAAATGTTTCAATTAAAGAAGAAAAAATGCATGTCAGCGTTCGTCTTGCTATTGCTAAAACGAATACGCCAGAACAAATGACACTTCAAATGAAAGTTGTTGAAGTATTAAAAGAAAATGGTGCGGCTTCTGTCGGCATTCGTTTTGAAGAATTATCACAAGAAGCATTACAAGCATTCCGCGGACAAGCGACAGAAGCGGAAGCACAAGATATTTTATCACCATTATCAAGCGTGCAATTCATTTCAATTGCTTCAGGTAAAGGCGGCGTAGGGAAGTCAACTGTTTCAGTAAACTTAGCTGTTGCGCTTGCCCGTTTAGGTAAAAAAGTCGGCTTAATCGATGCTGATATTTACGGCTTCAGTGTGCCAGACATGATGGGCGTTACAGAAATGCCTGTTGTAAAAGATAATCGTATTTATCCAGTAGAACGCATGGGTGTAAAGGTCATTTCAATGGGCTTCTTTGTTGAAAACAATGCGCCAATCGTATGGCGCGGCCCAATGCTTGGAAAAGTGTTAGATCAATTCTTCCGCGATGTGGAGTGGGGCGATTTAGATTATCTTCTATTAGATTTACCACCAGGTACAGGCGATGTAGCATTAGATATTCATCAAATGTTACCGTCTTCAAAAGAGATTGTTGTGACAACACCACACCCAACAGCAGCATTTGTAGCAGCTCGTGCAGGTGCGATGGCGTTGCAAACAGACCATGAAATTTTAGGTGTTATTGAAAACATGGCTTGGTATGAAAATAAAGACGGCGAAAAAGAATATATATTCGGTCAAGGCGGAGGTCCTAAGTTAACAGAGGAATTACGTACGAAGTTATTAGGACAAATTCCACTAGGACAGCCAGATTGGACAGAAGAGGATTTTGCCCCTTCTATTTATGCAGCGCATCATCCAACAGGTAAAATTTATTTAACAATTGCAGAAGAAGTAATGGCTCAGTTAAAAAAATAATGAAAAAACGATTGCTTATGGATTTACCTAAGCAATCGTTTTTTATTAAGTATTTTGGAAACCTATTCTGCACTGTCGCCCTTGCTTTCATCTTTGCTACCTTTAGAATCGGATTTCCCCTCAGACGCTGGCTCTTCTCCGCTTTTTCTAATGAGTTCTTGCCATTTCGATTGAAGAAGTGGATTTTCAATTGTGTCCATGACGGATTTTTCAATTTCCTTCTTAATTTTTGACCCCTTTAAAATGGATTCCAACTGTTTTTGCATTTCAGGTTGATTGAAAAACGCAATTAAATCTTCCTGATAGGAGGCATCCTTCAATAAATCCTTCATTAAATCTTCTTGCTGCTTTTTCATACCTTTTGCGAAGGATTCCTTAAACTTAGGATCTTCAAATGTCTTTTTCCAAAATTCTTCCGCTTCTTTAGAAAGTAATGTCTCCTCTGTTGCCTTTTTTACTTCTTCTGTATTTATAACGAGTAGCTCACGAAAGCTCTTTTCTTCAAATAATTGACGAATTGCCTTCTTCCCTTCCTCTGTTTGTACTGCATCGACCATAATTTTCTTTACTTCATCATAAGAAAGGGTGGTTGTTTTTGCATCACTACAGCTAACGAGAAACAATACCATTAGACTAAGGAATAAATAACGCCGTATCATCTTTATCAGTCCTTTCTGCAACTAAGCGCTTTCATCTATTGTTCACAATTTTACAGATAATATGTAAGAACCTATAACATCAGTCGCTTTTTTTAAATACGCTTGGTAAAATAAACAAATATATTAAAAGTTGGGGGACGTTTCGCCGTGACAATACGAAATTGGTTTAAATTTTCCTTTTGGGCATTATTAATTGGAGGCGGAGTAAATGCGATTGCCTCATTAGTTGTACGTTGGAGCTTCTTTCAACCTTACTTAGCAAATGGGGAATTTGGAGAATTTCTTGCCGCATTTGTTTGGATGATTTTCCTCGGTATTACAATGAGTGTAATGGCGCAAGCTGGTTTCTTTGCTTATTTAACATTACATCAAGTAGGCGTAAATGTTTTTCGTTCGCTAACACTATGGAACTGGATACAAATGTTATTAATCGTCATTGTACTTGCTGATATTATTATTTTCCGTTTTGCACCAGGCGCGGAAACGGCAGGAGACTGGGTAATTTATAGCTTTTTACTTGTTGTCTTAGTTGGTTTAGCAATTGCGACAGGTTTGAAAAAAGTGAAAATGACGCAAAAGCCACACGTTTTAATTTCAACAATTTTCTTTATGATTGTTGTTACTTCATTAGAATGGATCATTGCATTAATGGGACGACAAGATAATATAGATGTATATGTGGCATTATTATTGTTCCCACTTGTTGCAGTAAATGCATTCCAAATTTTAATGTTGCCGAAATACAATACGCAATCCGAAAAAGATCGAAAACAATTAGAAGCACGTCGGAAAGCACGTAAAGAAGCAGTGAAAACTGCAAAGGCATAAAACTTTAAAGTAGATAAAAGACAGAGATGTTGTAACTTAACATTTCTGTCTTTTATTATAGAATTAAGTTTAGCTCTAATGAACTTAGATAATCATTGAGGATATCGTTTTGTAGAAATTTTATAACCAAATATGTTTTCTTCTATAGAAATAAGGGTATGCTTATTTATAAATTGATCAATGACTTCAAAAGAAAGCGATTGTTCCCGATGTAGGGGGACACTTATGAAGTCACCATCTGCTATTGCCATATCTAGAGAACTTAAAGAATTCGTTGGAGCTACAATATTTATTTTTTTTGCAAATAATTGTTCTTGCATCGCAGACTCTACAATATAATCAGCAGTAGCAAACCAAAGCGGTAATTGTCCAAAGGCCTTATGGAACATAGTAAGTTGTTCTTTTAATAGTGTAGGTTCTTGATAATCTACATTAGAGTGCCCAAGTAACCCGACATTGAGTTTTTTATCTTTTAATAGTTGCACTAATTCTGGACTGCGTTGTATCCATTCACTATTCACTAAAAATAATATAGAAGGTTCTGAAAGAGTTTCAATCCATTCAGCTAATCCTTTATGAGAATAGCTTAGTTCAACAATTAAAGTTTGACCATATTGCCCTTTTGTAATGACATTTGGAGATTCAGTCATCTGAAATGTAGGTATAATAGAAGTTTTTCCGTTAAAGTAAAAAAGCACTAAAAATATACACAAAGCTAGTGATACCAATCGTTTTAACATAATAACATTCCCTCTTTCTAATCGTTTTATACGGAAAAAAAAGCTTTTCTTAAAAAAACTTATGAAATAGTGTTGACGGATATAACAAATAGATGATATTATAAGTGAGTCGTCAAGAGATGACGCGACAAACGAAACAAAATGAACCTTGAAAACTGAACAAGCAAACGTTAATGATTTAAACGTTTAAGTGATGAACTTAAACAAAATATAGATATCAACTTTATGTTGATACGCTAGCAAAGCAAATGAGCTTTCAAACTAACTATTATGGAGAGTTTGATCCTGGCTCAGGACGAACGCT